>JAFUQJ010000153.1 GCA_017480995.1 Alphaproteobacteria bacterium
ATACCAAATCCGTCTCGCAGTGTTCGGGCAAAAACATGATTAAATGTCCCTTTGACACGGCTCTCGTCTTCTGTGAAGACGGGCCTTCCTGCGATTCCCTCGGCTTTACCGACACCGTGTCCGAATGTCCGGGCTCCTATGTCAAATGTCCGACCGACAGTTCCAAAGGAAAATGCGATTTTGAAGCCTCGCCCGGTGATTTGAAATATTCGCTGCGCACGTCTGACCATAACGGCTGGCTCTTGTGCAACGGCCGCTCTTATTCGTCTTCTCAATATCCCGAACTTTACGCCGCTATCAGCGGTTCGTTCGGCTCATACCTGCCGAGCTATTCCGGATATTTCCTCAAAGCCGCCTCTACCTCTTACGCCTCAACCTTCAAAACCGCAGAACAGGCCGGGCTGCCCAATATTACCGGAAATGCTTTAGGTACGGGCATGTTTAACTATGGTGAAACTAACAGCGGCGGTTTTACAGGTGTTTTCCGAATAAGTTATCATGGAGAACGACGCGCCAGAATGGAAGGCGGAACAGGATATGGTTTGACTTTTGACGCCTCGCGTTCCAACTCGATTTACGGGCGTTCTTCCACCGTTACTCCGCAGAACTATTCCGCCAACGTCTTTATCTACGCCGGCAGAAAGAAAAACTGAAAAATAAGCTAAACGAGCGAAGCAATCTCGGCCTGCAAATCGACGATGCCGAGATTCTTTTCGGAACTGGTGCACAGAACTTTGGTGTAAGCCGCCGCGTGGTTTGCAATTTCCTTTTCGGTCCGCGCCAAAACTTCCTGCAGGTCTTTGGCGCTGATTTTATCGGTTTTGGTCAGCACAATCTGATAAGTGACGGCAGCTTTGTCAAGCATATCCATAATCTCGGCGTCAACCTTTTTGATGCCGTGGCGGGAATCAATCAGCAGAAACACGCGTTTGAGATTAACCCGTCCCTGCAAATAGGTAAAAATCAGCCGCTGCCATTTTTTGACCAGAGCTTCCGGCGCCTGCGCGTAACCATAGCCCGGCAGGTCGACCAGATACAGTTTTTCCGCCAGATTAAAATAGTTGAGCTGCTGGGTGCGGCCGGGCGTATTGGAAGTTTTGGCCAGTCCCTTTTGGCCGGTAACGGCATTGATAATGCTCGATTTTCCGACATTGGAACGGCCGGCAAACGCCGCTTCAGGCAGATTGTCCGCCGGCAGCTGTTCGAGCCCGGCCACGCCGAGCACAAACTTCGTGCCCTGCTTAAACAGCGCTTTGGCCGCGTTCAGCTGTTCGTTCGTAAATGCTGCCGGCTCAAATCCCATTAATCAACTCCGATTTTTTTCATAATCACTTTTTGCTGGATAATTGACAATATATTGCTCAATGTCCAGTAAATCACCAGTCCCGAGGCAAAATGCCCGAGCATGAACATAAAGATAATCGGCATCAGCGCAAACATTCTGGCCTGGTCCGGATTAGCCGGTTTGGGATTGAGTCTTTGCTGAATATACATGGTCAGGCCCATGATAATCGGCCAGACGCCGATATCCAGAAACCCGGGCAGCGGAATATGCGTAATCACCGAAACGGTCAGCGGATCGGGCGCCGAAAGGTCTTTAATCCAGCCGACAAACGGCGCGTGGCGGATTTCAATCGCAATGTTCAGAACCTTATACAGCGAGAAGAAGACCGGGATCTGAATCAGCATCGGCAGACAGCCCGACGCCGGATTGATTTTTTCCTTGCGGTAAAGTTCCATCATTTCC
>JAFUQJ010000154.1 GCA_017480995.1 Alphaproteobacteria bacterium
CTGATTAAAACCTGGGCGTATATATAAGCTATAAAGCACAACAGCATAAACAACCCCTCGCCGCGCGTAATTTTATTCTTAAACATCATAATCGGCAGCAGCATAAACGAAGCGAACATCATAACCCAGACGTCAAACAAAATAAACTGATCCGCCACCTTAACGTCGGTAATGACCGACGTCGCCCCCATAACGAACACGATATTCCAGATGTTCGAACCGACTACGTTTCCGAGCGCGATGCCGTTTTGGCGGCGAAACGCCGCCACGCAGCTGGTCGCCATTTCGGGCATCGAAGTTCCGACCGCCACAATCGTAACCCCGATTACTTCTTCCGAGATTCCGAATATCCGCGCCAAATCGACCGCGCCGTCAACCAAAAAGTCGGCGCCGTAGGCAATCGCCGCCAAACCGCCGGCAAAAGCGGCCAAAATCACGCCCCAGCCTCGGTCCGCCAGCTGTGACGGAATTTTGTCCTCCGGATTCTCGTCCTCCTGCGCGCCGAAATAATTATAAAGCAGAAACAAAGCCAAAAGCCCGAGCAGAACCCAGCCGTTCCAATTGATAAATTTGCCGTTGACCACAAAAAACGCAAAAACCAGCGTCACCACGAACAAAAACGAAAAATCGCGATAAAAAGCCTTTCCGTCGCAGCTGACCGGATAAATCAGCGCCGAAGCGCCCAGCACCAGCAGAACATTGGCAATATTCGAGCCGATAACGTTGCCGACCGAAATGCCGGCGTTGCCGCTCAAAGCCGATTTGATGCTGACCACGCATTCCGGCACCGAGGTTCCGAGCGCCACAATCGTCAGACCGATAATCAGGCTCGGAATATGCAGCCGGCCGGCAATCGCCGCCGCGCCGCGCACCGTATATTCGGCGCCGGCCATCAGCAGAGCCAGCCCCAGAACAATCAATGAAAACGACATCGCCATTTTTTATCCCTCCCTAAACTGCAAACTGTATCCACTATAAACCAAACGCAAAAAAACTCCAGAGTTTTTACGCTCCGGAGTCTTTCTGCAAAAAACGGAAAATTATTTGAGTTTTCTCCGTTCACATTCGTCTTCCAGCAATTCCAGCATCTCAAAATACGGCGGAGGAACACCTGCATCGCAGACAGAACAAATTGCATTGTACTCGCCCCAGACAAAAACCAGCTTTTCATGCGGCCATTGCGATATCTGCCGGCGCAGTTCATCCAGATGCTCCTGGTGTTTTTTCTCATGTCGTACGGCGATTTTCAAAGCGGCAAAAATCGACGCTGCCGCGGCCAGAAACACGATAAACAATAATACGTCCTCATTCATGGTATAAAGTTTTAAAGTTCGTAATTTATCAGTAATATCCGTTACTGAATATAAGCATAAGGTCATTTTTGTCTAAAATCAATAAAAATTGTCAAAATTCATTCGCACAGGTTTAAAAACGGCATTCCGGAATTATCTTTTTCATAAAGACATAAGGAGAAAAGACATGATCCTCGAAAGAAAACCCTGCGGCTTCAAAACCATCGGTTTCAACGGCGCGCCGTACCGGCGGGACGACGATAAGGATTTCCATATCGGCAGCGTCGAAAAAAACGTTCTGACCGACTCGCTGCCCGAACGCGATGACCAACGGGTATTTGACGCCGACATGTACAATTTCGGCGAAGAAGACGACCTGCCCGACAGCGACCGGATTATGCAATGCCAGACCAAAGGCATAAGTCAGAAAAAATGCCTGGATATATAACAGGATATATAACAAAAGACTCCCAAAAAAATCGGGAGTCTTTCAATCATGGCCGCAGTCGCGTTCATTCATGTTCGCTTTTCATCCACTCAGGATTAAGCCCTTCCAGCAGCTCGTCATACATCGCCGCTTTTTTCTGAGCCTCATCCGTATCCCACGTTTGTCTTTTCAAGGCGTCGCGCCGGTTCTCCAGATGGCTTTTGACCTTGTCCGGATACCTGAATTCGCGAAAGAAAAACATGTCGTGAATATCCTGCAGCAAAACTTCTTTGCATTCCTTTTCATACTGCAGCTCGCGCACAACATCCATTTCGCACGCGACTCTCAGCAGCGTGTTTGCGGCCTTATCAAGAACTTCCTGATGCAACGCATTTTTATAATGCTTGCATTTTTCACATTTGCGGTTTTTCCGGAAATCATACACAATGGCCGCAGCGGTGCAAAGGCACAAAGCAATCGTAAATAACGTTAACGAATCCATAGTTTTTTATATTAAGTTAAACAATAACAATGATAATGCGTTAATTGTAAGCGTTCATAATACAAATCAGATGGCGCAACTGTATAACGAAAAGCCCCCAAACGCAACAAAAAAACTCCCGGCATAACCGGGAGTTTTTTCAACTCAGAGAACTGAAAAAGCAGCCTTTATTCAGCGGGAGTTTCCTCCGCCGGTTTATGCTGGATTTCAGCGGCGGCCTCTTCTTTGAGCGCCTGGATCTCTTTGTCGTTCTGAGCGGCAACGCGCTTCAGAGAACGCAGAACATTACCGGTTCCGGCCGGAATCAAACGGCCGACGATAACGTTTTCTTTCAGGCCTTTGAGGCTGTCAACCTTGCCTTCGACCGCGGCCTCGGTCAGGACACGCGTGGTCTCCTGGAACGATGCGGCAGAGATGAAGGACTTGGTCTGCAGGCTTGCCTTGGTAATACCGAGCAAAATCGGATCGGCGGTTGCCGGCGTTTCTCCTTCGGCAATAACTTTGGCATTCTCGGCCTCAAAGATATCGCGGTCAACCTGTTCGCCGACCAGGAAGGTGGTATCGCCCGGCTGGGTGATTTCAACCTTGCGCAGCATCTGCGAAACAATGACTTCGATATGCTTGTCGTTAATCTTAACGCCCTGCAGACGGTAAACGTCCTGAACCTCTTTAACCAGATATTCAGCCAGTTTCTCAACGCCCAGAACGCGTAAGATGTCATGCGGAGCCGGCGTACCTTCAACCAGCATATCGCCTTTCTTCACGACGTCGCCGTCCTGAACCGCCAGATGACGTCCTTTCGGGATCAGATACTCAATCGGCTGACCTTTGGCCGGAACGACGGAAATCCGCTGTTTGGCCTTGTAGTCTTTGCCGAACTCGACCATACCGTCAATATCGGAGATAATTGCCGGATCTTTCGGGCGGCGGGCTTCAAACAGCTCGGCAACGCGCGGCAGACCGCCGGTAATATCTTTGGTCTTGGAGCTTTCTCTCGGAATACGCGCGATAACGTCGCCGACTTTAACCTCGTCACCGTTGTCAACCGACAAAATGGCGTCTGCCGACATATAATAACGGATTTCTTTGCCGTTGTCATAAGTTACCGGCTTGCCTTTGGCGTCTTTGAGAATAATGCTCGGTTTCAAACCCGCGCTGGCGGAATTGGAGCGCCAGTCAATAACAACCTTGGAAACGATACCTGTCGTTTCGTCAGTCGTTTCGCGAACCGAAACATTGTTAATCAGGTCAACCAGCTCAACCTTGCCGGCTTTTTCGGTGATGACCGGAATCGTAAACGGATCCCACTCGGCAACCTTCTGGCCCTTCTTAACTTTTGCGCCTTCGGCAGCCAGAATCTTCGTGCCGTAAGGAACATGGTGACGCGATTTCTCGCGGTCATTGGCGTCGACAATCACAATCTCGCAGTTGCGCGACAGAATAATGCCGTTGCCTTCCGAGTTGATGACCATATGATTGTTTTCGAGCTTGAGAATACCGGCAAACGGAACTTCAACCGAAGCCTGCTCGGCGCCTTTCTGAGCCGCGCCGCCAATGTGGAACGTTCTCATCGTCAGCTGGGTACCGGGTTCGCCGATGGACTGCGCGGCGATAACGCCGACCGCCTCGCCGACATTGACCGGCGTACCGCGGGCCAGGTCGCGGCCGTAGCACGCGGCGCAGACACCGTCTTTGGTTTCGCAGGTCAGAACCGAACGGATCTTAACCTGTTCGACACCGGCTGCCTCAACAACCTCAACGTCGTTTTCGTCAATCAGTTTTCCTTTGGCAATCAGAACTTCGCCGGTTTCGGGATGAACAATGTCTTCCTGAATTGTGCGGCCGAGGATTCTGTCGCCGATGGAAACGACAACGTTGCCGCCGTCGACAACCGGACGAACAATGATGCCGCGCTCGGTGCCGCAGTTGGTCTCGGTAATGACGACATCCTGCGCAACGTCGACCAGACGACGGGTAAGGTAACCGGAGTTGGCTGTCTTCAAAGCCGTATCGGCCAGACCTTTACGGGCACCGTGGGTGGAATTAAAGTATTCCAACACCGTCAGACCTTCTTTAAAGTTCGAGATAATCGGCTGTTCGATAATCTCGCCCGACGGTTTGGCCATCAAGCCGCGCATGCCAGCCAGCTGGCGCATTTGCGCGGCGGAACCGCGGGCGCCGGAGTGAGCCATCATGTAAACGGAGTTGATGTAACCGTTTTCGGTCTTGGAGATGTTTTTCATCATCTCGTCGGCAATCTTGTCGGTACAGGCAGCCCAGATATCGACCACCTTGTTGTACTTCTCGCCTTTGGTAATCAGACCGTTCTGATACTGTTCCTCAAATTCCTTAACCTGTTTTTCGGTTTCGGCAATTAAGGTCTTCTTCGCGTCGGGAACGATCAAATCGTCCTTGCCGAACGAGATACCGGCCTTGCAGGCGTTCTGGAAACCGAGCGACATAATGCGGTCGACAAACATGACGGTTTCTTTCTGACCGCAGTGACGGTAAATCGTATCGATGATTTCGCCGATTTCCTTCTTGCGCAGCAGACGGTTGACCAAAGAGAACGGAACGTCTTTGTGCTTGGGCAGAACGTCGGAAACGATAATGCGTCCCGGCGTGGTTTCAACCAGACCGTACTTGGTTTCGCCGTTGTCATCGACATATTCCATGCGGCATTTGATCTTGGCATGCAAATCGACAACCTTCTCGTTCAGAGCCAGCAGAACCTCGTTGAAGTCGGCAAACGCCATACCTTCGCCGGCCATGCCGTCGGCATCATAGGTCAGGTAATAAATACCCAGAACCATGTCTTGCGTCGGAACGATAATCGGTTTACCCGAAGCCGGAGACAAAATGTTGTTGGTCGACATCATCAAAACGCGGGCTTCCAGCTGCGCTTCGATTGACAACGGAACGTGAACGGCCATTTGGTCGCCGTCGAAGTCGGCGTTGAACGCGGTACAAACCAGCGGGTGAAGGTGAATAGCCTTGCCTTCGACCAAAACCGGCTCAAACGCCTGAATGCCCAGACGGTGCAGAGTCGGCGCGCGGTTCAGCAGAACCGGATGCTCGCGGATGACTTCTTCCAGAATGTCCCAGACTTCCGGACGCTCTTTTTCGACCATGCGCTTGGCCGCCTTAATGGTGGTGGCGTGGCCGTAGAGTTCCAATTTGGCATAAACGAAAGGCTTAAACAGTTCGAGCGCCATTTTCTTGGGCAGACCGCACTGATGCAGTTTGAGTTCCGGTCCGACCGTAATAACCGAACGGCCCGAGTAGTCGACGCGCTTGCCGAGCAGGTTCTGACGGAAACGTCCCTGTTTGCCTTTGAGCATGTCGGACAGAGATTTCAGCGGACGCTTGTTGGTGCCGGTAATCGCGCGGGCGCGGCGGCCGTTGTCGAACAAAGCGTCGACGGATTCCTGCAGCATGCGTTTTTCGTTGCGGATGATAATGTCCGGCGCATGCAGCTCGATCAGTCTCTTCAAGCGGTTGTTGCGGTTAATGACGCGGCGATACAAATCGTTCAGGTCGGAAGTCGCAAAGCGGCCGCCGTCCAACGGAACCAACGGACGCAGCTCCGGCGGAATAACCGGCAGAACGTCCAGAATCATCCATTCCGGCTTGGTGTTGGATTCGATGAAAGATTCGATAATCTTCAGTCTCTTGACCAGCTTCTTGCGTTTGGCTTCCGAAGCGTTGTCCTTGAGCTCTTCGCGAATGGCCTTGCGCTCGGCTTCCAGATCGATGGCCGCCAAAATCTCTTTGAGAGCTTCGGCGCCGATTCCGGCGCGGAAAGAATCCTCGCCGTATTCGTCAATGGCTTCCTGATACTGGTCTTCGGTCAGCAATTCGTTAACGGCCAGCGGCGTCAGCCCCGGCTCGATGACGATGTAGTTTTCAAAGTACAAAACGCGTTCCAGAGCTTTCATCGGAATGTCGGTCAGCATCGAAATGCGGCTCGGCAGCGATTTTAAGAACCAGATATGCGCAACCGGAGCGGCCAGT
Source organism: Alphaproteobacteria bacterium (assembly GCA_017480995.1). GTDB lineage: Bacteria > Pseudomonadota > Alphaproteobacteria > RF32 > CAG-239 > CAZU01. Next base: position 6,236 of record JAFUQJ010000154.1, read on the forward strand.
TCGATATGGCCCATACGCTCGCGGCGGACTTTGGACAACGTAACCTCGACGCCGCACTTTTCGCAGACGACGCCGCGGTATTTCATTCTCTTGTACTTGCCGCACAAGCATTCGTAGTCCTTGACGGGACCGAAAATGCGGGCGCAGAACAAACCGTCTCTCTCGGGCTTGAACGTACGATAGTTGATGGTTTCGGGTTTTTTAACCTCGCCATACGACCATGAACGAATCTGCTCAGGAGAAGCGATGGAAATTTTAATCTGGTCAAAAGATTCGCCTGATACCTGCTGACCAAAATATTTCATAATATCATTCATATTATTTTTAACTCCTATACCTTAAACTTCTTCGTTCAACAATTCGACGTTCAGGCACAAAGATTTGATTTCTTTGGTCAGAACATTGAATGACTCGGGGATTCCGGCTTCAAAGCTGTCTTCGCCGCGAACGATCGCCTCATAGACCTTGGTTCGGCCGTTGACGTCGTCGGACTTGACGGTCAGCATTTCCTGCAGCGTATAGGCTGCGCCGTATGCCTGCAAAGCCCAAACCTCCATTTCGCCGAAACGTTGTCCGCCGAACTGAGCCTTACCGCCCAGAGGCTGCTGGGTAACCAGACTGTACGGACCGACCGAACGGGCGTGCATCTTCTCGTCGACGATATGGTGAAGTTTAATCATATAAATGATACCGACGGTAACCTTGCGGTCAAACTTCTCGCCGGTACGGCCGTCATACAAATCAATCTGACCGGAAGTCGGCAAACCGGCTTTGGACAGCATCGCGTTGATGTCGTCGCCCGTGGCGCCGTCGAATACCGGCGTAGCCATCGGAATACCGTTTTTAAGATTCGGTACCATCAGATCAAGTTCTTCGCTGCTCATGCCGGCGATTTCGCGGTTATACTGCTTCTCGCCGTATACGTCTTTGAGCATGTCGCGCAGCTCTTTTTCTTTCTTCTGGCCGGCCTTAACCTGCTCCCACAGCTCGTTAACCTGCTGGCCGAGTTTCTTGGCCGCCCAGCCGAGGTGAGTTTCGAGAATTTGTCCGACGTTCATACGCGACGGAACGCCCAGCGGGTTCAAAACGATGTCAACCGGCGTGCCGTCTTCCATATAGGGCATATCCTGCAGCGGCAGAACGCGGGAAATCGTACCTTTGTTGCCGTGGCGTCCGGCAATCTTATCGCCGGATTGAATCTTACGCTTGGTCGCGATAAAGACTTTGACCATTTTGAGAACGCCCGGCAGCAGATCGTCGCCGCGCTGAACTTTCTCAACCTTGTCGTCAAAGTGCTTCTGAATTCTTTCCAGACGATTGTCATACGCATTCAGCAGCTCTTCGACATTGGCCATGGTCGCTTCGTCTTTGACGACAATTTTGCGCCATTGCGAAGACGGAATGCCCGCCAGAGCTTCTTCGGTCACTTTGGCGTTTTTGGCAATTGAACCTTTCGGCGCGTCGACCACGGTCTGTCCGAGCAGCATGCCTTTCAGACGGGCTTCGACGTTGCGGCGGATAATCGCGATTTCGTCGTCGCGGTCTTTGGCCAGAGCCGAAATTTCTTCCTGTTCGATCGACAAAGCGCGCTCGTCTTTCTCAACGCCGCGGCGCGAGAATACATGAACGTCGACCACGATACCCTCGATACCGGGCTGAACGCGCAGGGAAGTGTCGCGGACGTCAGAGGCTTTTTCGCCGAAAATGGCGCGCAGCAGTTTTTCTTCCGGCGTTACCGGCGATTCGCCTTTCGGCGTTACCTTGCCGACCAGAATATCGCCGGCCTTGACTTCGGCGCCAATGTAAACGATACCGGCTTCGTCAAGGTTGCGCAGCGCTTCTTCACCGACGTTCGGAATGTCGCGGGTAATCTCTTCCTGTCCCAGCTTGGTGTCGCGGGCCATAACCTCAAATTCTTCAATATGCAGAGAAGTAAAGACATCATCGCGCGAAATTCTTTCCGACAACAGAATGGCGTCCTCGTAGTTCAGGCCGTTCCACGGCATAAAGGCAACCAGAACGTTTTTGCCCAGAGCCAGCTCGCCCATTTCGGTGCACTGGCCGTCAGCCATAATGTCGCCGGCCTTGACTTCGTCGCCGACCTTGACCAGCGGCACCTGATTGATGCAGGTATTCTGGTTGGAGCGGCGGAATTTCTGCAAACGGTAGATTTCGACACCGGCATCGGCGGCATGCTCGTCTTTGGAGCGGACCACGATACGGGTGGCGTCGACCGCGTCGACAATACCGTCGGCTTTGCAGACGACCGTTGCGCCAGAATCTTTGGCAACCACGCCTTCAACGCCGGTACCGACCAGCGGGGCTTCCGAACGCAGCAAGGGCACGCCTTGGCGCTGCATGTTCGCGCCCATCAGAGCACGGTTCGCGTCGTCGTTTTCCAGGAACGGAATCAGCGCGGTCGCAACCGAAACCAGCTGTTTCGGCGAAACGTCGATAAAGTCGATTTCTTCCGGATGCGCAAATTCGAATTCGCCGGCCTTGCGGCAGGCAATCAGTTCGTTTTCGAAATGCCCGTCGTCTTTGACTTTGGCATTGGCTTCGGCAATCTTGAACTTGCCTTCTTCATTGGCCGACAGATAAACCACGTCGTTGGTTACCACGCCGTTGACAACTTTGCGGTACGGACATTCGATAAAGCCGTATTTGTTGATGCGGGCATAGGTAGACAACGAGTTAATCAGACCGATGTTCGGACCTTCCGGCGTCTCAATCGGGCAGATGCGGCCGTAGTGAGTCGGGTGTACGTCGCGGACTTCAAAGCCGGCGCGGTCACGGGACAAACCGCCGGGGCCCAAAGCCGACAGACGGCGCTTGTGCGTAATTTCCGACAGCGGGTTGTTCTGATCCATAAACTGCGACAGCTGCGAAGAACCGAAGAACTCGCGGATAACCGAAGCAATCGGCTTGGCATTGACCAAATCCTGCGGCTTGACGTTGTTCAGGTTTTCCGAGCTCATTCTCTCGCGAATGGCTCTTTCCATGCGCAGCAGGCCCATGCGGTACTGATTTTCCATCAGTTCGCCGACCGAGCGGACACGACGGTTGCCGAGGTGGTCAATATCGTCGACTTCGCCTTTGCCGTCGCGCAGTTCGCACAGTCTCTTGACAATGCGCAGAATATCGTCTTTGCGCAGCGTGCCGAGCGTGTCGGGCGCGTCTTCAAACGAAATGTCCAGCGCGGCGTTAATCTTGACGCGGCCGACCGAAGACAGGTCATAACGGTCTTTGTCAAAGAACAAACCGTGGAACAAAGCGTCTGCTGTCTCGTATGTCGGAGGATCGCCCGGGCGCATGACGCGGTAGATATCGAGCAAAGCCTCTTCGCGACAGGAGTTTTTGTCGCTGGCCAGCGTGTTGCGGATATACGGCCCGACGTTAATGCCGTCGATAAACAGGGTTTTGATTTCGGTAATCTTGTTGGCGGCAAATTTTTCAAGAACTTCTTCGGTGATTTCGTCGCCGGCCTCGGCCAGAACTTCGCCGGTCTTGGCAACAACAACGTTATGAGCCAGGAACTTGCCGAGCATCTGCTGCGGCGTAACCTTATAAAATTCCAGACCGTCGTCGGCCAGTTTTTTCGCCGACCGCGGCGTCAGTTTTTTGCCCGCTTCGAGAACGACTTCGCCGCTCTTGGCGTCAACCAG
>JAFUQJ010000155.1 GCA_017480995.1 Alphaproteobacteria bacterium
AAAAGAGAGAAAATCTTATGATTTTCTCTCTTCTTATTTTTGCATTAACCAAAGAAAGTTCGGAGAATGGCTTAGATAGAGGCATTTTAAGAGCGAGGAAAATTTTAGTGTACAATGAGGTACATGAATTTTTCGAGCCTCGAAAAAATGCCTCTAGATGAGCCGTTATACGAACTTTACCTATAACTTCTCGATTCTCATCCTATAAAACGACCGCCAAACAAACAGCAGGCCGAGCAGGAAGAATGCGATACCGAGTCCGAGCGATACGCAGCGCGGCGCAGCAACGGCCATTTCGACCGCCAGCAGACCGAACAGCGTCGTGAACTTGATAATCGGGTTCAGCGCAACCGACGAAGTGTCTTTGTACGGATCGCCGACCGTGTCGCCGACAACCGAGGCCGCGTGCAAAGCCGAGCCTTTCTCGTTCAAATCGACTTCGACGACCTTCTTGGCGTTATCCCAGGCGCCGCCGGCATTGGCCATATACAAGGCCTGGAACAGTCCGAAGACCGCAATCGAAATCAGATAGCTGGCGAACAGACTGGCGTCAAAGCAGGCAAAGGCAATCGTAAACGAAAAGATTACGATAAAGATGTTGAACATGCCTTTCTGCGCATACAACGTGCAAATCTGAACCACTTTCTTGGAGTCTTCAATCGAAGCGGCTTTGCTCGTATCAAGATTGATATGCTTCTTGATGTAGTTGACCGCGCGGTATGCTCCGGTCGAAACCGCCTGCATCGAAGCGCCCGAGAACCAGAAGATGACCGCGCCGCCCAGAATAATGCCGAACAGCACTTCCGGATTAAGCAGGTTCAGCTGCAGGTTCAACAGCAGAATGATTGAGAAAATCATCGTCGTCGCGCCGATAACGGCCGTGCCGATGAGCACCGGTTTGGCTGTTGCTTTGAAGGTATTGCCGGCACTGTCGTTTTCTTCCAGATAGTGCTTGCCGCCTTCAAAGTTCGGTTTGAAACCGTATTCTTTCTCAATCTCTTTTTTAATGCCCTTGATGTTTTCAATCTGCGACAGTTCAAAAACGGACTGCGCGTTGTCGGTCACCGGCCCGTACGAGTCGACCGCAATGGTCACCGGTCCCATGCCGAGCATACCGAACGCCACCAGACCAAAAGCAAAAACGGTCGGATAAACCATATAGGCGTCCAAACCGCTGCGGGCGGTAAAGAAGGCAATCGCCATCAGACCGACCATAACCAGTCCCTGCCAAAAAGCGGAGAAGTTACCGGCCACGATACCCGAAATAATGTTGAGCGAAGCTCCGGCCTCGCGGCTGGCATTGACAACTTCCTCAACATGTTTGGATTTTGAAGAGGTAAAGATTTTGGTAAATTCCGGAATCAAAGCCGCGGCCAACGTACCGCAGGAAATGATTGTCGAAAGTTTCCACCACAAATCTTCGCCCATCGAACCGATCATGACATAAGACACGCCGAAGGTGACCAAAATCGAGATAATCGAAGTCAGCCAGATCAGCGACGTCAGCGGCGTCTCAAAATTAAACGCCTCTTTCTTGCCGAAAATCGCTTTCGAAACGCGCGAGTTAAGCCAGTAAGAAACGATGGAGGTAACGACCATCAGCAGACGCATGGCAAAAATCCACACGATCAGGCGCGCCTGAATGTCGATTCCGCCGTTAATCAGCGCCAGCTCGCCGTTGGGCGCATACATCATGCCGGCACCCAAAACGATAAAGCTGATTAAGGCCACGCCGGTCACGCCGTAGGTCTCGAAACCGTCGGCCGTCGGCCCGACCGAGTCGCCGGCGTTGTCGCCGGTACAATCGGCAATCACGCCCGGATTGCGCGCGTCGTCCTCATCGATTTTGAAAATGATTTTCATCAAATCGGCGCCGATGTCGGCAATCTTGGTAAAAATACCGCCGCAGATGCGCAGCGCGGCCGCACCGAGCGATTCGCCGATGGCAAAACCGATAAAACAGGCACCCGCATTTTCTTTGGCGACAAACAGCAGAATGGAAATCATCATCGTCAGCTCAACGCAGATCAGCAGAACGCCGATAGACATTCCCGAACGCAGCGGCAGACTCATCACCGGATAGGGCTGTCCCTTAAGCGACAAAAACGCCGTGCGCGAGTTGGCGTAGGTGTTAATCCGCATACCGAACCAGGCCACCGCAAACGAACCGAGGATACCGAAAATCGACCACATCAGAATGGTCAGCACCTTCGGCAGCGGCGTTGCGTTAAGGTAGAAGAAGTAATAAAAGATGCAGACGGCGATAAACAGCTCCAGAACAACGAGCAGTTTGGCCTGCTGCTTCATATAGGTTTTGCAGGTCTCATAAATGGTGTTGGAAACTTCCAGCATCGACTTATGCGCCGGCATTTTCTTAATCATCAAAAATTCGGCCAATCCAAACAAAGCGCCCAAGACGCAGATGCTCAAACCGTAAAACAAAATCTGCGAGCCGGTCACCGTCAGCCCGAAGATATTATAAGCCACATCCAGAGACGGAATTTTCAAATCAATCTCGGAAGCGCAGGCATTCCCGATCAGGAAGCCCGAAGTCAGCAGCCCGGACAAAACCAGTCTGCCAATTTTCTTTAAGTTTATCATATCCGATTCCCTTAATGTTAATCCAATAAAAATATAACAAACAATCCGCCAATGACGACGGATTCTCGATTCCTGTTATGTTGATAAGCCTACTCCGAAGATTCTAAAGATTCTATTAAATAAAGCTAATTGAGCACAAAACTAAGGTTACCGATTGTTGCATCAAAGCATCAGAAACAGCGACACCGCCACAAACCCGTACAGCAGCACGCCCGAAAGGTACATCCGCGCCACCCGGAAATCCGCGCCCGAAGGCATGGCGTTTTCGATAATGATGGTTTGCAGCAGAACATAGAGAACATAGTTAAAAAAAGTCGGCTGCATGGCCGGCAGAAAATACCGGTTCAGATAAAACCCGATCGGCAGCAGCAGCAGCGGCGCCATTGAAGCCGGCACCGCGTTATAAAAGGTAATGTTGCGAAACCCGACGCTGCCCATCACATAGTTGCCGTCTTCGCCGCGGCGCGGAAAAATCGTAAAATTGCACGGATGCGCGTTCAGCGCCAGCCCGACCAGAAAATGCATAAGCTCATGCAGGATTGTCCCCGGAATATTGACCAGGGCGCTCAGCCACATTGAGCTGTAAGTCGTATATTTGAAACGCAGCAGCACAATCACCAGCAAAATCAGATAAAAACGGTTGTCGAAAAAACCGCGCAAAAAAGCCGGGCTGTTGATGAGCGACAGAAATTTGTAATAAATCTCAAACAAAATATCCATTTTATTTACCTTGTCTCAAAGTTGCCAGACCGGCCAGATAAGTGTTCAGCAGCAGTTTGCAGATATTGTTTTTGTTCACCTGCCGCAGGCTTCCCCAGACAGACGTCGTCAAAAAGCCGCTGATTGAAAACAGAGCCATTTCCAGTACCTGCGCCGCCACGCGCTTTTCCTCATAACTGAGGTTGCCGTATATCTTGCTGATTTCGCCGTCAATCAGCCGCTCGATTTTCTTAAACTTGCGCACATAGGCAAACGGAAGGCGCGCACCGCCGCCGTGCAGATGCTGATCATACAAAAGCATCCACAAATTGCTGTTGGCAGTCACATAGGAGCCAAACGCCTCCACATAGCGATTGATGTTGACAAACGGATTCTTCTGCGGCGCCACCAGACTCATCTGCGCATAAACCTCGTCAAGCGTCTGCATGTTTTGCAGCTGAATAAAATTATCCATGCCGGCAAAGATGTTGTAAATCGTGCCGACCGAGGTGTTGGACGCTTCCGAAAGTTTGCGCGCGGTCAAAAACGCCGGCCCCTTTTCGACCGTCAGGCGGCGGCCGATTTTAAGCAGCGCGGCCTTAATCTGTTCTCTGGCAAAAATTTTTAATTTGGCTTCTTTGGTATCAACCATTGCTTTTGTTCATCTGAAAAATATATCTGTGTTTAACAAATTATTTGCAATTGCAAGACTACAATAAACCAAACCTGAACACTGTTCAATCCAATTTTTCAAGATTTTAAGGGGTTCCTGATGAAAACGAGTTCTGCCGTCATTTTGTTTTTTATGCTGCTTTGCGGCAGCGTTGCGCTGGCTCAGGCGCCGGATACGCTGCGCAGCGTTTTGCTTGACGAAAGCGTCGTCTATGTCGACGAAGAAGAATCCGCCGATGCGGTAGACGCCGCCCGCAAACTGCTGCGCGAACGGCCGCAGACTCTGCGCAAGCACAATTTTCCCAAACTGCGGCAAAAAAGCCGCGCCGATTCCGCCCGTGTCATCACGCGCTCGCAGGCGGCGCCTTTCGGACTGGTCTGGGGCTCCTCCGTCAACGAAACCCGCAACCAAGGCATTATTCTGACCGCCGTCGGCGAAAAAGACTATGTCAACAGCTTTACCGCCGCCAAACTCCCCAAACCCGTCGCCGACATTGACAAGGTGGACGTCACTTTCGGCGAAGAAAACCGGCTCTGGCGGATTCTCGCCTACGGCAGACTGATTGACGACGACGCCTCGGCCTCCAAAGTGCTGCGCGAATACAAAATCTATTCCGACCTTCTGGCCAAAAAATACGGCCACAAACAGGAGTTCTTCACTCCGGCGCAAATCGAAGTCACCGAAAAAGACGCCAAAGGCAAAGACGTTACCGTTTCCAAAGACGCGCCGATCGGCAATCCCGATTTTCTAAACCAGCTGCAACAGGGAACAGCCTCCCTTTATTCGACCTATTATAACGACGAAGTCGGTGCAGCGCTCGCCATAAATGTTGACGGCGACAAAAAAAGCTATATAGTCATCGACTATAAAAATCTGAAGATTCTCGAAGAGCAGGAAAAGCAGACGCTTGACGCTCTCTAGAACCCAATAGGCTAAAGGACGAAATTTATGAACAAAATTGCATTTTGCGGCGCTTCGGGCAACGGTATCAGCCCGCTTGAACAGATTATGATAAAAAAAGGTTTTTGCGTCTACGGTTCCGACCTCAGCTTTGACGAGGGCCGCGACCGCGACCGCAAAGAGGCGCTGCAAAAAGTCGGTCTGCACATTATTCCGCAGGACGGCAGCGGCATCACGCCGGACATGGACACGCTCTATGTTTCGTCAATTATCAACGAAGCCAACCCGGATGTCATGGCCGCACGCAAATACGGCATTCCGATAAAAAAACGCTCCGATCTTCTGTGCGAGCTTTTCGGCTGCTACGCCAAAGGCATCGCCGTCGGCGGCACTGCCGGCAAAACCACCACCACCGCCATGATCGGTTATATTCTTGATACGCTGGGCCTGCGTCCCTGCATGATTAACGGCGGCATGCTCTGCAATTATCAGGACCGCCCCGGCATGCCGAATTACCTGTATTATGACGACAGCGAATACTGCGTGATTGAAGCTGACGAAAGCGACGGCTCGATCCAAAAGTATCACCCCTACATCGGCATCATCAACAATATTTCGCACGACCACACCAGCATGGAAAAGCTGATTGAATACTTTTCGAACTTTGCCGCCCATGTAACGCATGCGCTGATTATCAACAAAGACTGCCCGGTCGGCTCCAAAATTTCGGCACCGGCCGCGCAAACCCTGTCTTTTTCGATGAAAGACGCCTCGGCCGACATTTATGCCGCCGATGTCAAAGCCGTAAAAGACGGCGTTGAATACACGCTCGACGGACAGACGTTCCGCCTCGGCATCATCGGCACCTTCAACGTTGCCAACGCCCTGGCCGCCATTGCCGCCTGCATGTCCGCCGGCATCGACAAATTTGCCGCCGCCAAAGCGCTCGAAGGTTTCTGCGGCGTCAAAGTCCGGCTCGAAAAAATCGGCACCTCGGCCAATGACATCACCGTCTATAACGACTTTGCCCACAACCCGAGCAAACTTGCCGCCTCCGTTTCGGCGCTCAAAGAACACCCCGGCCGGATAATTGCGATGTACCAGCCGCACACGCCGTTTTCGGTCACCAACACCCGCTCCGAAATGGCGCCGGCGCTGGTCTCGGCCTTAAGCCGCGACGATATCCTCGTCATGCAGGAAATTTATGAGCTGACGCTGCAGGATACGATTTCGTCCGCCGACGTAATCGAAGACGTCAAAAAGCTCGGTCATGACAAAGCGGTCTTTTTCAAGACGCGCGCACCGCTCAAAGAATTTTTGCTGCAAAACGCCCGCCCGGGCGACCGGATTGTGATTATGGGCGCGCACGATAACTCGCTGGCCGACTTCAGCCGCGAACTGCTGTCATTGCTTTAACTATATTTAGCCGTCCCTGAAATCCGTATTAGTTACCAACACAACTCCAAATCTTATATAGCATGCGAAATCTGTATTAGTTACCAGCTATATAAGATTTAAAACATAATCAAAATTCTTGGTATTAAGATACTGAATCAACTTCATATACATCCAGATGCCGTCCCAGCCGCGAGTATTGAACGCCAGCATGGAACCGACGGCCCAGAGATTGGCGGACGGCAGAAACATGGCGCAGAATTTATACGAGACTTTGGGCAGGTCGGTCTGCTTTTCGTGAATCTGCGATCCGACGGTATCAAGATGATAGCCGATAAAATAGCCGAGCACGCCGTTTAAGATAAGATTCGTCGGCGCAAACGAGGTATAAACCGTCATTGCGATCATATACGCCAGCCCGAACAAAGGAAAGAAATACGGCGCAATAATAATCAGCCAGTTGCCCTCGCCTTCAAACGCAATGGCGCCGCCCGAATTATCGCCCTCAACAGAGATTCTCTTGACTTTGTGCAGCGTCAGAATGGCAAAAAAAGCGTGCGTAAACTCGTGCGCGACAATTTCCATGTTTGCCTTGACCGAGCCGTCCATCATGCTGCGCGAAATAAAAAACAGAAAGAAGCCGCCGAACAGCGCCACATATTGAAGGCTGGTAAACTTGAAATAAGCCAGCGACTGGATATAAGCCGGAAACGAGAGCAGCATATAAACCGCAACCGGCCATTTGCACAATTCGATAAACCTGTTAATCAACGTCTGCATTCGCCTCTCCTTGCCGTTGATTATACAGGCTCCGGCACAAATTTCACCTTTTATCTCCGATATATTAACACTTCTTCAACTCTTATCGTTTATACTGTCTGAAGATAGAGTTTTAAGAGGGCAAAAAAATGGCCGCGCAGGATATGAATACTTATGATTTTTTGATTAACGACGAAGACGAAGTCATGCTGCTGCTCTATGTTCATGACGGAGAACCTCATGAATCCAGCATCGAGCTTGACCTGGACAACAAATCTGCCGTGCTGCACCGCACGCCGACAGACGAAGTTTATCTTGACGGCATCCCTGACGATGTGCTCGACAGCATGCAGGAATCCGACAAACTTCTGGTCTGTGAACTCAGCATCGAAAAAAACGACAAAGACACCAAAATCGTCTACGCCTACGAGGCTGACATCACCGACTAATCCGCAGAGTTACGGTAAACCCAAAAAAGCGAATCTTATCCGATTCGCTTTTTTGTCGTCATCAACAAAAAAAAGAGAGAAAATTTCAATGAAAAAATTTTCTCTCTTTTATAATTTCGTTTTGATTTCTAAACTTTCTCAACCTGGCTGTATTCCAGTTCGACCGGCGTTGAACGGCCGAAAATGGAAACCGAAACCTTAACGCGGGCCTTTTCAGCGTCGACTTCTTCAATCAAACCGACAAAGGAAGCAAACGGACCGTCGCAAACGCGAACCTGTTCGCCGACCTCAAACTCAACAACGGTCTGCGGTCTCTCGATTCCTTCCTGCATCTGCGTAATAATGCGCTGAGCCTCGGCCTCGGTAATCGGATAAGGCTTGTTGCGGCTGCCCAAAAAGTTGCTGACGTTCGGATTGTTCTTAATCAGGTGCCAGGCGTCGTCGGTCATAATCATCTTAACCAGAATATATCCGGGAAAAAACTTGCGCTCGCTGGTTACTCTGGCGCCTTTCTTAACTTCGACGACTTCCTCGGTCGGAATCATGATATCGAAGATTTTGTCTTCCATTTTTTTGACGACAGCCTGTTCCTTAATCGATTCCGAAACCTTCTTCTCGCAACCGGAGTGAACATTGACAACATACCATCTAGGTTCCATAAGCCTATACTCCCAGACCAAAGATTAATTTAACGGCCCAGCCGAAGAATTGATCGACAAAAAAGAAAAACGTCGCGGCGACAGCCACAATAACCAATACCATAATCGAAGTCTGCACAACTTCCTTTTTGGTCGGCCAGGTCACTTTTTTGACTTCCTGTTTGACTTGTCTAAAAAACTGTATCGGACTAATCTTAGCCATATAATTTTTCCATTCAATCCATGATTAAAAAATGTCATCAAATTCTTTGCCGAAGCAAACCGGCAGAGGAGATGCAAACTCGCCTCTGCATAATGTCGCCAAAATATTAAATTATTTATTATATGTCAATAGCTATATTTTCTGTTTGCTTAAATAATCTCGGCCATTGCCGTAAAGAACACCCGTCTTGCCGAGCCGAAACCCTTCTATACAAAATTTTCGAAAAATTTTGTATAGACAGCCTCGGGGAAATATGGTATAAATAATACATCTTGAAAATATTACTAACTCAAATAATTAGGTCTATGAAACTAAAAAAACTTATGCAGTGCGTATTAAACAAAATGCTGCTTACGGCAATCCGCAACGACGAAGTAAAAAAAGCCTATCGATTAATAAAAATCGGAGCTGACGTAAATCACGAAACCACTGTAACGGAACACCATTCCGAATCTCTGGACGAACCGCCATGGTACTTGGACACCACCCACAAGATTTCGGTGTCCCCGCTATACCACGCGAAGTCTGAACCGATGAAAAGGCTTTTGACAGGCTTTGGTGCTCTTACCTCTGAAGAAGCGCGTAAAATCTGGGCAAAAGAACGCCAAAAACTTCAGGATAAAGAACGCGAAAAGACCCTGGCCCGACAAGAACGTCTGGCCCGAAAGCAAGAAGAAGACACCCGTTTTGTGGACAGGGTTCTGAAAGACTAGCGTCTTCCGCACCAACAAAAAAAGAAGTTCTTTTTGAAAGAACTTCTTTTTTGTTTTTCATAAGACGGCTTATTCTTCAAACGGCCGGCACTTTGCCGCAATTTCAAGAAAATACCGCTGCGACGGCGTACCGGCTGCCGCTTCCTTAGGCGGAAACGCCCGATCAAACGCTGCAACGTCAGCCTCATCAACATGATAGATATCATTTTCATAATACTTTCCGGCAATTCCGTCTAAAGCGCCGTCATACAATCCGCATACGTGAAGAGCAACCGCATACATATTTTCAGAATTGCGAATACCGTACTTTTCAGCGGCTTCAAA
>JAFUQJ010000025.1 GCA_017480995.1 Alphaproteobacteria bacterium
AAAAATCTAACCCGAGTACTAATTGGTGATCCCAACGGGACTCGAACCCATATTACCACCGTGAAAGGGTGATGTCCTAACCATTAGACGATGGGACCATCGTTTGGAACTAGGGCATATATAAATGGAAAATTCTTTCAGGTCAAGAGATTTTTTGCATCAATATTTATTTTTTTGTTTTTTATAACAAAAAGCGTCCTTTCAAGGAGCTTTAGATTCTGCTGCCGGTGCTTTTGCCTTATGGCGGGCGGTCGTTGCTGCTGAAGGCGAATCCGCTTTGCCGCGGCCGGCTGCCAGGTTATGAGCGGGGATGCAGGACGCGGATAATCCGGCTCAGCGGCACCAGGCGGATATTTTTGTCGTTTAAGGCCGGGAGCCATTCTTTGAGCGCCTCATAGGTTTGGCTTTTGGGGTGGCCGATAGCAATGGCATAGCCGTTTTTGAGCGCAATGTTTTCGGCTTTTTTTAACTGGTCGAGGATGTAGGTTTTGTCATTATTGTTGTCGATAAACACATGGCGGTGGGCATAGGCGACGCCGTTGGCGGCGGCGGCTTCTTCGGCTCGTGAGGCCGCCGAGGTTTTGGAATCCAAAAAGAACAGCTTTTGGTCATGCAAAACCTGCATGACGGCGTTCATCCGTTCTTTGTCCTCGGTCAGCCTGCTGCCCATATGGTTGTTTACGCCTTTGACGTTGTCAAATTTATCCAGCATGATCCGCAGTCTGCGCTTGATTTCTTCCGCGTTCATGGCGGTGGTGAGAACGTCGGGCGCTTCGTCAATATTGCCTTTGGCTTCCATCGGCACGTGTATCATAATTTCGTGTCCGGCCCGGCGCGCGTTTTCGACCTGTTCGGACAGGCGGCGGCCGTATGTCAGAAACGAAGAAGTCAGCGGCGCCTGCAACGAGACAATGTCTGCCGTGCGTTTGAGGCTGATGCCCATGTCGTCGATGACGACGGCAATGACCGGCGTTTCGAAATACGGCGGTTTGCGTTCGGGGACGATATGCAGCGAATAAATTTTGGAAGTATAGACGTCGCTTGCTTCGATAACGTCTTCGGGCAGTTCCTCTTCATAGGTCGCCTCAATGTCGGCAGGCTCTTCCAAAAGCTCCGGCGCAAATTCTTCCGATTTGAGGACGGCTGTCGGAGCGTCGGCGTCTTCCCGGTACAAAAAGTCTTCCGGCTTTTGCTGATTCCAGCAGGTGCTGATCGGGTTGCGGCGGCAATATTCCTCAAAACTGAGCTTTTGCGGCGTGCCGGTCAGCGGTTTGGGAGGCGTTGCCTTTTCGGCAAATGAAATCGTAATTTCGTTTTGCCCTTCCGGCTGCTGCGGCATCGGCGTTTTGCCGTCATAATTAAAGGCAGACCAAAACAGAACGGCTGCGCCCGCCGCAAGAACGGCCAGTTTTTTGAAGCGTCTCGGGGAAGGCGTATGCCGGTTGGGATTGGTCACGTCTGTCGCCCGGCTAGTCTTTCTTGCGCAGAGTGGGGAAGGCGATAACGTCGCGGATGGTGGCGGCGCCGGTCAGCAGAATGGCCAGACGGTCAATGCCCATGCCCATACCGCCGGTGGGCGGCAGGCCGTTTTCGAGCGCGGTGACAAAATCTTCGTCGAGCATCTGGGCTTCGTCGTCGCCGGCTTCGCGCTCGGCAACCTGAGCGTCAAAACGTTCTTTCTGCTCCAGCGGGTTGGACAGTTCGGAATAGGCGCAGCCGATTTCCATGCCGCCGATATAGGCGTCAAAATGTTCGACCAGCCGCGGATTGGAACGGTGCGTTTTGGCCAGCGGCGAAATGTCGCGCGGCATATCCATAACCAGCGTCGGCTGAATCAGATTAGCCTCGACTTTTTCGTCAAAGACTTCCTGAACAACCTTGCCCCAGCAGCTGCATTCATCGGCGTTGACGCCGACGGACTTGGCCATGGCTTTGGCTTCGGCCAGGTCTTTGGCGGCCAGAAGGTCTATCCCGGCATATTCTTTGCACAGATCGACAATCGACTTGCGGGCAAATCCCCTGGAAAGGTCGATTTCCTGTTCGCCGAATTTGATTGTTTTGGTGCCGAGGACTTTTTCGGCAACATAGGGGATCATGTCGGCAAACAAATCGGCCATATCGTTGTAATCGGCATAGGCCTGATAGGCTTCCAGGGCGGTAAACTCGGGGTTGTGGTTCTTGTCGATGCCTTCGTTGCGGAAGTTGCGGCCGATTTCGAACACGCGATCAAAGCCGCCGACGACCAGACGTTTGAGAAACAATTCCGGCGCCACGCGCAGATACAGGTCCATGTCCAGCGTGTTGTGGTGGGTGATAAACGGTTTGGCGCTGGCGCCGCCCATAATGGTGTGCAAGATCGGCGTTTCGACTTCCAGAAAACGGTGCTCTTCAAACCAGCGGCGGATGGCCGAAGTGATTTTGCAGCGCTTTTCAAAGATTTCGCGGCTGTCTTCGTTCATGATAAAGTCTACGTAGCGCTGGCGGTAGCGCGCCTCGACGTCGGTCAGGCCGTGGAATTTTTCGGGCAGGGGCTGCAATGCCTTGGAGATGATGTCGAATTTTTCGGCCGCAATCGAAAGTTCGCCGCGCGGGGTGCGGCGGATGTAGCCGCTGATGCCGACCATGTCGCCGACATCGAGGCATTTGAGGCGTTCCAGTTCTTCTTCGGAAAGATGGTTTTTGTGGCAGAAAGCCTGAATCTTGCCGCTTTTGTCCTTGATGTCGATGAACATGCCGCTGTTGCGCACGGCCATGGCGCGGCCGGCGACGGTGACGCGGTCTTCGGTATCGGTGCCGGCTTCGAGGTCTTTGTACTTTTCCTGCAGGTCGGCGGCAAAAGCATCAGGCTCAAAGCGGTAGGGGTACGGATTATAGCCTTTTTCCTGCAGGGCTTGCAGCTTGGCCAGGCGTGACTCGCGGTGAATATTGGTTTCTGTTGTCATTTTTCTTCCTAAAATCTGGGTTGTTCAAACACAATTGCCCTCAATAATAAACAATGCAGATAATTTTTCAATAAAATTATTCAGAAAAAACAAGTTGACAGAAAAGAAGAGCAAAAGTAGAACAATATATATGGATTTTGTGAGGATTTTTCAGATGTTGACGCCGAAACAGTATAAATTATTGCAATATATCAACAAAACAATCAAGGAAACCGGCTGCTGCCCGTCGTTTGACGAGATGAAAGACGCGGTCGGCCTGAAATCGAAATCGGGGATTCACGCTTTGATCGAGGCGCTGGTCGAGCGCAATTTTCTGCGCCGGCTGCCGCATAAGGCGCGCTCGCTGGAAGTGGTGCGGCTGCCCAAGCTCAAGCCTTCTTCAATCGTGGAAGAAGAGAAAAAGCGCGAACAGGCTTTGCTTGACGCAATGGTCGAGATTCCGCTGTACGGAAAGATTGCCGCGGGAACGCCGATTGAGGCGATCGCCAACGAGACCGAGAAGTTTGCGGTTCCGTACGAGACGGTGCGCGGCGGACAGTTCTACGCGCTGACGGTCGAGGGGGATTCGATGGTTGACATGGGAATCTTGAACGGCGACACGGTCGTCATCAAAAAGGCGCAGACGGCAAACAACGGCGACATCGTGGTGGCGCTGGTCGACGACAGCGAGGCAACGCTCAAACAGATTAAGCGCGACGGGCCCGATGTCTTGCTGATTCCCAAAAACGAGGCTTACCAAACGCGGCGGCTGCCGGCGTCGCGCGTTAAGGTGCAGGGCATTTTGAGCTCGTTGTACAGAAGGTATTCGTGATTTGTTCCGCAGCCGGGACGCGGATTGAAAATCAGCCGCGCAGAGATTAGTTATACGGTATCTGCAAGTTTATCAGACAGGAGATACCAATGGATTTGGCTAAGCATTTTGGAAGCAAGGCGGCGGCCGTTCTGGGAGCGGCGGGATTTCTGCTGCTGATTGCCGGCTGTGCGGGCGGCGCCCGAAACGCCGCGCGGCTGAACTCTCTGGTCGGCGAGAGCACGGAGAAACTGGTTGCCGAAATGGGTCGGCCGAGCGCGCGCAAGATTTTGAGCGACGGCCGCGAGGTGTGGTCTTATACTAAAGTTGACGACGTTTATGTGCCCTCGGAATTTTATTTGTACGATCAGGGGGCTTTGTCCAACGAATACGGCGGATTGTACGCCCCGTTTATGGATCAGTACGATTTTTCGCCTTATGAGCAGGGCTTCGGCTATACGGTCAAATATGTGTGCCAGACGGTTTTTCTGATTCAGTATCGGACAGTGCTCGGCTGGAAGCAGACCGGCAACGGCTGCGCTGAAAATTAAAATATCTTCGGCAGTTTGAAAATATCGTTCCGGCTAAACCAATTTTTAACTTTAATCTGTTTCTCTGGAATAAAGGCGGCGGCAGGCGAGTCCGTTGCCAAAAGGGAATAACAAGGTTTGTGCGGGAAAGATAAATGGGAATCTGGGGCGACGTTAAAAATTATCTGAAAAATTCCAGTCTGATGCTGCTGGCCATTTTTATCGGCGTTTATTTTGCTTTTTATGCCGTTAACGGCGAGCGCGGCATTATCAGATATATGGCGCTGCGTCAGGAAATCGGCGAGGCGCAGAAGATTGCGGCGTCTTACCGCCGGCAGCGCGCTTCTTTGGAAGAAAAGGTCAAGCATCTGTCCAACTCCAGTCTGGATCTGGACCTGCTGGAAGAACGGGCGCGAATTGTTCTCAATATGGCCGCCCAGGATGAATTCATTATTTTGGATGAAGAGTGATTCTTTCGTAAAAACAATCAATTAGTATAGGTTTCGGGATAACTTTGCAAAAAAAGCTGTATTTTTTTGAAAATTTTGTTATACCTAACGTTATTGCAGCGGTTCGGCCGTTGCAGTTCGGTTTAACAATTTAGGTCGGTGAATGAAAAATAAAACTCGTTTGGTGAACAAAAAGGCTTATTCGCCCAAATACAGCGAGAAAAAGCCGTTTTTTTCTGAGAAAGAGATTATCTTTAGAAGCGCCGGCCGAGCCAAGGTCTTTAAGATCTCTTCGCGTCTTCAGGTTATCGTGATTGCTTTGGTGTGCTGCGTCAGCGCATGGAGCAGCTATTCGTATCACATGTATCACAAGTCGGGCCGGATTATCAACCATAAGGACCGCGAGCTGGTTGAGACGCGCGACGCCTATGTCGACCTGATGAGCGATTTTGTGACAATTCACAAAAACATTGACAATGTTTTGAAGGCGCTGGCCGAAAAAGGCGGTCGGAATTCTTCGGAGCTTGACCGTTACAAGCGGCAGGCTTTGGCGGTTGAGGACAAAATCAAGCAGATTACGGCCGAAAAAGACTGGGCCGACGACAAAAAGCTCAGCGAAAAGATGAGCCTCAACGAGGCGCTGCTGCAGCGCGACATGGCAATTTCGGAGCGTGACGAGCTGCGCCGTCAGCTGGCGGAACTGGAAGACGCGGTCAAAGACATCAAGGCGGCGGAGATGGACGTGTTTGCGCGGGTTGAATCTTTGGCGCTGCGCGAAATCAGCAAGATTAAGAGCGCTTTTAATTCGGTCAATGTTCCGCTCAAAAAACAGGGGCTTTATTTTAATCCGCTGGCCAACAGCAAGAAGAAGAGTTCGCAGGGCGGCCCGTTTGTTCCGGCCTCGACGTCAAAATTGCAGGATAAGGCCATCAGCGACAAGATTTCAAAGATTTACAAGGCGGTTGACGATCTGGAATATTACCGCGAGGTGGCGCAGTATGTGCCGCTGGGCAAGCCGGTATGGAGCTATTGGATGTCTTCCAAGTTCGGTTTCCGGAATGATCCGTTTAATAAGAAAAAAACCGGGCACAAAGGCGTGGACCTGGCCAGCCGCACCGGCAACAAAATTCAGGTCAAGGCCAAGGGACGCGTTATCAAGGTCGAGTATTCCAACCGCGGGTACGGCAACAACGTGACGGTTGATCACGGCAACGGGTTTAAGACCAAGTATGCGCATCTGCACAGGATTTATGTTAAGAAAGGCGATTATCTGAACGTTGACGACGCTGTCGGCGAAGTCGGCAATACCGGGCGTTCGACCGGTCCGCACCTTCATTATGAGGTGTTGTTCAACAATCGTCCGGTTGATCCTCTGCCGTTTATGCAGGCCAAGGCATCGTAACTTTATTTTGAGAGGCAGATTATGAAAAAGTTAAAAAGACTTTTGTATTTGAAACTGGCAAGAAGATTGAGCCGCAGCACCACCGGAGCGCCGGTGCCGAGCATTATCAGCGAGAACAGCAAAGTCAGCGGCGACATTATCAGCGACGGCATTATTCATGTCGACGGGCAGGTTGACGGCGATATCAGCTGCGACGAGCTGATTATCGGCGTCAAAGGTTCGGTCATCGGTTCCGTGACGGCGGCCAGCCTGCAGCTGTACGGCGTTTTGAACGGCAAGGCCAATGCCGATAACGTGTTTATCGCAAAGTCGGCGCGGCTGATCGGCGATGCCACGCACAATACGATTGCGATTGAGCCGGGCGCTTATGTCGACGGCCGCTGCATGCGCGTCGGCGCTCCGATACCGGCCGAGCAGGGCAAACCGGACCTCATGCTGGTGGATGCCCGCAAATCGAGAGCCAAACCGGCGAACGCGTAGGCCGGCTGACGGAATTTGAAAAACGGCTTCGGGAAAGAGGCCGTTTTTTTATATGCGCGGCAAGGGGCGGCGGCGCGTTTCGGCAAGGGGAAGGGCACGGCTGCGGGAAACGTTCCGGCAGGCGCCCGTTCGGCGGCCGGCGTTTGAACCGCAGCCTTTTGCCGAATCAGATAAAGTTTGCGTCGCGCAGTTTGTCGAAAAAGTAATCGGCGTCGACGTTCAGTCCGCGGCAGAGCTGAAAAATCTGCCCAGACTGATGCGGTTGGCGCCGCTTTCGTATTTTTGGATTTGCTGAAAGGTTACGCCGATTTGCCGGCCGAGGCTGGTCTGGCTGATTTTCAGCTCTTTGCGGCGCGCGCGAATCAGCGTGCCGACGTAAACGTCTACCGGCGAGATTCTGGAAGTGAGTTTGGAGGTAAAGAAGATAGTCCCGTAGTCCTGAGGTGTTGTGGTTGTCATGGCCTTGTCCTTTTGACGGGGTTAATCCTGTTCCCGCCGCACAAAGGCGGGAGACGGTCTATGCTATGCGAAGAAAGTTGCAACCAAGTGAAGACAACCCGCCCGCAGCCCCGAAGGGCTGCGGACTCGCATAGCCGCCTCCCAAAGGTAAGACAGCTGTGCATGGTTTCCATCATCGGCAGACAGAGCCTGTCAATGACTTCGTTCGGTTGTTTTTTGAAGGGAGAGTCTTCGCACTCTCCTGAAACCGGCCTGACGGTTTCGTTTTCGCATTATCTCGGCAAGTTCTAAAGACAAAAGGATAATGCCGCTTTTGTCAGTATAGGGCGTTGTGTGTCAAAAGCAACTTCTTTTTTACAGGTTTTGCCCCTATCGGCAAAACGAAACCGCCTCAAAGCAAATTGAGGCGGGGAGTTAAGAACTGCACAAACACAGTCTGCCTTATTCGACGCACGAGTGCGCTTATATCAGCAGCTCCCCAACTGAGGAGTTGTGTAATGTTTGTGGGAGTTCTTATACTCCACAGACGCAACACGCGTCTGCAAGAGTCATATTAGAGAAAGGGCGCGAAAAAAGCAAGAAGAATAATTTCTATCATTACAGGAATTTTGTATTTAAATCTGTTTTAGGTTGAGTAAAAAGGAAAATGCGCGGATAAAAACGTTTCCGCGTTTTGTGGCATGAAAATTGCATGTACTATGACAGAGTTATTAAAATTGAGAGGTTGAAATGGCTTTAAATGCATTTTTTGCCGCCAATACGGGGATGGAAGCGCAGAGTCACGCGCTGTCTACGATTGCCGGCAATATCGCCAATATCAATACGACCGGTTATAAAACCAATCAGACGATGTTTTATACGCTGCTCGGATCTCAGCCCGTGGTCAAAAGCAATGCCTCGGGGCTTCATTCTTCGCGCGCGGACATCAACGGCGTCGGTTTTTATGACCGCACCAATATTCTGGATCAGGGCGTGGTTACCGCGACCGGCGGCAGTTTTGACGCGGCAATTTCGGGCGATGACAATGCCTTTTTTACGTTGAAAGACGAGTATAACAATACTTATTATACGCGTGCCGGCGACTTTGAGACGCGCACCGAAAACGGCGTTACTTATCTGATTGCCAGCAACGGGTTTAAGGTGCAGGGCTTCCCGGCGATTGACGGCGGCGATGTTTTCGGTGCCGGCGTCGAGGACATCATCATTAAATATCCCGAAGTTCTGCCGCCGCAGCCGACGACCGAGGCAAAAATTACCGCCAACGTTCCGGCCAGCGGAGTGGACAGCTCGAGCTACGCGATTACGGTTTATGCGCCGAATCATGACGGCGAGACCTTGAGCATGATATTCAAGAAGGTCGAGGGTATGGACAATACCTGGGATTTGTCTTTCAGCGTCGAGGGCGGCACGGCCACCGGTTCGGAAACGAGAGTGCAGTTTGATTCCAGAGGCGAGCTTGTCAGCCCCAAGACTTTGAACGTCGACATTGCCTGGAATGACGGCGATACCAACAATATTGCGCTGAACCTGACCAACATGACGCAGCTGGCCGGCAGCACCGGTACCACCTATGTGGAGCAGGACGGCAAAGAATCCGGCAATTATCTGAAGAGCTATATTGACAAGGACGGCGTGGTCAAGGCCTATTACAGCAACGGCGAAAGCTACAATTTCGGCAAACTGGCGCTGACCGGGTTTTCGGCGCCGGAAAATCTGACGCCGCTGTCGGGAACTTTGTTTGAGGCCAACGGTACGACCGGCGAGGCGTTCTTTCTGGCGGACAACAGCGTGATCCAGCCGCAGTCTCTGGAGCGTTCGGCGACCAATATCGAGACCGAATTCGGCGAGATGATCAAGGTACAGCGCGCATACAGCGCCAATACGCAGACGTTTCAGGCCGCCAACGAGATGCTGCAGATTCTTTATGATCTGAAAGCCTGAAAGATATAAAAAAAGCTCCCGCAAGGGAGCTTTTTGAACATTGTCCGCAGGTTCCGGATTATTTGGACTTTTTGGAAGTCTTTTTGGCGGAAGAAGCGTTTTTCGAATTGCTGCTGCAAACTCTCAGAGAGCTTGTTTTGCTGCTGGCGGATTTGAGGGCGGCCGCTTTGATGACCGTCGCCTTGCTCAGTGAAGTTTTGCTCGAGGCCAGTCTTTTGGAAGCGGATTTGACCGCGTTCATGGCAGAAAGCTGATTGATGGCGGCAGCCCAGTCCTGAGCGTGGGTATTGGCGGGGCAGCCGTTGTTTTGCCAGATGTAGTATGCCGCTTCGGCGATTGCTTTATTATCAAATTTCATAGTTCCAGTCTCCAAACAGGGTGTTTTTTTTTGTAAATCAAGTCTGAAAAATAAAACAGAAAGTTTAACATAAAGTAAAAAACAACCCGTTTATTTACGCAAAATTAAGCAGATACGGTTATGTTGCGGTTATGATTAGACGGAACCTGACATTATTTAAGATCGACAACTTTTTGAGCGGCTTTTGGCCGCTGTCGGCGGTGGCAATCATTTATTTTGAAACGATTACGCGTTCGTACGCCGAGGCGATGCTGGTGTTTTCGATTGTCAATCTGGCGCAGAGCCTGTGCGAGATTCCGACCGGAATCGTCTCCGACAAAATCGGCCGCAGATACAGTATGGCCGCGACCGGCCTGCTGCTTTTGGGCGGCTATCTGCTGTGGGCGGTGGCGGGCGATGTCGGCAGCGTGCCGCTGCTTTATGCCGGGGCGGCGCTGGTCGGCTGCGGGCAGGCGTTTGTGTCGGGAACGGATGACGCCTTTGCTTACGAGACGGTTAAGGAGCTTGGGCAAACCTGTGATTTTGACCGCGTTTTTTCGCAGAACAAGAGTTATGGCGAGCTCGGGCTGGCGGTCAGCGCGGCACTGGCGACGGCGGTCTTTTATTTCAGCTCGATCAATACGCTGGCCTGGGTGTCGGTGGTGCCGCCGCTGCTGCGGGCGTTTGTGGCGTTTTTGTATGTCGAGCCGAAATGCGTCGAGCGGACCAAAGACAACGCCTGGCGGCATTTCGTCAAGTCTTTGCGGCTGTTGCTGCGGCGTCCGAAACTGATTAAGTTTGCGCTGGTAAAAAGCCTGAATTACGGATTTAACGCCGCAAACTGGCGTTTTGCCGGCGCTTATTACGAGACTTTGATTGCGCCGTGGCTGATTAATGCGGTGAGGATTGTGCAGGAATTTATGGGCTTTGTCGGATATCGGCTGGTTCGTCTGGTCAAACGCCGCGAATCGAAAAAAATGCTGTTTGTTTCGCTGCTGGCCAACGCATTGATAAAAATGGCCGGCGTGGTCATCAATACGGCGGCAACACCGTTTATCATGGTTTCTTCGACATTGTGCCACGGCGTTTCTTCGACGGTTGAAAATACGCTGCTGCAAAGGCAGTTTACGGACAGGCAGCGCGCGACAATGGGCTCGGTGGTATCTTTGTTTGCGGGTTTTTTGAGCGTTTTCATCTTTATGGCGACCGGGGCGATTGCCGATTACGCCTCGGCTCGGACCGCGATATTTTTGTTGATTTTCATGCGGATAGCGGTTGCTTTCGGGTATAAACGCATTTTGGGAAAATAATTTTAGAAAAATTGTTTGCATTTTATTTTTAGTTGGTATATAAAATGCGGCGAAGGCATTATTGCTCCATCGTCTAATGGTAGGACAGCGGACTCTGACTCCGTTAATCGTGGTTCGAATCCATGTGGAGCAGCCAATTTGAAAGCACTCTGTTTCAGGGTGCTTTTTTTGTGCATTATCATGGTTTGCGGGGATGTTCGGCGGCGGCGGAAGGGGGTAGAAGGCCGGCGGCGATAAAATCCTGTATAAAACTTTTTTTACTCTGGCTGAGTTGGCAAAAAACGGCTATAATGTTCGGCGGTAACTGATTCTGGAGGACGAAAATGAAAAAAATCATCGCATTGTGTTTGGTTGCTTTGACTGCGGCGTGTTCTTCCGCTCCCCAGGCCACATATCCCTACGGAATGACCGAGGCCGAGTGGAATCAGCTGTCGATTAAGGATAAAACGAAAATCCGCCGCGATTTTTATTTCTATGAAAAGGGGCAGGTTAACTTTGTTAATCCCGACATGGACATTGAAGGCAAAAAAGAAATGCCCAATGTTTATCAGCGCAAAGCCGCAGCGCCGCAAAAAACGCAGGCTGCCGAATAAAAGAAAAAACCTCCTTCTTCGGAAGGAGGTTTTTTTGAAGCTGCGGCTCAGTTTAATACCGGCACGCGTTTGTTGCTGACATATTCGATGATTTCCACCACGCCGTAAAGCAGGACATAAGCGCCCATCAGCGCGGTGATGGTGATGGCGCCGACAGCCGGATAAGCCAGAATCCACAGACCGAAGACCAGTCCGAGCAGTCCGGCGGTCAGCGACCAGCCCCAGGGCAGGCCGTTTTTCTTGAGCTGAAAAGACGAGACTATCTGGACAGCGCCGACGGCCATACACCACAGCGCAAAGATTATCGGCAGCGAAACGGCGGTAATGCCGAGATTGGCGACAAAAACAATGCCGACAAACAGGTCGAGAACGCCGACAATCAGGTACCAGC
>JAFUQJ010000156.1 GCA_017480995.1 Alphaproteobacteria bacterium
ATCAAAAAATACCGAACAACAAACCCCCAAAAGAGAAATCGTTATTTTAAATTTGGAAAAATAAAAGAATGGCTAAAATATATCTAATATCAAAGAGCAACACCTCTTTCGCCCGTCGGCTGTCTCCCGACGGTTTTGTACAGGGATTTGCCAACGCTTTATCCAGACTTGGAAATGAAGTAACTTGCATCATAACAAACAACTTGCCCGATTGGTTGGTAAAAGATTATATTTTATCTCATACACCAAATCTAATCATTTCATTTAATAACCAGGGAGTATCGGAAGAACTGCTCCGCAAAACGGACATACCGTTCTTTCTGTTTTGCTCAGACAACATCCCTTTCATCCGATGCCCGCATTTGGTATCTTCGTTTCCGACACGTTATTTCGTTTTGCACCATTCATCGGAAACCCTCTCCCAATTTTGCCAAGCGTTTCCCGATTTTCCTTCTGAACATCATATTGTCTTCGGACATGCCTCTGATCTCCGCGCCAGAAAATATGAACAGGACATTTCTGTTTCTTTCATCGGTTCAATGGGCAATTGGGACAAATCATCCGTTCGCTATTTTCAAAAAATGTCCGAGAAAGTAATTAAAGCTCCCCAATTATATCCTTATGATATTAATGAATTAAAAGAGCAGTATCTGCAAAAACTCGATGAGTTTATTCAAAATCCGCTCACTCCGCCCATTAATAATCTTCCCTTGTGGGAAAAGATAACCAACACGAACTTTTCCCAATCGCTGACGCTGACAGCCACTTGTCAGAAACGCTTCGAAATTCTCAATCAACTGACGGACATAGGATTGAAAATATTTTCCTATCCGGAGGGAATGGCTGATGTGCTGAGCTACAGCAAAGAATTGTTTAAATGTTACGATTTTTCGCTTTCCGTAACATTAGAAGATTCTGAAAAAAACTTTAACCGTTCCAAAATATCGCTAAATCTTCCTCATGCTCAAGCAATAACAGGATTCTCATGGCGCGTATGCGATATTTTGGCCTCTAACGCCTGCCTTGTTTCAGACAAGCGCAAAGACCTCGAAGAACTGATGAAACCATACATAAAACTCCCCATGTATGAAACAGCTGCCGAAGCAAAAGAACTTATCAAAAAACTCCTGAAAGACGATGTATGGCGTCAGGACATCGTTTCGGCCTCGCAGAAAATGATTGACGAAAATTGCCGGTTTGAAAGAAAAATCATGGATATCCAAAATGTTACGGGAATTAAGATGGCCCTACCGCAAGCCATATCCCCAGACATTCAATATTTATCAAGTGACACTTTCATAAACATGATCTCAGCAAAACCAAAACGTGCAGACAGGGGGGGGGTACTTGCAAAAGTTGAAATACAAAATATGGAAACACTTAGACAAGAAGCTGCGTAAGAAAGGCATAATACAATGATAAAATTTTTGGACTTGCACAAAATCAACGAGCGTTACCGCGACGAACTGGATGCCCGCATTAAAGAGATTCTTGACTCCGGCTGGTATCTGCAGGGAAAGCAGAACGAAGAGTTTTCCAAGCACTTTGCCAGGTTCTGCGGCGCCAAATATGCCTTGGGCGTTGCCAACGGGCTGGATGCGCTCAACCTGATTATCAAAGCCTATGGTTTCGGCCCGGGCGACGAAATTATTGTTCCGGCCAACACTTATATCGCCACCATTCTCGCGATTTCCGAAAACGGCTGCACGCCGATACTGGTTGAGCCCGACATCAGGACTTACGGCATCAATCCCGAATTAATCGAAGAGAAGATTACCCCGCGCACCAAAGCGATTATGGTTGTTCATCTTTACGGACAAGCCGTTCCGATGCAGAAAATATGGGCCTTGGCTGACAAATACAACCTTAAGGTGATTGACGACGCCGCGCAGGCGCACGGCGCGCAGTATCGGGAACGCCGCACCGGCAATCTCGGCGACGCGACCGGCTTCTCGTTTTATCCGGGCAAAAACCTCGGCGCCATGGGCGACGCCGGCGCCGTCACCACCAATGACGAAACCTTGTTTAATAAAATAAAAGCCATCGCCAACTATGGCTCCGACCGCAAATATCATCACATTTACAAAGGCGTCAACTCCAGACTCGACGAACTCCAGGCCGGCATCCTCGACGTCAAACTGCGGTATCTTGAAGCCGACAATGCCAAACGCCGCGAAATCGCCCGTTATTACCGCGACAACATCAAAAATCCGCTCATTACCCTGCCGCAGGCTTATGACGAAGCCGCCCACGTCTGGCATGTCTTTGTCGTGCGCGTCAAAGAACGTGAACGTTTCCAACAATATTTGAACGACAACGGCATCCAGACCGTTATTCATTATCCGACCGCACCGCATAAACAAGAGGCTTACCGGGAATATGCCGCTCTGTCCCTGCCCGTCACCGAACAAATCCACCGCGAGGTTATTTCGCTGCCGATAAGCCCGGTCATGACGGAAGAAGAAATAAAAACTGTCGTACAGGTTGTCAATGCATACGAAAACAAAATATGACTTGGTCTGTTCGCTTGGCGGAAACTGCTCTGCCGCGCACAACTTAAGGTATAGAAGAAAAAGATTTTATTCTCTGCCTTTCGACTGGTGCTACATGGTTGACGAAAAACCCGTTTACACCTTGGCGGAATGCTTCAGAAACGATTCGTTTGACCTGCTGGCTCAAAAAAACAATTTGCAGAAGCTAAGCCCGGAAGAAGAAAAAAACGTCAGACACCACGACACGATACACTACAAAGACGTCTGGAGCGGCTATTACTTTGTAAACCACTTTTATCAAACGATAGAAAACGGCGGTTACCCCGAATTTCAGCAAAAATTCGGCAAGAGAATCAAGCGCCTGCTTAACGAAATTGACAACAGTCAAAATATTTTGTTCCTTCTCGGCACGTCGTTTGAATTTGACAAAAATGCCGTGCTCGCCCTGCAAAAAACGCTGCAAGAAAAATACCCCGGCAAAAACTTTTCGTTCGAGCTGATTGAATTTGACTGCAAAACAGACGAAACCATTACGGAAAATCCCGATTTTACGATCAGAAAACACCGGCGGAAAATAAATGACTATGACTTCTTGGGCACCAATTTCGAATGGGCCTTTCTGGATGACATTCAAGTGCGCAATCCCAATGAGCGCCGGCTGTTGCATGTCCAAAAAATTAAAAAAGGCCTAAAAATCGTGCTTTTCGGACAAATGCCCGCATTGCTCAGACTAAAACTGTTCTTCTTGGGACTGCGTCTGGATTTTTGTCTGGGCAAGGATAAAAGAATCAAATTCAGTGAATAACAACAGCTGACCGATAAGGAAACAAGATGACTGACAAGCCTTTGATAAGCATCACGACGCCGGCCTACAATCATGAAAAATACATTGAAGAAACAATACGTTCCGTCATTGCCCAGACTTACCCCGATTTGGAATACATCATCATCGACGACGGCTCGTCCGACAACACCTGGCAGATTATTCAGGACCTGAAACCCGAGTGCGAAAAACGCTTTGCCCGTTTTGTCTGCCTGACGCAGCAAAACGCGGGCATCACGCGCACGCTGAATCGGCTTATGGAAAACGTCCGCGGCGAATACGTCTACAGTCTGGCCTCTGATGACGTTGCCAAACCTCGGGCGATTGAAAAACTATACCGCTGTCTGTCGGCCGATCCGCAAAACGTTTTGGCCGTTGGCGACGACGAAATCATTAACAACAGGTCGGAACGCGTTTCGTGGGACGCCAAACGCAATATCCTGCCTTTCGGAACAGGATACGAGAGTTTTGGAAGTTATCTCCAAAAGATGCGGCCCGACGTCGATTTCGGCGGCGAAAACTTCGGCAGCTACAAAACGCTGCTCGCCGGCAATTATATCCCCAACGGTTTCCTGATGCGGACCCGGGCCGTCAGCCCCTACACGGCAGAAGCGCCGCTGGAAGACTGGTATCAGGCGCTGCAGCTCAGCAAAAAAGGAAAACTCGTCTATCTGGACGAAATCCTGTTTTCATACCGCTGGCACGGCTCCAACACCATTTCAAACATCAAAAAGATAAACGAATACAGCAAAAAAACCTTCGCCTATGAGCGCGAAATCCTCAAGGATCCGCAATTCGGACAATATCTTGACATTTATACGCGTTTTGCCGAAACGGGCCGGAAAAAAACCTGTTTCAAATTAGGAAACTTTTTTGAAATCTACCGCTGCAAATCCCCGTCCTTCAACAAAAAGTTTCTGCGGCTGTTTAACAAAACCTGGTGCCTGAACTCAAAAAGCAAATAATCCGGCGCCCCGAACGCGCGACAATTTTTATTGACATCAAAAATACGGTAGTATATAAATGCTCTCAGCATATTGCCGACATAGCTCAGTTGGTAGAGCTACTGATTTGTAATCAGTGGGTCGGGAGTTCAAGTCTCTCTGTCGGCACCAT
>JAFUQJ010000157.1 GCA_017480995.1 Alphaproteobacteria bacterium
AGCCTCGGAAAGTTTTTGCTGGCGCTGCCTTTTTCGCTGGCTGCCGATATTTTGAACATGGTGGTGCTGGGGCCTTCGACCGCTTTGATTAATCCGTGGTACGAATATACGGCGGAAGTTCAGTATTAACATTCATATTGCAAAAAACTGCAATATTTCAAAATGTTGCATTCAAATATTAATGTTTTTGTTTGTAAAGCCCAAAGGTGTTATCAAATACGGATTCCGGCTTGAAAGATTTTTTTTTCGCCGCTAAGATAAAAAGCGGAGGGTTTTTATCATGCAAAAAATTTTGATTGTCGGCGGAGCCGGTTATATCGGATCGCACACATTGCGCCGTTTGGCGGATAAAGGGTATGAGTGCGTTGTATTGGACAATCTTGACAACGGTCATCGGGAAGCCGTTGACACCCGCGCCGAGTTTGAGCGGGCCGATCTGCTGGACAAGGAATCCCTGCAAAGGGTTTTTGACAAACACAGTTTTGACGTCGTTATTCATTTCGCCGCGTTTATCATGATGGGCGAGAGCGTTGCGGATCCGCAGAAGTATTATCGGAACAACGTGGCCGGCACGCTTAATCTGCTAGAAGCGATGCTGGCGCACAATGTTAAGAAAATCGTCTTTTCGAGCACCTGCGGCATTTACGGAAACCCGCAATATATGCCGCTGGACGAAAAACATCCGCAATGTCCGCTCAATCCTTACAGCCAGAGTAAACTGATGATTGAAAATATTTTTAAGGACTATGCTGCGGCTTACGGGCTTAAGTATATTGCGCTGCGCTATTTCAACGCGTCCGGCGCGGCTCCCGACGGCAGCATCGGCGAGAGTCACAATCCCGAAAGCCACTTGATTCCGTTGGTTTTGAAGGCGATTAAGGGCGAGCTTGAAAACATCAGGATATTAGGCAATGACTATGAGACGCCGGACGGGACCTGTCTGCGCGACTATATTCATGTCGACGATCTGGCCGCAGCGCATTGTCTGGCAGTGGAAAAACTTGATGATTTCCAGGGCTTTATAAATCTCGGCACCGGAATACCTACTTCGGTCATGCAGATTATTTCGGCGGCCGAAAAAGTTACGGGGAAGAAGTGCCCGGTCGTTATCGACAAACGGCGTCCGGGAGATGCCACCGTGCTTTATGCCGACAACAGCAAAGCGCGGGAAATACTCGGCTGGACGCCGCAGTACACGGATATTGAAGACATTATCCGCACGGCGTGGAACTGGGAAACGAACCGCAAGTTTTAGTTTCGGAAGAATTCGCTGAGTTTTTTGATTTCGGCAATGATTTCTTCTTCGCCGTCGACATGGCGGTTTTGCATTAAAATCCGGCCGTTGCAGATGACGGTGTCGATGCAGGAGCTGTCGGCGGAATAAACCATGTTGGAAATCAGATTATAGTTCGGCACCAGAAAATGACTGTTGAGGTCAACCAAAATGCAGTCGGCCAGTTTTCCTTCGGCGATTTCTCCGGCATCCAGCCCGACGGCGCGGGCGCCGTTGACGGTTGCCATTTTGAAGACGTCTTCGGCATTGCCCGCCGTGGCGTCGCCGGACTGGATTTTGGCCGAAAGGGCGCAGAGTTTCATTTCTTCGAGCATACTCAAATTGTTGTTGGAGGCCATGCTGTCGGTGCCGAGGGTTAAAACACAGCCGGCTTTTTGCAGCTTTTGCAGCATAAACAAACCGGAAGCAAGTTTGTAGTTGGAGACCGGATTGGTGCAGAGCGGGACTTTTTTGCGCGCGAGCAGGGCGATGTCGCTGTCGGTCAGGTGAACGGCGTGGGCAACAATCGTCTTGGGGCCGAGCGCGCCGAGGCGGTCGAGATATTCGATCGGCGTGCAGCCGTGCGTTTTGAGGCAGTCTTCAACTTCTTTGGCGGTTTCGGAAGCATGGAGCGTCAGATAATAGCCGTTTTCTTCGGCGCGTTTGACAATATAACGGATGAGTTCTTCAGAGACGCTGTAAACCGCATGAATCATCAGGCCTTTGAGGCATTGCTCATCATGTTCGCCGCAGGCGATGTATTTTTCGATTTTTTCGATTTCCGTCTTGGTTTTGGCGGCGTCAAACAAATCGAGGCCGGTGAGCGCGGAAACGGTGCGGACGCCCATTTGGCGGGCGGCTTTGAGAATCTCCTGCTGCTCGAAATACATGTCCAGAAAGAAAACGGTGCCGGTTTTTATCATCTCGAGAATCGAAAAACGGGTTGCCAAATAGATCATCTCGGGCGTCAGTTTGGCCTCGCGCGGCCAGATGTCCTGATTAAGCCAGGCAAAAAGCTCTTTGTCATCGCTCAGGCCCCGAAAAACGCTCATTCCGGCGTGCGAATGCAGGTTGTAAAAAGCCGGAAGAACCGCTTTGTCGCGGCCATCGACAATCCGGGCGCCGGCGACGGACTGTCCGGGTGCGATTTTGGCAAAGCGGCCGTCGTTAATCAGGATGTCGGTTATCCGGTTTTGGTGCAAAACGTTTTTGATCAGCAGCATTTCAGTTCTCCCTGTTGGTTAAGAGTTTCTCGACAAACGCGGGAATCGTCGTTCCGGCTTTGCCCATAATATGGCGGTCAAAATAAAAGTTATTGGAGGTCGGTTCCAGATTGAATTCGTAAGTTTCGGCGCCGGCGTATTTGGCAGTCTGCACAAAACCGGCCGCCGGAAAAACGACGCCCGAAGTGCCGATTGAGACAAACAGGTCGCAGCGGCGGAGCAGGGAGTCGACTTCGTCCATGCAAAGCAGGTTTTCGCCGAAGAAGACGATATTCGGCTTCATCATGCCGGCGATGCCGCAATGCGGGCAGGACGTTTCGGTATCGACGTCTCCGGAAGCCTGCATGACGCGGCCGCAGTTGAGGCAGACGGCCTGGTCGATTTGTCCGTGAATATGCAAAACGTGTTCGGAACCGGCTTTTTCGTGCAGAGTGTCGACATTCTGGGTGATGATGCTGACCGGCGCCGGATATTCTTTCTGCAGGCGGGCCAGCGCCAAGTGAGCGGCATTGGGACGGGCTTGGAAGACCAGAGGTTTGAGTTCGTTGTAAAAATCGTGCACATAGGCCGGGTTTTGTTCAAAAGCCTCAATGGTGGCGACTTTTTCGACGGGGTGGTTGTTCCACAGGCCGTCGGAACTGCGAAACGTCGCCAAACCCGATTCCGCGGAGATGCCGGCGCCGGTCAGAATAACAATGTTGTGATATTTTTGCATTTGGGGTTCCTAATCCTGAATATTTTGATTATTGTAGGAGTAAATTGCTAATTTTTGATGAACGGAAGAAAGATGAAGTTTTTGCTGTTGTCATGCTGTGCGCCCTGTTCATGCGCCGTTATCAAGACTTTGGCCGAAAAGTTTGAAGACTTTGAGGTGGTTTTTTATAATCCCAACGTGGTTCCGAAAGAGGAATATCTCAAGCGCCGCGACGAGAACAGACGGATTTGCGAGGTTTACGGGATTCCGTTTGTGGAACTGGAATATGACCATGACAAATGGAATCGGCAGATTGCCGGACTGGAAAACGAGCCCGAGCGCGGCAGACGCTGCGAGATGTGTTTTTATATGCGCCTGAAAACGGTGATGGAATATGCCAAAAGCCGCGGAATTACACATGTTGCCTCGGTTTTGGGCGTGTCGCGTTACAAGGATCTGGCGCAGGTTAACCGGGCCGCGCGGCGGGCAGGGGACGAGACCGGAGTCGCGTATTTGGAAATCGAGGGGCGCAAAGGCGGCATGCAGGAGCTGCGCTGCCGGTTGATTAAAGATCTGGATTTGTATAATCAAAAATACTGCGGCTGCCAGTTCAGCGCCCTAAAAGAAGCGAAGTAACAGCTTTTGGAGCCGGTGCGGCAGGGCGCCAGCAGCCCGAAAGCGAACGGCGATGCGGTCGATGTTGTGTTCAACGCAGATGCCGATACGGTGGTGGCCGTCGTCGACGCAGTCTTTGATGCCGGCGCGGCGGCACAGCATGATGTCAATGGGATAGCGGTCGTCAAAACCTTTTTGGAGCGAGGCGCAGAGTTCTCGGTAGCGGGCGATGCGCTGTTCGTCGGAGATGTTCCAGCGGCGGGATATCTTATAGGCGTTTTCGGCATTGCGGAAACCGCGCTCGATTTTGAGTTCGCGCAGTTTGGCGAGGCTCATGTGGTAGACGCCGGCGCTGGTGAATTTGTATTTTTGGCGCAGCGGTTTGATGAAAACGGCGGCCAGATTCCACCACGGGATTGTCGGCCTGAAGAAGATGCGCACCGGAACGCCTGGGATTCGGTCGCGGACGGCCTGTTCGGCAAGCCTGCGTCCGGAAACAAGAAAGTCCTGCCGGCCGGGGGCAATCAGGACGGCAATTTCATCCGCGGCGCTGCCAAAGCCGGCGGGAGCGTCTTCCAATTTGAGAAGATCCTGCGGATCTATGCAATAAAGCTCGGATGAACGGCCGGTGAGAGTTGACATCAATCTTATATCCAATATAGTTAATCTAACCACAACACTATATAGAAAATCGAAAAAATTGCAAATATTTTGAGGTCAGATGAGGATAGATTTTTGGAAGAAATGGCTGGAGCCAAAGCCTTATAATCAGGGATACCTGCCGGCCGACGGCGGTCATGAAGTGTTTTTTCAGGAGTTCGGGAATCCGTCGGGGAAACCTATTTTGGTCTTTCACGGCGGGCCGGGCGGCAGTTTTAAAGCCAAGCATGTTTCTTTTGCGGATTTGAAAAAACACCGGGTTGTCGGTTTTGATCAGCGCGGCTGCGGACAGTCGAAGCCTTTGGGCGATATGCGCAACAATAATACGCAGGAGCTGTTGAAAGACGCCTCGCGGTTATTAGATTATCTGCATATCGAGGGCAAGGTCGTGGTCAGAGGAGGCTCCTGGGGCTCGACGCTGGCACTCCTGTTTGCGGAGGCTTATCCGCAAAAAGTTGAAAAATTATTGTTGTCGCAGGTCTTTTTGGCGGATCAGACGGCGGCCGAGTGGGAATTTTCGGGGTTGAAGGCGTTTTATCCCGAATTTGTGGACGAATTGAAACAAAAGGCCGGAAGCCGCGGTATTCGTACGTTTTTTGCCGAAGAAATAAATTCCGGGGATTTGCGGC
>JAFUQJ010000158.1 GCA_017480995.1 Alphaproteobacteria bacterium
AGTCATAATCTTCCTTTTTGGTCTCGTATTCCATTGCCTGCTCGCGCGTCATGCCGCTCAGATGCTCGTTAATGCCGGGCTCAATGTCCTGAATGACGGGGTTGGGAACCTTGGTCTGTCTGTAGGTCTCATAGTCGGTTGCGAGCCTTTCTTTCAGGAGTTTCTACTTGCCCTGCAACATGTCATAAAGTTTGTCGGCCATGGATTTTTTTTGGTCAAAAGGCTGGTCCAGCGTCCGCTCGGCAATGGCTGTCGTCAGCTTTTGCGCGGTGTCTTTGGGGATTCCGATTCCCGTCATCGTGTTTCTGACAATACCGGCGTTTTCATCCGAAAGGTTGTAATAATCGAAGATTTTTTGCGCGGTCTGATGCCGCATTTCCTTAATGCGGGCGCGCAAATCGTCTTTGCTGTGCACGGATTCCAGATCATAAGCGATCACCGTTTCCATATCTTCGTCATGGTCCAGCCGATTCAGTTTGGCCACTTGTTCATAGAGCTGATCAATGTCCGCGTCGGTAATTGCCGACAGGCGGCAATAGTCCAAAAAGGCGGTTTCGACGATAAGGTGTTTTGCTAAGTCTCTGTTGCTGAGCGGGGCCATTTCTTTTTCTCCGTAATACTGTTTTTAAAATATACCATTGCCTCGAATCTGTCAATGAGTATTTGTACAAAAACACTTGACATTTTGTCGTTTTTGTCGCATATTGTCGGCATAACAATCAATAATTTCACAAATTATGAAACAGGAAACATTGAAGTTTCTGCGCGAATACTTTCGTATTCCGGGAAACAGGAAAATTGGCTGGGGCATTATCGAGGAGACAAGCGCTTCCGGCACCGAGTACCGATTGGGGGTGGACGTGAGAGAAACAAACTTGTTTCTCGACGTCGCATTGCGGCGCTTTTACTCCAAGGTACAGCTGCGCAGCGTCAGCCGGAAGATTTATCCCGCCGTTCGCCGCAGTTATGACAAGTTGAACTACGAGTTTGTTGCCGAAAACGGTCTGCGTATCAAACGCTCCAAAACCTTCATCGCGGACATTTATTATCCCGCGTTGTATGGCAAACAGCTCGAGAAAGAAGGCGCGCTTTAGCCCGTCTTCTGCCAATGAACAAAAAGGCTGCCCGTTGAAGGACAGCCTTTTTTTGTTTGTGTTTGTCGGTTTTCAGACCGCAATCTGCCGCAGTTCCGCCGGAATAATCAGCTCGGCGCCGGTTGAGGCGATAACTTCTTCCAGCGAAAAAGCGGGATTAATCTCTTTGAGCAGCAAACCCTCGGGCGTTACTTCCAAAACGCAGCGTTCGGTTACAATCAGGTCAACTTCGTGCGCGGCGGTAAGCGGCAGCGTGCAGTCCCGGACAATGCGCGGCGTGCCTTTATTGGTGTGCTCCATCGCGATAATCACTTTTTTAGCGCCGACCACCAGATCCATGGCGCCGCCCATTCCGGGCACAAAGGCTCCCGGAATCATCCAGTTGGCCAGATTGCCGTGGCTGTCCACCTGCAGCGCGCCCAGAACCGTGGCGTCGACATGGCCGCCGCGGATAATCGTAAACGACATTGCCGTGTCAAAAAACGCCGCACCCGGACGCGTCGTCACGGCCAGGCCGCCGGCATTGGTAACCGAAGGGTTTTCCGGCGCGCTCAAATCGCGGTGCCCCACGCCGGTCATGCCGTTTTCGGATTGGATAATGACGTGGATGTCATGCGGGATATAGTTGGCGACTTCGGTCGGCAGGCCGATGCCGAGCGTAATGACGTCGCCTTCTTTTAATTCCCGGGCGACGCGCCGGGCAATAATCTCGCGGCATTGTTCTTTAGACAAATCCATGTTTTTCTCCTATACGGCGATGTAGTCGATAAAAATTCCCGGAATGGTAATCTGCGCCGGATCAAGCGGCTCTTCGGAAATCTCGTCGGCTTCCAGAATGACGGTCTGCGCGGCGGTTGCCATAACCGTGTTGAAATTGCGGGTTGTGCCGTCCAGAAAGGCGTTGCCGAACTTGTCGGCCTTGCTGGCATAGATAACGGCGCAGTCGGCTTTGAGCGGTTTTTCGAGCAGATAGGTTTTGCCGTCCACTTCTATTTTTTGTTTGCCCTGTTCGACAACGGTGCCGCTGCCGGTCGGCGTCAAAACGCCGCCGAGCCCGGCGCCGGCCGAGCGGATTCTCTCTACCAGGGTTCCCATCGGCACAAGCTCGATTTCAATTTCGCCGGCATTCATCTGACGGCCGGTTTCGGGATTGGTGCCGATGTGCGTGACAATGGCTTTTTTGACCAGTTTGTTAACCACCAGCTTGCCGCGGTCGTGTTCCGGCACGCAGGTGTCGTTGGCAATCAGCGTCAGGCCGCCGGTTTTGTTTTTTATCAGTTCGTCAATAATTTTGACGGGGGAGCCGCAACGCAGAAAACCGCCGATCATCAGCGACGAATTTTCCTTAATCAGTTTTGCGGCCTCGGCTGCGGGAATAATCTTTTTCACTTGATCCTCAGTCGTTGTTAAGCGCATTGGCTCAAAATATACCCGATTTTTTTTGAAAAGTCATCAATTTTATTCGCTTTGTCAAAAAATATAGACAAAAATATCGGCTTGTGCTATGCTGGCAACATAGACAAATATTAAAAACAAATAATTATGAAGTACGCAAAAATGATTGCAGGGCTGCTCGTCATGATTATGCTGAGTTCCTGCTCGCAAAGGCTCTACAAAGTCGGCCACGTCTATCGTTTTGCCGATGATGAAAAAGAAGCCTGCTACAAGGCCGGAGGACACGACATTTCTTCCCGCCATGAGAAAAATTCCGGCGCGCTGGTCACCAAGTCGCAATACACCCAGACGGTCTACGAGGTTAACACCGGCTGGCTGATTGCCAAAAGCACGGCAACCGATGTCCGCGTTATCTTTGGCGGCAATACCGTTGTCATCGGCAAAAGCGATTACGGCGCCAAACGCGAGTGGAAAGCGACCGTCGGCGGCAAACAAAAGGTTTTTGTCGTTGAGGTCACCCGCACCGGCACTTACGGCCGTCTGCTCGAAAACGGGCTTATTGTCGGCCGCTACACGTTCTGAAGCAAAAAAACGAATGTTTTATAAGGGAAAGATTTTTCTTTCCCTTTTTTTTATATATTGGTAGAGTTATCTAAACGACAAACAACACAACGGGAAGCGAAAAATCATGCAGTGCCGCGAATTTGACATCAATGCCGCCGCCGGCGTCCGGCTTCTGGCCGACATCAGCCTCGGCGGGCAGCTTTTTTCCAAAGGTCACGTGTTGACGCCGGAGGATATTATTGTCTTCAAAATGTTCGGTATCCGCCGGATCAGCGGCGCCCTGATGGAAGATTCGGATATCGACGCGCCGACGGCGGCCGGCATTGTCGCGGCCAAACTCTGCGGCGGCAATACCGCTTTTAAGATTGAGAGCGGCGGGCGCTGCCGGATTGTCGCCCTGACCGAAGGCGTGCTGACGGCGTCCGGCGAACGGTTGGCCAAGTTCAACCGCCTGCATCAGGACCTGGTGCTCAACGCGCTGGAGCCGTATTCTTTGGTTGAGCCGAATCAGATTATTGCCGAGTTGGAAATCCGCATGCCGGTGGTGCCGCAGGAAGAGATTGACGAGGTTGTCTTCAAGCTCTCGGGCAACAGCGCGCTTTTGGAGGTTTCCGCGGTTGAGCCGCGTCGTGCCGCGCTGATTTATGCCCGGCTGACCGATGATGCCGCCGAAACGGAGCATTTTACCGCTTCGGTCAAAAATCTGCTGGCCGCCGTTGCCGGTTTGGGGCTGGAGTTTGATGCCGAATACAATGCGGCTTATACGGTCGATTCCGTTGCCGACGAGATAGAAAAATCCGTCCGCGCCGGCCACGAGGTCAGTTTTGTGCTGCCGCCGCTTCCTTCATCCGGGATGCAGGACGTTGTGCCCGCGGCGCTCGGTCAGATTGTCGACGAGGTTGCGTGTTGTCGCCTGCCGGTACTCGGGGCTTCGGATTTTCTGGCGGCGCAGAAACGCGGCGCCAAAATCGTCTGTCTGCCGCATAATTATGGAAATATTCCGTCGCCGCTGCTGAACGAAACGGTTAGGCAGGTGATTTTTACGGAAAAGCTCCAGGCGCAGGATTTTAAGCATTTGCAGGTTCCCGCGCTGGCGGGAAAAGCTCTGCTGCCGGAAGAAGAGCAGCG
>JAFUQJ010000026.1 GCA_017480995.1 Alphaproteobacteria bacterium
ACATCCGGATGACGGCGAAACTGATTCACCCGATTGCGATGAACGAAGGTTTGCGTTTTGCGATCCGCGAAGGCGGTCACACCGTCGGCGCAGGCGTCGTTTCCAAAATCATTAAGTAATCGGATAACGGATATTTAATGTCGGAAAGAACCCTTTTAGAAATAGAAGGGTTCTTTTTTGATGTGCGTGCGAAAATTTTTTAAGCCGTCTGAATTTTTTTGTTTTCTTTTACAACATATTGTTATAGAAGGAAATTGTATATAAATCTTGAGAACGGAGAACATTATGTTTAAAAATCTGTTTACTGAATTTAAGAAATTTGCAATGCGCGGCAATGTCATCGACATGGCTGTCGGTATTATCATCGGTGCCGCTTTCGGCAAAATTGTCGACTCGCTGGTTAAAGACGTTATTATGCCGCCGATCGGGCTGCTGCTCGGCAAAGTGGATTTTACCAATTTGTTTGTAGTGCTGAAAAGCGGCGTTACGCCGGCGCCGTATCCGTCTTTGAGCGCGGCGCAGGCTGCCGGCGCGGTTACGCTGAATCTGGGATTGTTCGTCAACGCGCTGATCAGCTTTTTGATCGTTGCCTTTGCAGTATTTATTCTGATTAAGACAATCAATGAACTGCAGGCCAAGATGGAGCGCAAAGAAGCGGCGCAGGAGGCCAAGGAACCGACGACAAAAGTTTGTCCGTACTGCTGCAGCGAGATTTCGATTAACGCGACCAGATGTCCGCACTGCACTTCGGAACTGTCGTGCGAAAAGCCGAAAAAGAAATAATAAAAACCTCCCTGCGGGGAGGTTTTTTATTATTGTTGTCATAGGTTCCAGCCCTTGGCCGCGCGCGACCACAAGCGGGGATTTTTTTCTCCGGGCCGAACCAGAATACCGCCGACGGTCGGCGTTTTGCAGCCGGTGGTTTCGGGAAAGGAAAAAGGCTCCCCGGTCAGCAGGCATTTGGCCATGTCGGCAAAAATGCGCGCTTCCATGTATTTGCCGTTGTAGCCGAAGCGGTCGGACCAGTCAATTTGCGCTTTGGAATTTTTAATCTTTGCAAAAGTTTCCCTGTGTTCAGGCAGAACTTCGGCTTTGCCGCGAAGCAGGGATTGGAAGTCATCCGTGATGACCGGGTTGTTCCAACCGCCGCCGAAAACCAGAAAATTATCGGGCGTGCCGACGGGAGAGAAGCGCAGCGTGTAGGCGAAAATATAGGCGCTGAAGAACTCGGCGGTGCGTACGCGGTCTTCAAACGGGAGTTCTTGGCCGGTCAGGGCGGCGGGGATTCGGTACCAGGCGGGATCGGATGATTTGGGCGGGTTTTTCAGCAAAAAGTTATCGCCGTTCTGGGTTTGAACGGCATGCTCGAAAAGCTCGCGCAGCAAAGCGGCGTTGATTTTTCCGCGCTTGCCGTATCGGCCGTCAAAATCGCAGGGTTCGTTTTTTTCGGTGCGCGTCAGAAAATCGACCAGATGGTTGAACGGTCCGGTGTCCCAGCCCATAACGGTATCGTCATAAACAATCGCAATATTGCCGGTGTTGCCGCCGTTGCAGAAGGCCAGCGGAAAAATGCCTTTGGCCTGAAGGTCTTGAGCAAGATGCCGGTTGTGAACCGGCGCAAGCGGCGCCGCTTCGCCGCCGTTCATGAGATCGTCGGAACGGAAATCGAAAGCGACCGGCAGGCCGGTCAGGTCGGAGAGCGTCTGCCCGGAGCCGATTTGCAGCGTGCAGGGCTGCCGGCCTTTTTGGGCGACGGATGGCGGCAGATGATAGCTGGTTTGGCCGTGAAAACCGACGGCGTCGATTTCGGTTCGGGCAACGCCGGATTGGGCGACAAGTTCGTCGACGGTTCGGGCGACAAGCCTGATATAAGAGTCGTGAAGCCGGTGAAATTGCAATTCCGGCATCCGGGAAGCAGCCTCTATGTCGCCGCCGTTTTGCGACAGAGTTTGTTTGAGGCGGCGGAAGCCTTCGGCCATAGAGGCGGGAATATCGGCGCTGTGTCCGGCGACGTCCCGGATTTTGTTTCCTTCAAAACGGGTAAGAACGGCGTCGACCGCGTCAAGAGAGTTTCCGGTCATGATACCGATGCAGGTATAGGTTGATTTCATGCTAGACTCCTCGGAAATGGCGATGAGGAGCAGTATAGGGCAAATGTATTAAATATTCATAAAAAAGGCCCCGCAGGAAACAGGGCCGTGAAGTTTTAACATGTTATAATACTGTCGCGAACAACACTTTCCTGTTAGTGTTGTAGCGATTTAACAAACAGGCAACCCAGGTGCCGGTTTTAGCGTGTTTGCAGCGTTTGACCATGCAATGGACGTTTTCTGCCAGGCGGATAATCATGCCCGAGTTGCGAATGGCGATGATTATGCCGCTGACTTCGCTGCCGATCGGGTGGTCTTCCAGAAAGAGGTCGACAGGGAGCGTTTCAGGCCGTACCAGAATGACGGTGGCGGGGTTTTTGCGACCGTCTTTGAGGATGGACATGACGCGGACGTCGATACTTTCGCCTTTTTTGAACACCTGATGAGGATTGATGCGTTCGCCGTGGATGTAATACCAAGCCTCGCATTCCTCATCGAAAACGTTTGTAATGCTGAAACGGACGCGGTCGTCTTTAACGCAGCATACAGTAGCCTCAAGAACCGAGTTGATTCTAAAGCCACATCGGAAGTAACTTGTTTCCATATATAAAATTTTATATGACGGTATCAAAGGGAAATTCCGGATTTCCGAGCGGGACGGGAAAATAAATCCAGAATAATAGTTGATTGATACCGATATGATACAATGTATTGATTCTTTTTGCAACAAAATTAGACAAAAAATGGCGGCTGTGGATTTTTTGTGAATCGAATCAACGCGTTGAATCGCAAAATTTGCGAAAAAATGCTTGCAAAATGAATCGAATGTGGTATACAAGGGCTCACGTCGGAAAAGAAAACCGTTTTTTGCCGGCGCGAATCGTTTGTATAACAATTTCGTGGGAGGCGAGCCATCGTCTGAAAAACCACGAAACCTTTAAATAACAAGGGTATGAAAATGGCTAAGTCTAAAAAGAAAATTTTAGGATTAATCAAGCTTCAAATCCCCGCTGGAAAAGCTAACCCTTCTCCTCCGGTCGGTCCGGCTCTGGGCCAAAAGGGCTTGAACATTATGGAATTCTGCAAAGCGTTTAACGCGGCAACCCAGAAAATGGAACCCGGTATTCCGGTTCCGGTTGTCATTACCGCTTTTGAAGACAAATCTTTCACATTCGTGACCAAACTTCC
Organism: Alphaproteobacteria bacterium; assembly: GCA_017480995.1. Classification (GTDB taxonomy): domain Bacteria; phylum Pseudomonadota; class Alphaproteobacteria; order RF32; family CAG-239; genus CAZU01. The sequence goes on from JAFUQJ010000026.1 coordinate 3,279, forward strand.
TCCCGTCGCTTATTATCTGAAGAAGGCTGCCAACGTTAAGTCTGCTTCCAAAGAGCCGGGCAAGGTCGTTGCCGGTCAGATTACAATTGCTCAGGTTAAAGAGATCGCCGAGACCAAAATGCCGGATCTGAACTGCTCGACCGTCGAAGCAGCCATGAACATGGTTAAAGGCCAGGCCGTTTCTATGGGTATTAAGGTTGTGGAGTAGTGTTATGTCCGGAAAAAGAATCGTAAATGCATACAAAACAGTCGACGTCAACAAGGCTTATGAGCTGAAAGAGGCTGTTAAGGTTGTCAAAGCTAACGCTACCGCAAAATTTGACGAGACCGTCGATATTGCCATTAACCTCGGCGTAGATCCCAAATACGCAGACCAGATGGTTCGCGGCGTTTGCGCCCTTCCGCACGGAACCGGCAAAACCATTCGCGTTGCCGTTCTGGCTCAGGGCGAAAAAGCCGATCAGGCCAAAGCCGCCGGCGCCGATATTGTCGGAGCCGAAAACCTCATCGATTCCATTCTGTCGGGCAAAATTGACTTTGACAGAATGATTGCCACTCCCGACATGATGGGAATGGCCGGTAAGGTTGCCCGCGTTTTGGGCCCCAAAGGTCTGATGCCGAACCCGAAACTCGGTACGGTTACCGCCGATGTTGAAGGCGCCGTCAAAAAAGCCAAAGCCGGTGAAGTTCAGTACCGCGTCGAAAAGAACGGTATCGTTCATGCCGGTATCGGCAAAGCCAGCTTCTCGGAAGAGCAGCTGTATGAAAACGCCAAGGCTTTTATTGACGCCATCATCAAAGCCAAACCGGCAGGCGCCAAAGGAACTTATATGAAGAAGATTTCTTTGAGCAGCACCATGGGCGTCGGCCTCAAAGTTGATTCCGCCAGCCTCTAAGGCCTAGGAATCGGCGCGGTCTTCGGCGGGAGTTCCGTCTGACCGCGGCAAAAAGTTTCGGACGGCGGGTTCGCCTGCCGTCCGCTCTTCAAAACCTCCGGGTTTTGAAAACACTGTCCAAGACCGTAGGTGGTCGAGGGGCGTTTTGCAAAAAAAATGTCCCAACGTCTTAAATATCCTACGCAGACGGGAGTAATGAAGATTTTATCATTTTTTCTCCTGGACAGATTAGGTCCGCCGGACGGATTGCGACAGGAGAAAGTTTTCTCCTCTCTGCTTGACGTTTTGGCGGTTGTGTAAAGGACGCATGAACCGGTGTTCCGGTTTATGCAAAATTTGGAGACAAACAAGTGAACCGCGAAGAAAAAGCACAATTGCTCAGCGAACTGAACGAATTGTTTTCCGGTGCAGAAATCGTTGTAGTATCTCACTACAAAGGCCTCACTGTTGAAGAGGTTTCCGAACTGCGCAACAACATTCGTAAAGCAGGCGCTGGCTTTAGAGTTACTAAAAACCGGATTACTCGTCTTGCTCTTAAAGGCACCAAGTTTGAAAATCTGGCAGACCTGTTCAAAGGCCCGACCGCGATTGCGTTCGCCAATGATCCGGTTTCTGCCTGCAAGGCTTGTGTCGAATTTGCGAAAACCAATGAGAAGCTGATTGTTGTCGGCGGCGCTATGGGAACCGGCGTTCTCTCCGTTGCCGAAATCAATAAGCTGGCCACGATTCCGTCGATGGACGAACTCCGCGCCAAAATCATCGGTTTGCTGCAGGCTCCCGGTTCTCAATTGGCCAGAGTTACAAAGGCCTATTCGGAAAAAGAAGCCGCTTAAATTTTGGTTTGATGCGGGTTCTGTTTGTGAGTTTTTCGCTCGTGTACTTTTATTGGTACACTTCGCTCAAAACTTACGGCGCATTACCTCGTTTGAAACACAAAATTATTGGATGCAATTAAAGAGTAAAATGTTTTTAGTTTAATTTGTTTAATAAATTTATTGGAGAAAAAAAATGGCCGATTTAGCCAAATTAGTTGATGAATTGTCAGCCCTGACCGTTATGGAAGCCGCTGACCTGTCCAAAATGCTGGAAGAAAAATGGGGCGTTTCCGCCGCTGCCGCCGTTGCCGTTGCTGCCGGTGGTGCCGCTGCCGGTGCCGCTGCCGAAGAAAAAGATGAATTCGATGTTATCCTGGCCGAAGCCGGCGCTAACAAGATTAACGTCATTAAAGAAGTTCGCGCTATCACCGCTTTGGGCCTGAAAGAAGCCAAAGATCTGGTTGACGGTGCTCCGAAGACCATCAAAGAAGGCGTTGCCAAAGCTGAAGCCGAAGAAATGAAGAAGAAGCTGGAAGAGGCTGGCGCTAAGGTTGAACTCAAGTAATTAAAAGTTCAGTCTTTGGGCTTCTAGCGCAAAAAACTACAGAACGGTCAAAATTCATGTACCTTGTTGTACACTAGAATTTTGACCGCTTTGTTTTTTACGCTATAATCCTCAAATCTTGAACTTTTAAAGTGCCATGAAGATGTTTGTGCCTTGATTTTCCCTCTTCTTATTTTCATCTCTATCTGAACTTCTCTCCGAGTTTTCCCAAAGTGCCTTAAGTCGAATATTTGCATTTCCGGCGCAAAAACTGCAGAACGGTCAAAATTCATGTACCTTGTTGTACACTAAAATTTCTCGCCTTTTGTTTTTTTCTGTGGTAAATAATCTTATTATACCAGGGAGAAACGAGGATGCCGGCAAACAAAAAAATCGCCATTTTTGATGTTGACGAGGTCTTGCTTGATATGTGGGGGCCGATGCATAAAATGCTGGAAGATTTTCAGCAGCGCAAAATCGATGACGGGGAGTGGGTGCAGATTATTCGCGATTTTGATCAAGATCCCCGCCCGTATTTTGAATTCGGCAAATATTTTATGAATTCTCCCGTTTTTGAGCGCCTGAATGCCAAAAGGGGGATGAAGCAGGTTTTGCAGGCCATGTCTGCTTCCGGTTGGGATCTGGCGATTGTTACCTCCGCGCCGCCGGAAAAAGAAGTGGGACTCAAACGCCGCAGGAATCTGCATTTTGCATTCGGCGACATATTTAAACGTATTGACTGTGTCGGCAGTAAGGACAAAAAGGCGCATATTTCCGCTTTGTCCGGACGATATGAAGAAAGCATGTTTGTTGACGACAATCCGGCAATCGTCCAACAGAGCGTCGGATTGGTGACGCACCCGGTCTGGCGTTATAACCTGCCGCACAGCTATGCTTTGGATAAGCTGGATTTGAGCAGAGCCGATATTGCCAAAACTTCTGATGATATTTTGAAAATTGCCGGGATAAAGGCCGCTTCGCCGATTCAGAGAAGACATTGCAGATAATTCCTGAAAAAACAAAAAAGGAGCCGTAAAGCTCCTTTTTTTGCCGGGATGATGCCGGGGTTCAGCAGAGATGCCTGATTGCCCGGACAATAATCAGGACGGCGCAGACAATGACGGCGATGATGCAGCCGGTGACATGCAGAAGCGCCAGCAGGGCAAAGCTTATCAGGGCGGCAATGCTGACAGCGGCAATATCTGCGCAGCCAAACAGCCAATACAGCCCGATCAGAGAAGCAATGAACAATGCCAGCGCAATGATATTGACGGCGATGCCGAGTTCGCGCCTGATGCCGAGTTTGAACAGATCCGTATGGCCGGTCAGGACTTTGCGCGGGGCAGCCGCCGTATAACCGAGCAGAGCCAGGGCGCAGAAACCGACAGCCGTTGAGAGCAGCATGACAAAACCGTTTGGTTCGGTCGTTGCGCGGGCGGCGTCACGGAGACAGAGAAGCACGCTTGCGGCCAGTACCGTTATCAGGGTTATCCGGGTTGCGATTTTGCATTTGCCGAAAATGCCGGTGTTCCGTCTGGCATAGATGAAGCCGAACAGCACAGAGGCAATGACGGCGAGAATGAATGTCAGTTTCATGATGATAAAGATTAATAAGTGTAACAATACTTTTGCTTGAATATTAATATATTAGATGTTTTTGTCATTTTGTCAATTCGTTTTCCGCGAAGGAACAAAGCAAAAGTAAACCAAGGTTTATGGAAAATTTGCCGGATTGCCGCTTTCGTGGTTTTGAGGCATTATGAAACATTGCCGAAAAAAGTTTGTTTTTGAGCTATTTTTTGCTTGCCAGAATCGAAATCGTGAGTCTATTATCCGCTTGAATTTGGTCACGAATCGTGACAATTGCATGCAATTATTTTATTTCTGCTCATCAAGAGGGGCGGGCCGGATGTCTGAAAAGCCTTGGTTCCCTATGGTTTGATGAGATTTTCCGTTTTTAAAATCGATATATCAACCTTCTGCCGACGGGGTTTGGAGTTTTTCCGACAGGATGGTCGCAGAATCTAACCATAAAGGATAAGAACACAATGAAGGAATCTTATACGAGCAAAAGACGTGTAAGAAAAAACTTCGGTCGAATCGACGCTGTCGCCGACATGCCGAGTCTGATTGAAGTTCAGAAAGGATCTTATGACAGTTTTATCCAGGTTCAGGGCGCTGAAAAGTGCGAGTTCGGCCTGGAAGAGGTTTTCAAATCAATTTTCCCGATTAGAGATTTTTCCGGAAACGGCGAGCTGGAGTTTGTCAGCTATGAACTCGAGGAGCCGAAGTACGATGTTGACGAGTGTATCAAACGCGATATGACCTACGCCGCTCCGGTCAAGGCCACGCTGCGTCTGGTTGTCTGGGACACCGACGAAGCCACCGGCGCGAAATCCATTCACGACATTAAGGAACAAGACGTTTATATGGGCGATATTCCGCTGATGACGGACAAAGGCACTTTTATCTGCAACGGTACCGAACGCGTCGTCGTTTCGCAGATGCACCGTTCTCCGGGCGTGTTCTTTGATCATGACAAAGGCAAGACCATGGCCAGCGGCAAGTATCTGTTCGCCGCCCGCATTATTCCTTACCGCGGTTCCTGGCTCGATTTTGAGTTTGATGCCAAAGATCTGGTTTATGCGCGTATCGACCGCCGCCGCAAACTGCCGGTGACCTCGGTTCTGTATTCTCTGTATTCCAAGGAAACCGAAGA
>JAFUQJ010000027.1 GCA_017480995.1 Alphaproteobacteria bacterium
CACTGCGCCGGCGACTATTCCTCGCTCAGCGGATTGATGTCAATCGCATAACCGGTGGCGCGGACGGTGCGAATATAATCCGGGCCGAATTCGTTCATGGATTTGCGCAGCCGACGAATATGAACGTCGACGGTGCGGGATTCAACATAGATGTTGTCGCCCCAGACGTTTTTGAGCAGAAATTCGCGCGAAAAAACCTTGCCCGGCGTTTCCATCAGCATCTTAAGCAGGCGAAACTCGGTCGGCCCGAGGTGGATATAATTCTCGCCGCGAAAAACCTTTTTCTCGACCAGATCCATACGGATATCCTCAAAAACCAGCTCTTTGACGCCGGTCGGTTCGGGCGCCCGGCGCAGCTGGGTTTTGACGCGGGCCAGCAGCTCGGGAACCGAAAACGGTTTGGTAACATAATCGTCGGCGCCGGCGGACAGGCCTTTAATCTTGTCTTCTTCCTCGCCTTTGGCCGTGAGCATGATAACGGGGATGTTTTTGATATCGGGTTTGGAACGAATGAGCTTGCAGATGTCAACTCCGGACATCTCGGGCAGCATCCAATCCAGCAAAATCACCGACGGACAATGCTTTTCTATCTCGGCAATCGCTTTGTTGCCGCGGCTTTCCACCACGACGCCGTAGCCTTCTTTTTCAAGGTTGTATTTGAGCATCAGAGCCAGCGCTTCTTCGTCTTCAATAACCATGACCAGATGTTGCATCGGTAATCCTCCCGTCCGTTTTCCTTTAATACAGCCTAGAACACCAGGGTTAATTTTGTCTTAAGGCGGCAATGTTCTTGGCATAGTCCCCGCCTTCAAAAACCGCGGTTCCGGCCACCAGGGCATCGGCGCCGGCGGCAACGGCCTCGGCGGCGGTGAGCGGGTTGATGCCGCCGTCGACTTCAAGCATAATCTTACGCTCGCCGATCAGTTTTTTGACACGGGCAATCTTTTCGAGCTGAGCCGGAATAAACTTCTGCCCGCCAAAGCCCGGATTGACGCTCATTATCAAAATCAAATCGAGCTTGTCGAGCACATAGTCCAACACGTCTTCCGGCGTCGAAGGATTGAGCGAAACGCCGGCCTTGCAGCCGAGACGGCGGATTTCGGCCAAAGTCTTGTCCAGATGTGGACAGGCTTCGGCATGAACGGTGATGATGTCGGCGCCGGCTTTGGCAAACTCGGGAATAAGCGCGTCGGGACCGCTGACCATGAGATGCGTGTCAAACGGCAGGCCGGTATAGGGACGGAGCGCCTTGACGACTGCCGGCCCGAAAGTCAGATTGGGCACAAAATGGCCGTCCATGATGTCCAGGTGAATCATATCGGCTTTGGCTTCGGTCAGGCGCAGAATTTCGTTTTTCAGGTCAGAAAAATCGGCGCTCAGGATACTCGGGGCAATAATCGTCATGGTGTTCTCCTTTTCATATAATGTTGTCAGGATATATCAATCCGCTCAAAAAGCAAAGCAAAATCGAGCCCTTGATATCCAGCTTTTGATGATTATCTATCCCCTAGTTTCAATTTTTGCAAAGGAGACGAAACATGGGACAAGCCGCTCAAAAAATTTCCAAGGTCGATCATGACAAGCTGCTGCAGCTTCTGAATGTTGCCTATGCCGAGGAATGGCTCGCTTATTATCAGTATTGGATCGGCGCGCAGGTTGCCGTCGGACCGATGCGCACGTCGATTGTCGAAGAATTCATGGAACACGCCAACGAAGAGCTCAAACACGCCAAATGGCTGAGCGACCGCATTATCCAGCTCGGCGGAACGCCCGTGCTCAACCCGAACGAGTGGGAAAGCATTGCGCAGTGCCGCTATGAGGCGCCGACACAGCCTTACATCATGAACCTGCTGGAACAGAATCTGGTTGCCGAACGCTGCGCAATCAGCCGCTATCAGCAAATCTGCGACATGTGTTTCGGCAAAGATTACGACACTTTCCGCGTGGCGGCCAAAATTCTTAAGGAAGAGCTTGAGCATGAGCAGGAAATCGGCGATTTTGAAGAAGACATCCGCCTCGGCAAAGAGCTCGGCGCCGGCAAACAATCTGCCTAACCATTTGAATTTTATCATTTTTCAGCCGCCCGGGCATCCGGGCGGTTTTAGGTGTTGACTTTTTTGTCCATATAGACCAGAATGTTGACAAACAGGATTCGCAGATATGAGTCCTTTTGCATTTTATCTTGCGTGTCTTTTTTAGGAAAACATAATCTAACTCCAAATAAAGATCAGTATTCCTCAAAATGTTCCGC
>JAFUQJ010000001.1 GCA_017480995.1 Alphaproteobacteria bacterium
ATTTAAGAATTGCTCTTTTATCTTTTTGAGGATGGTTCGAAATGTCTCGTCTGTCTTTGTCTTATCTCTTCCTCTCCTCTGCCGCCGTTTTGTTGGTCACTGCGGCAGAGGCCTCCGCTCAAACCTGCACGGCCGCGCCTAGCTGTGCCGAACTCGGTTATGTCAAAACGGTAGCTGACTGTGCCGACACGACGATTCTGTATTGTCCTTTTGACAAAGAGCAGGTTTATTGCGAGGATTGAAAGCCCTGCTCGGACTATAAATTGTCTTCTTGTCCGGCGCACGCAATTTGTGAAACCTGCAGCAGCTTTTATAAAATTGCGGCATGCGAAGACGGTTATAAGCAAAATTCTTTCGGAACGGCTTGCGGCGGCGTTTTTTCGCCTTTGTATGACGGCTATGGCAATACTCAGGCGATAATTGGGGAAATTGGCGCCGACGCGCTTGCCGCCACGGCGGCAAGCAAATTTTATGTTGGTTCCAAAGGGGGAGACTTTGGCCAGGGCAAATGGTACCTTCCGGCGATTGGCGAGCTGATGAACGTATACGGAACAAATGTTTCGGCTATGACATCGGGAACCGGTACATCGGGAGCTACCGGCGCGAATAAAACGCTGATAAACAATGCCCTCTCTACTCTTGCAGGGAAGGGCGTTGAAGCCGCAACCTTAACGAGAGGCTATTATTGGTCGTCTTCCGAGTATAGTGAGGGCTATTCTTGGAGGCTCAATATGGGTAGTGGCGGCCGTAACGACGGCTATAAGGGCTACTACAGCTACGTTCGAGTTTTTCAGCTTGTAGAAAATTGCTTTAACCCTTTAACCCTTTCTGCGGGCGCGACAGCGCCGCAGATCGGCGACGTCATGTACAATGATAAAACTTATGGTGCCGCGGCGGATTACAATTCCAGAAAGACCGTCGTCGGCGTCATCACCGAAGTGTTTGACGACGGCTCGGTAAAAATTATGAACCTCAAAGATTTAACTTTCAGTTCATATAATACCGTCGGCAATTTTGATGCCGACAATCCGTACGGCGGCAGTGTCAAATATACATATCATACCACCTCAGCCAAATATAATCAGGATGTGGCTGGTGTACCGAATTATAACAGCGCAGGGTTATTAAACGCCGCTCAGGAAGGAAATTAATCAGGCCGCCGGCGTAATCCGGCACTTTCCGGAAACGGGCGGTATCGATTCAAAAATGCCATAAAAAGAAAGCCGTTGATTTTAACAACGGCTTTCTTTTAAATTTATTTGATAAATTTCTTGGCAATCTCGTAATCTTCCGGCGTATTGATGTCGGTCGGCGCGTCCTTGTTAAGACGAATGTCGCCGACCAGTTTGGCGCGGATGACCATGCCGTTTTCGAGAGCGCGCAATTGTTCGAGGGATTCTCTCTGTTCCAGCACGCCGGGCTCAAGCGAAACCATTTTTTGCAGTGAAGCGGCCTTGAAGACATAAATGCCGATATGCTGGTACAAATCCTGATTTTTGCACTTTTCGGGGTTGCGGGCCAGCGGCGCGGTAGCGCGGGTAAAATAAAGGCATCTTGCTTCGTCTTCGCCGTCTTTAAGCCCCATGATGATTTTAACGATTGCCGGGTTGGTCTTGTCGGCCTCGTTTTTGATAATCATGCCGCAGGTGGCGATATCGCAGTCCGTGCGCTCGATCATTTCAATCAGCGGCAGATTAACCTTCGGATCGACGTTGATGTTGTCGCCCTGAAAATCGACCACGATATCATATTTGCTGCCGTCCGGATCAAGGACTTTCAACGCGGCGGCAATACGATCCGTGCCGCTCGGCAAATTAGGATCGGTCAAAATCGCGGTGGCGCCGAACTTCTTGCATTCGTCAACGATTGCCTGGTCGCCGGCGGCAATGGCAATATCGGTATCAATCGCGTTTTTGACGTTTTCGTACACGCGCTGGATAATGCTTTTGCCGTTAAGATCCAAAAGCATCTTGTTGGGAAGTCTGGTTGCTGCCAGCCGCGCCGGCATCAGGGTAATAACTCTGCTCATTTTATCGTCCTTGTTTGTTACATTCAAAATTATGACTGATTATAATATCGCAATTTGGTTAAAGGCAATGATTTTTGCGGTTTGTCCCGTTTTATGTTTACAAGCGTCGTCAAACGGAATAAATTAATGCCAAAACGCAAAGGATAATAAGAATGAACCGTCTGCTTCAAAAAGCCGCTGCCGAACATACCCTTTCCCGTGCCGAGCTGACAGAGCTCCTTGCGGACGATTCCTGCACGGAAGAGTTGTGCGCCGCGGCCGATGCCGTCCGCCGGAAATACGTCGGCGATACGGTTCATCTGCGCGCACTGATAGAGTTTTCCAACATCTGCCGCAACAACTGCTGCTATTGCGGGTTGCGCCGGGACAACAAAAACATTGAGCGCTACCGCATTGACGAAGACACGATTTTCAAATTGGCCGAGCATGCCGCCAAAGTCATGGGACTCAAAACGGTCGTTTTGCAGTCGGGCGAAGACATGTTTTTTACGACCGAAATCCTGTGCAGTGTCATCCGCCGGATAAAAACGCTTGATGTCGCCCTGACTTTGAGTATCGGCGAAAAGTCCTTGGAAGAATATCAGGCCTATCGCCAAGCCGGCGCCGACCGCTTTTTGCTGCGGATTGAAACCACCGACAAAGAGCTTTATCTGCGTCATGATCCCGGCATGAGCTGGGAGCGGCGCGCTCAGTGTCTGCATGATCTGAAAACGGCCGGATTTGAGCTTGGTTCGGGTTGTTTGGTCGGTCTGCCCGGTCAAAAGATTGAATCTTATGCCGACGATATTTTGTTTTTTAAGGAAATCGGCGCCGACATGATTGGTATCGGGCCTTTTATTCCGCACCCCGACACGCCGCTGCGCAATGCCGCCGGCGGCACGTTGGACATGGCGCTGAAGGTTATGGCTCTGACGCGCCTGTTGCTGCCGGATATTAACATTCCCGCCACGACGGCCATGGAAACGCTTGCGCCGAACGGGCAGCGCAAGGCTCTGCAAAGTGGCGCCAACGTTATCATGCCCAACGTGACGCTGACGGCTTATCGCCGCCATTACGAGCTTTATCCCGGCAAGTCTTCCACCGGTTATACGCCTGACGAAAGTCTGCAAAAAGTCAAAGGCCTAATTGCCTCGATAGGTCGTTCGGTCGGCCGGGACAAGGGTGCTTCGGCGCATTTTAAAAACGAAAAATAAACCGCCGCGTTGAAATTCGGCCGCCATCCATTATCTTTACCTCAAAAACAGAGAGGTAATAAACATGAAACAAACGACACAAATGGGACTGTGGCCGGTCGTATCTCTGGGCATCGGTTCGATTGTCGGCGCCGGAATTTTTGCGCTGCTCGGACAGGTGCTGCGCGAAGCCGGAAATTACACCTATCTTTCTTTTGCGGTTTCCGGCGTTATCGCCATGTTCTGCGGCTATGCCTATATCAGGCTGGCGTCGGCGTTTCCTCAGGCCGGCGGCATAACCGATTATTTTAATCATGCTTTCAAATCGCGTTTTGTGCATGGCAGCCTGTCGCTGATTTATGTTTTTACAACCATGATTTCGGCCGGAACCATGGCCAAGTCGTTTGGCTTTTATGCGGTGAGCCTGTTTCCGCATACGCCCTTTTTGAGCGTAAACGTCTGCGCCGCCGTTCTGATTATCGGCTTGGGCGCGCTCAATATGCTCAAGGCCGATGCCGTCGGCGATACCGAGGCCTGGATTGTCACGTTTAAGATTGCCATTTTGGCCTTGTTGATTTTTGCCGGTTTGTATAAGTTTGAGCATTATACGCCGGCGTTTTCGGTCAATCCCGGTTTTAACGGATTTTTTCGCAGTATCGGCCTGACCTTTTTTGCTTTTGCCGGTTTCGGCGTCATAACCAATGCCGCCGCCTATGTCCGAAACCCGGCCCGAACCATCAAAACCGCAATGTATATGACGCTGCTGATTGTCATGGTGCTGTATATCGGCCTTGCGTTTGTGATTATGAACTATATCTCGGCCCGCCAGTTTTATCAGGACATCAATATTTCGGTCACGATTGCGGCCGCCGAGCTGCTCGGACCGGTAGGCAGTTTTTTGATTTATACGGCCGCCGTCATGGCTTTTGTCAGCGGTATCAGCGCCAGTTTTTTCAGCGTGTTTCGTATCACCAGATCTTTGGCGCATCAGGGCATTTTGCCGGATTTTTATCAAAAAAAGCTGTGGCGCAGCGGTACCTGGGGCAATGCCCTGAGCCTGCTGCTGCTGACATTGTTCACCGTTTGGTTCGGTTTTAACGACATCGTCAATTTGTCGAGCCTGGCTTATCTTATCAGCTATCTCGGCGTTTTTGCCGCGGCATGGATTCTCCGGCGGCAGACGCAGGCCGGGTTTTTTCCCGTCTTTATCGGCTTTGCGTCCATGGCGGTCATGCTGGCAGGATTTGTCTACAGCGTTTATTTGTAACAAAAAAGCCTTGGTTTGAAAACCAAGGCTTTTCTGAATTGGTGGAGGTAAGGAGGATCGAACTCCTGACCTATTGATTGCGAACCAATCGCTCTCCCATCTGAGCTATACCCCCAATAATTAAGAATTGCGAAAAGCCCATCTTGGGGACGGGCTTTTCTGAATTGGTGGAGCTAAGGAGGATCGAACTCCTGACCTCTTGAATGCCATTCAAGCGCTCTCCCAGCTGAGCTATAACCCCGAAATCAAAGCGAATATATGAAATCAAATAAGGTTTGTCAATGATTTTTTTTTACAAATTATATCTTTCTTATGACCTTGCAGGGATTGCCGACGGCGACCGAATTGTCCGGAATGTTTTTCGTAACGACGCTGCCGGCGCCGATAACGCAGTTGTTTCCGACGAAAACGCCCGGTAAAATCGATACGCCGCCGCCGATCCAGACGTCATTGCCGATACGCACGGGTTTGGCATATTCTTCGCCGGCCCGGCGGCTGGCTGCGTCAATCGGATGTCCCGCGGTATAAATTCCGACGTTGGGCGCAATAAAAACGTTGTCGCCGATGGTGACTTTGGCGCAGTCAAGCACGATCAGGTTATAATTGGCAAAGAAATTGTCGCCGACTTCAATATTATAACCGTAATCGCAAAAGAAATTCGGATTGATGCAGCAGTTTTTTCCGTGTTTTCCGAGCAGCCTGTCAAGGATTTGCACGGCTCTTCCCTTTTCCGGCGGCGTGTTGTTGTATTCAAAACACAGCTGCCGGGCTTTCAGGCGTTCCTGCCGGAGAAGAGGGGTTTCGGCGTTATACGGCTGCCCGGCGAGCATTTTTTCTTTTTCGGTCATTTAGGAATCCCCCTGATGTCTTTTGAAAAATCCGCTTTTGCAGCCCATGGCCCAGGCCATAATCAGTTCTTTTTTCTGAGTGGAAGGCTCCGTCTGTTCGCGGATAATCTTAAAGTCGCAGCGCTGATAAAACCTCAGCGCCCGTTCATTTTGCGCAAAAACGTTCAGACTGAGATGCCCGCAGCGGCGTTTGACGTATCTGAGGAGCTTAAAGCCGATTCTGCGGTTTTGATATTCGGGCGCGACAAACAGCGCGCCGATATGATTGTCGTCGACAATGCTGATGAACCCTTTGATTTGGTGCTTGTCTTCAAAAACAAAAGTCCTGCTGTCGGGCAGATAGTCCCGGGCGACGCTTTTTAGCATTCCCTGCCAGTATTCTTTGGGAACAAAGTCATGCGCCTGCAGGCTGGCGCTGAGCCATATGTCCAAAATTCTGGGTGCGTCTTTTTCCGTAAATGCGCGAATCATCAGATGTCCAGATCATCCACAAACTTGGCGCGCTCGATAATAAACTTGAAGCGCGTTTCCGGATTCTTGCCCATCAGCCGCTCGACCTGGCGTCTGGTTTCAAAAGCCTCTTCGCGGCCTTCTTCGGTATTGGTGTTTGGCAGCGTAACGCGCAGCAGAATGCGGTTTTTCTTGTCCATGGTCGTTTCTTTAAGCTGCTGAGCGCTCATCTCGCCCAGACCTTTGAAACGGCTGATATCGGGCTTTTGGTTTCCTTTGACGACTTTGGCCAGAATTTTGTCTTTGTCTTCATCGTCGAGCGCATAGTAGTTTTTGCCGCCGATTGCAATTTTATAGAGCGGCGGCGTTGCGATATAAACATGGCCGTTTTCCATGAGCTTTGGCATCTGCTGGTAGAAAAACGTCATCAGCAGCGAGGCGATGTGCGCGCCGTCGACGTCGGCATCGGTCATGATGATAATTTTTTCGTAACGCAGGTTTTCTTCTTTGTAGCTGTCTTTGATGCCGCAGCCCAGAGCCTCGATCATGTCTTTGATTTCCTGATTCTGCGTAATTTTGTCAAGCGAGGCGCTGGCAACGTTGAGAATTTTTCCGCGCAGCGGCAGAATGGCCTGAGTTATGCGGTCGCGTCCCTGCTTGGCCGAACCGCCGGCGGAATCGCCCTCGACAATAAAGATTTCGGTGCCTTCGGCCGCGGCTTTGGAACAATCGGCAAGTTTGCCGGGCAGCCGCAGACGTTTGGTCGGCGTTTTGCGGCTTTGGACTTTTTCTTCCTTTTTCTTTTTTCGGGCTTCGGCGCGGTCAATCACATATTCAAGCAGCGCGGTGGCGTTTTCGGGATCCGAAGACAGCCAGTGGTCAAAAGAGTCTTTTACGGCGGATTCGACCAGTCGGACGGCTTTGGTCGAGGTCAGTTTGTCTTTTGTCTGTCCCTGAAACTGCGGATCGCGGATAAAAACCGACAGCATAATGCTGGCGTCGCTCAAAAAGTCTTCCGCCGTAACCGCGGCGGCTTTTTTGATATTGGCCATTTCGCCGTATTCCTTAAGACCGCGGATGAGCGCCGACTTAAAGCCGACTTCGTGCGTGCCGCCCTGCGGCGTAACAACCGTGTTGCAGTAAGAATGGCAGAAGCCGTTTTCGTCTTCCGGCCAGGTAATCGCCCATTCGACCTTGCCTTCGTCGTTGGCCAGTTCGGCCTCGCCCGAAAAAGGCTTGCGGTTAATGGTCGCCTTGGTGCCGAGCTGATAATTCAAAAAGTCCAGCAGTCCGTTCGGAAAACAGAGCTCGGCCTCAACCGGCGTCGCTTCGCCCTCGCCGATAACCTCCGGCGCGCAGGACCAGTTGATGTGAATTCCTTTGAACAAAAAAGCCTTTGAACGGGCCATGCGGTAAATCCGGTTCGGCTGCAAGTTGGAATTGACGCCGAAAATTTCCGGATCCGGCTTGAAGGTAATGGACGTGCCGCGGCGGTTGGGCGCGTTGCCGATAAGTTCCAGCGGTCCCGTCGGATAGCCTTTGGAATATTCCTGCCGGTACAGTTTTTTGTCGCGGGCGATTTCAACCACCAGTTTTTCGGACAGGGCGTTGACCACGGACAAGCCGACGCCGTGCAGACCGCCCGATACCTTATAGGCGCCGCCGCCGAACTTGCCGCCCGAGTGCAGCATGGTCAAAATGACTTCCAGCGCCGATTTTCCGGGGTATTTCGGATGCGGATCAACCGGAATGCCGCGGCCGTTGTCAATAATGCTGACCGAATAGTCTTCGTTGACGCGGACGTCGATTTTGTTGGCGTAGCCGGCCACCGCCTCGTCCATCGAGTTGTCGAGGATTTCGGCCACCAGATGATGCAGCGCGGTTTCGTCGGTGCCGCCGATATACATGCCCGGACGGTGCCGGACCGGCTCCAGACCTTCCAGAACTTCAATGCTGTTAGCGCTGTAATCATTGCTCGCCGCGGGGGCGGCCTCAAACAAATCGACCATTCTTTCCTCTGTGTACTCTTAGAATCAATGCGCCTAAAATAGCCCAAAACGCCCGCTTTAACAAGGCTTAAAATTGAAACATAAACAAAATTTTTGAAGAATTGCGGTTGGTTTAAACAAAATATTGACAAAAAACAGGGGTGCGTGTATAAACTTGAACCATAAACAAATATTTTTTACAAACTATAAACTTATTGTCTTATGAAAAAAGATTATTTTTTGAGTTCCAAAATCGCCTTGGCGTTGAACGTTGTTCTGAGTGTCGCCGGTTTTGTCGTTTTCGGTATCGATGTCTCGGGGCTGGGCCTGCTTCTCGGTGCGGCTCTGGCAACCGGTCTTTGCGCCTCTCCGGAAAAGGCCTTTAAGATATGCCTGCCGGTGCAGCTGTTTCTGCTGGCGGCTTTGGCGCTCGGCGCGGGCGTGTGGTTCGTGTATGCGGTGTTCTTTCTGGCATTTCCGATGCTGTTGTGTCTGCTCAAAGACGCCGATCGCGTGTCTGTCCTCGTTAGCTATCTTCTCGGCGTGTTTCTGCCGCTGATAGGAATTGCGGCGGCGCTGGGGACGGAAAAGCTCATCGCTGTTTTCTGAACGGTTCCGGAAAATTTTTTTGTTTATGGCGCGGCCCTTTCGGCGGCGCTTTTTTTTATCTTTTTTCTGCAAAAAACGCTTGCAATATTAACAATTTATGCTAAAACAGGCTCGAAAAATCACATGGTGTGATTCTTTCCTGGGGATTCCCAGTAATTTCACACGCGGATTTTATCGGGACGCTTTGAGGCGTTTCGCTCCGGTGTTCGGTTTCGAACTCAAGAGAATCCGCGGAGGTTTAACCGGAAAAAGGATATATATAAATGACACTTCCTACATTTACATTGCGTCAGATGATTGAAGCTGGCGTTCACTTTGGTCACCACGCCCGTCGTTGGAATCCGAAGATGGCTCCGTATATTTACGGCAAAAAAGACAACATCCACATCATTGACCTGCAGAAAACCTATCCGATGCTCTATACCGCATTGGCAACCACCCGCGAAATCGTCGCTCAGGGCGGTAAGGTTCTGTTTGTCGCAACCAAGAGACAGGCTCAGGACATCATCAAGGAAAACGCCGAAAGATGCGGTCAGTACTATGTTAACCAGCGTTGGCTCGGCGGTATGATGACCAACTGGAAAACCGTCTACAAGTCAATTTCCCGCCTCGTTAAATTGAACGAAATGGCCGAGAAAAACGACTATGAAGGTTACACCAAAAAGGAAATGATGAACCTCAAAAAAGAGCAGGAAAAACTGAGCAAAGAGCTCGGCGGTATCATGAACATGGGCGGCCAGCCGGATCTGGTTTTCGTCATTGACACCTGCAAAGAGTCTCTGGCTATCAAAGAAGCCAAAAAACTGGGTATTCCGGTTATCGGCATCTGCGATACCAATGCCAATCCTGAAGATGTTGATCTGCCTGTTCCGGGCAATGACGACGCCATCCGTGCCATTCAGTTCTATGCGGAAATGGTTTCTGCCGCCGTTCTGGACGGTATGCAGGCTCAGATTGCTGCCCAGGGTGTCAAGGTAGAAGAAATGGTTGACGGCGAGGCCGAGGCCAAACCGGCGAAAAAGAGAACTTCCAAAAAAGCCGCTGCCGCAGAGGCAACAGCCGAATAGTCTCTGAAAACCGTTTAGAAGTATTATCAAAATTTGCGGCGGCTTTGAGCTTGGACAACGGGTTTAATGCTGCCGCATTCTAGTTTTTAAGGGAAAAAAGATATGACAGATATTACCGCTGC
The DNA here is from genome assembly GCA_017480995.1 of Alphaproteobacteria bacterium. Classification (GTDB taxonomy): domain Bacteria; phylum Pseudomonadota; class Alphaproteobacteria; order RF32; family CAG-239; genus CAZU01. The sequence continues at coordinate 9,553 of JAFUQJ010000001.1, forward strand.
TATGGTAAAAGAATTGAGAGAATCAACCGGCGCCGGCATGCTTGACTGCAAAAAGGCTCTGGTTGAAACAAACGGCAACATGGACGAGGCCGTAGACTGGCTGCGCAAAAAAGGTCTGGCTTCCGCTGCCAAAAAAGCCAGCCGCATTGCCGCCGAAGGTCTTGTTTCCGTCTATGTGGAAGGCAATAAAGGCGCCGTTGTCGAAGTCAACTCCGAGACCGACTTCGTTGCCAAAAACGAAATCTTTCAGGAATATGTTGCCGATGCCGCCATTGTTGCTCTGAAGAGCGCCGGCGAAGTCTGTGACATGAAAACTTTCCACTGCCCGAAATGCGGCAAAACTTTTGAAGAGCGCCTGACCGACATGATTGCCAAAATCGGCGAAAACATGTCTCTGCGCCGCGCCGCCATGATTGAAGTCAGCGAGGGTGTCGTTGCGCCGTATATTCACAGCGCTTCTGCTCCCAACATCGGCAAAATCGGCGTTTTGGTTGCTCTTGAATCCAAAGCCGACAAAGCCAAACTGGCCGAGCTGGGCAAGCACATTGCCATGCACGTTGCCGCTTCGGCGCCGTTGTTCCTCAACATTGCCGGTGTTGATCCGGCTGCCGTTGCTCACGAAAAGTCAATCTTTGCCGAGCAGGCCAAGGCTTCCGGCAAACCGGAAAACATCATTGAAAAAATGGTTGAAGGCCGCATCCGCAAATACTATGAAGAAGTTGTTCTCGAAGAACAGGCTTATATCATGGATCCCGACAAAAAGGTTAAAGACGTTATTGCCGAAACCGCCAAAGAACTGGGCGCCGACATTAAACTGACCGGCTTTGTCCGTTTCAAACTCGGTGAAGGTTTGCAGAAAAAAGAAGAAGATTTTGCTGCCGAAGTTGCTTCTCAGCTGGGCAAATAAGTCTTTTATCCTGTAAGAATAAAACACCCCTCTGGTTAACGTATCTTCCGAAAGTCGGACAGATTAAACCGAGGGGTGTTTTTTCATATTGTCTCAATCGACCAGCTCGATTTTGACTTTCTTGTCCAGAAAGGCGGCCAGCTGCCGCAAAACGCCGGGGCGGTATACCTCGCGCCCCAGAGTGAGGCTTTCCATGACTTGCAGCGGAATGCCGGTCCGCTCGGCAACGTTGACGATGGAAAGGCGCTTTTCAAACAATAATTCGTTTATCTGCCGCGCCAGATTTTCGCGCGTCTGACGCCAGTTTTCCTTTTCGGTTAATTTTTTGGACATTTTCCAAACTCCCTTTTGTTTTTATTCATCTTGCCCGGTCTTTTATAGTTATCATCCTCGGTCCCGAAGGCTCTACCCCTTACTGTCATCCTCGGGTCAAGCCCGAGAATGACAAAAAGCCAGGCAAAACACCTGTTGTTAAAACAAAACCGCCTTTGGAAATCAAAGGCGGGGAGCTGAAAAACTGCACAAGAACAGTCACGCTTATTCGTCCGCAAAGCGGCTTATGTCGCGCACTCCCCATATCAGGAGCTCTATCTTGTGAGGGGTTTTTCAGACTCCGCTTCCGGAACACCCGGAAACAAACAAATTGTAGAGGAAAATTTCTAATTATGCAAGCGATAACCGCTTGTCACTGACAAATCGCAAATAACGGCGTCAGCTTCTCGAACGCTCCCGTTCAAAACCGCGTATCATCATCCGTTCGCGTTTGCGCGCCAGTTCATATTCTTTCTGCCGCTGTTCGCGTTCGCGCTGTTCCTCGGGCGTTTCGCGGTGGTTGACCTTCATGTCGCGCAGAGTCAGCATTTTTTTGAGCAGTTGTTTTTGCGTCATGCCGTTGGTATTTGCTTTGATAAAGGACACGATCTGCGCCGGCGAAAGCTCTTTGGCCAGCGTTTCAATATCAATGATTTTCTTATCGGCC
>JAFUQJ010000028.1 GCA_017480995.1 Alphaproteobacteria bacterium
ACAAGACGAATATATCAGCGACGTCAATATTCAAAAAGATGCGGCCGGCAACGCCGTCGGCGGCTATTATGAAGTCGTTTCCCTGGAGAAAGGCGACGCCCCGGTTTGGGAACAGATTGCAAAATACCGGGCATATCTGGACGAAACCGATTGGTATGTGATACGGCGCGGCGAAACCGGAGCGCTGGTTCCCGAAGAGGTGTCGGAGCAAAGACAGCTGGCGCGGGAAAAAATATCAGCCTTGCGCGGGGAGAAATAAAAGATGGAAAATCTGGTAATTATCGGCGGCGCCTCCGGGTTAGCCGCCATTTTCGGGTTTATTGGCATTATCATAAAAGTCGGCGAGTGGAAGGCTCAGGTCGATATTTTGCATGACGGGCTCAAAACCGCCGATTCCAAAACCGCCGGTCTGGCTCTGATGCAGAACCAGCAAAATGTTTTGCTGGCCGAAATCAAAGTCAAACTGGATATGCTGCTGGAAGAAAACTGCAAAAAGCGGAGAAAGGCCTCATGATTGACGAGTTTGAAGCCATACAGCGCCTGAGCCTGCATGAGGGCATCCGGCTCAGGCCTTATCGGTGTCCGGCAGGTTTTCTGACCATCGGCGTCGGCCGCAACCTGGATGCCAATCCGTTGAATTTGGAAGAGATAAAAATCCTCGGCCGGCGCGACCTGAGCAGCGGGATAACCAGACAGGAGGCGTTTCTGCTGCTGCGCCGCGACATCAAAAAAACGGTCGAAAACTGTCGCCGCCGCATTCCTTTTTTTGATAATCTCGATGACGAACGGCAGTATGTTTTGGTCGATATGGCGTTTAACCTCGGGATTGAAGGTCTGCTGCGTTTCAAAAAGATGCTGAGTTTTCTGGGCTGCGGAAACTATCGTCAGGCTGCGGCCGAACTTTTGTCCAGTCGTTATGCCGCGCAGGTCAAACTGCGGGCGGAGAGGCTGGCCGCGGTAATGCGCAGCGGCCGCTGGCATCTGTGACAAAAATGTTGACAAAAACAGCGTGAGCGTTTATCTTATATAAAGATATTTATAATTGTAAATCTGAGGATCCGGTCAAATCAAGCCTCGTAAAATAACCCGGGTATTTATGAACAAATTAGCTTGGATAGGATTGCTTATTGCCGCAGTTGGCGAAGGTTTCTTTTGGGGAGCAGGCTTCATGGACGAAAAAACGATTTCTGCAATCGGGCTTCTGGTCATGTTCGGCGGCGCTTTGACTATGGGTGTTGCCTTTTTGAAGGAGTACCTCGACGAAAAGCGCGGTTTCTGCTGATACCGGCAATGTGCAACAAAAAAAAGCCTCTTCGCCGTCAGCGCGAAAGGCTTTTTTTATTATCGCAAAGAAAAGGCCCCGCAGCGGGGCCTTCTTTCATTTCTTGGCCATTTTTTTCGGCTCGTTTTGAGCAAACATCGACTTGTAAGACGATTGAATGTTTGCCACAACTTTTTTGAAGTTGGCCAGATTGGTCCCGGTCAGATTTTCGCCGGTAGAGGCTTTGATTGTCCTCGGGTTGACGCGCCGGCCGTTTTGGATGACTTCATAATGCAGGTGCGGTCCGGTAGAGCGGCCCGTCGAACCGACATAACCGATCAGCTGCCCCTGTTTGACGCGGACGCCCGGACGGATGCCTTTGGCAAACCGGTCCATGTGGCCGTAGGCGGTGGAAAACTCGGAATTATGGCGAATCTTTACATAATTTCCGTAGGAGCCGTAATATTTTGCGGCCTGAATCACGCCGTCGCCGCCGGCATAAATTGCCGATCCGCGCGGCGCCGCATAGTCGACGCCCCAGTGAATCTTATGTTTGCGCAGAATCGGATGATAGCGTCGTCCGAAAGGCGAAGAGATGCGCGCGTTTTTGAAAGCCATCGGTTTACGGTCGAGCGTCTTTTTGAGCGCCAGGCCTTTTTCGGTATAATAATCGATGTTTCCGGCTTTGTTTTTGAATCTGTACAAGGCGATTTTGTCGTTGCGCAGAATCAGGGCGGCATAAAGAATATTGCCGGACTTAATGACTTTTCCCTGATTGTCGATATAATTTTCGTAAACGATTTCAAACCTGTCGCCTTTGCGTACGTCGCGGCGAAAGTCTACCGAATAGGAAAAAATCGAAATAAAGTTATGAATGACGCGGGAAGGGATGCCGTGCTTCTGCATGCTGGCGCCGAGAGTGCCTTCGATTGCGCCGGTCGCGTTGTTGACTTCTTCAATCATCTCGTCTTTCTGGCGCTCGACCTCAAATTCGTCGTTTTCGTTGAGATAGGCGGTTACGCGTTCGCCGACGCCGGTTTCGATGACAAAAATGTTCAGCCGGACAAATTCGCCGCTTGACGAACGGATGGTGTAATTGGCGCGCAGCTTTTGTCCGATTTTGAGATCCCGCGGATCAAATTCCGCTTTGAGCTTTGCAAAAACATCGTTGGCGGCGGA
>JAFUQJ010000029.1 GCA_017480995.1 Alphaproteobacteria bacterium
ATCCTTCAGCGCTTCCAGCCGGCGGATTTCGTCTATCGGCAGATCCGTGAAAATACGCAGACATTTGCCGACTTCCGCGTCGCCGATGTTGCGGAAGTATTGATAATAGTCGTAAGCCGGCAGTTTTTCGTCATTAATCCATACCGCGTTGCCTTCCGACTTGCCCATTTTTTTACCGCTGGAGTCGGTGATAATCGGGCTGGTGAAGCCAAACAGCTCAACGTCGTATTTGCGACGGCCGAGTTCGGTGCCCGAGGTTATGTTGCCCCACTGGTCGGAGCCGGCAATCTGCGCACGGCAGCCGTATTGCTGATAAAGTTTGCAGAAGTCATAGCCTTGCAACAGCATATAGTTAAATTCCAAAAAGCTCATCGGCTGTTCTCGTTCGAGTCTGGCTTTGACGCTGTCCATCGTCAGCATGCGGTTGACGGAGTAATAGGTTCCGATGTCACGCAAAAAGGCAAGGTAGTTGATGTTTTTGAACCAGTCCCAGTTGTCGACCATTACGGCGTCGGTGGCGCCGCTGCCGAATTTCAGAAATTTGGAAAATGACCTTTTCAGTCCCTCAACATTATGAGCCAGAGTTTCTTCGCTCAAAAACGGCCGCAGTTTGTCTTTGCCCGAAGGATCGCCGATGCGCGCGGTGGCGCCGCCGACCAGCGTCAGGGGCTTATGGCCGCATTTCTGGAACCAGCGCAGCATCATCAACGGCACGATATGCCCGACGTGCAGGCTGTCGCCGGTCGGATCCGAGCCCAGATAGCCGACAGCGGGTTTGCCTTCCTTTTCGCATTGATAGAGGTAGGTGTCAAAACCTTCCTCGTTGGTGCATTGATTGTAAAAACCCCTTTCCGTCATGATGTTCATGAACTGTGACTTAAACCGGCTCATTATTCCTTTCCTTATCATATCGTTTTCTAACCAAATTTTAACTTGCTCATATTAGCATATAAAAACAACAATGCAAGCGCGGGAGAAGTTTTTTTTACAATGGAAGCCTTAAAGACGCAAAATGCCCTCGGCCTGATGAGCGGTTCCTCTCTGGAAGGAGTGCGCGCCGCTTTGATTCGGACCGACGGCGTCGACGTGTTCGCGGTCGAAAAGTCGCTCGAATTTCCCTATGACGAAGCTCTGGTCGACGATTTGCGCCGGCTGCACAAGCGTCCGGAAGAAGTTTCCGCTGCCGAAAAAAGCGAAATCGAACGTCGTTTTACCGATTTTAATTTGAATATCGTCAACGAAATCCGCGCCGAGCACGAAACGGATGTGGTCGGCTTTCACGGCCATACGCTGGTTCACAAACCGGCCGAAGGGCTGATTGTTCAGCTCGGCGACGCGCGTTATCTGGCGGCGGCCTCGGGCCTGAAGGTTGTCAGCCGTTTTCGTTATGCCGATATTGCCGGCGGCGGCCAGGGCGCGCCTTTGTCGCCGATTTATCACATGGCATTGTCGGCCGGACTGCCCAAACCGGTCGCGTTTCTGAATATCGGCGGCCTGGCTTCGCTGACCTGGATCGGACGCAACGGCGAAATGCGGGCTTTTGACGTCGGTGTCGGGCTGAATGCCGTCAACGACTGGGTTTTCCGCCATGCCGGCCAGCATATTGACTATAACGGCGCTCTTGCGGCCTCGGGCCAGGTTAACGGGCATGTTCTGGCCGCGTTGATGCGTCATAAGTTTTTGGCCAAAGTGCCGCCCAAAGCCGCCGAAAAGGGACTGTTCCGCGAAAAGCTCGAGAATCTTGAGGCTTTGTCGGTGGTTGACGGCGCCGCTACCGCGACGGCTTTTATTGCCGAAGAGGCGGCCTATTCGCTGGCGCTTTATGTGCCCGAAATGCCGGCCGCGGTGGTGGTTTGCGGCGGCGGAGCCAAAAATCCGACTTTGTTGCGCTTTTTGCGTCAGAAACTGCATAATGCCGACGTCCAGCCGGCCGAATATTATGATCTGGATTCTCAGGGAATGGAGGCGCAGGCTTTCGCCTATATGGCGGTGCGCCGGCTCAATTTTATGCCGTCATCCTATCCGTTTACCACCGGCGTGGCCGAGCCGTGCATCTGCGGCGAAGTTTTTGAATAAATATAAGAGTTGATTTTTGTCTAAAATTCGGCTATATTGTTTTCTGTCATTAATCCCTTGCCGGAGAGCGGTATGAACGCACAGGAACAAGCCTATCGGAAAATGGAAGCGTATTTTCTTACGCCGCGGTGCAGAGCCTCGGACACGGAGCCGCCGCGTCTGGTGTTTGTCTTTGCCTCGCCCGGCGCCGGCAAGAGCACTTTGGTCAAGTCCCGCCTGAACGGGCAGTTTGCCGAAACCGGCGCGGTTAATCTCGAGATTGATGAGCTGAAGACTTTTATTCCCGCCGGGCAAAACGTGGCCAAAACCGCCGACGCCTGGTTTTTGCGCCTGATTGACAAAGCGATCTCCGAACGCCGCAACCTCCTGGTGTTTCGTCAGCGCAGCATGCTTTTGCCGGGACAAACCCGGCGCTTGTACCAAAAGGCCAAAGCCGCCGGTTATGTCACGCAGGCTTCTTTTCTGGCGCTGGACAAGGAGCGCAGCCGTTTGGGAATGGTGCATCGCTATGAATTTGCGCTGGAAAACGAAGTCCGCGCGCCGGAGCTCAACCGCGTCAATTATCCGCGCCGGCCGGATTTTCTTTGTCATTATATTTTTTATAAAGCGCTGCCGGTTATGCAGCATGCCTGTTCGTTTTGGAAATCGGTGGACGTTGTCGACGTCTATGACCGCCAGGGCGAACGGCTCGCCTGGCATGACAAAAGAACCGGCCAAGGCAGTCCGCTGACGCCGTTCCGCGCCATCCGCTGCGAGAGAACCCGCCGCTGGAACATTTGGGAGAAAAACAAGTTCAACCGCCGCCGCGCCGAAGCCGAAACCAAGATGAAAGAACACGGTCGCGGCTGGTTCGCGCTGCTCAAATTTAAATTGCTGACGCTCACCTTCAAAAGCAGATAAGCGCGTTTTTACAATTGACTCCGCCGATTCATTGTATTATCTTGAATCCGAATTTATAAAACAGAGAGATTTTATGCGCAGTTTTTACATACATATCATATCCCGTATTATCCCCTAGGGGGATGTTCTTTTTTGCTGCACATATTCAAACGTTTTTCCAGATATCCAATCAAATCAATCAAGGTGTTTACAGATGACTGCACATTATGCCGAGGTCAAGGCCAAACCCGACTTTGTCGAAATCGAAAAAGAAGTCCTCAGATTTTGGGACGAAGACAAGACTTTTGAAAAATCCGTCCGCAATCGCGACGGCGCCGCCGAATTCGTGTTTTATGACGGTCCGCCGTTTGCCAACGGCACGCCGCACTATGGCCATATTATGGTCTCTTACGTCAAAGACGTGGTCGCGCGTTTCCAGACCATGAACGGCAAAAAGGTTGAGCGGCGTCTCGGCTGGGACTGCCACGGACTGCCGGCCGAAATGTCCGCCGAAAAACAGCTCGGCGTCTCGGGGCGCAAGCAGATTGAGGAATTCGGCGTCGAAAAGTTCAATGACTTCTGCCGTTCCGACGTGCTCAAATATTCCGGCATCTGGGTCGAGATGTTCAAACGCATCGGCCGCTGGGTCGATTTCAGCCATGATTACAAAACCATGGATTTGTCTTTTATGGAAAGCGTTATCAGCAACTTCAAACAGCTCTACGACAAAGGTCTGGTTTATGAGGATTACCGCGTTCTGCCTTATTCTTGGGCAGCGGAAACGCCTTTGTCCAACTTTGAGGTCAACCAGGGCTATCAGGACAAGACCGACAACGCCATTACCGTCATGTTCAAACTTGAAAACGGCATGAAGATTTTGGTTTGGACGACCACGCCGTGGACGCTGCCTTCCAACCTGATGCTGGCTGTCGGCAAAGACATTGACTATGTTGTTATGGAAGAAGACGGACAGAAATATATTCTGGCGCGCGCGCTGCTCGGCCGTTATAAAAAACAGCTGGAGCACGCGGTTGAGGTTGGCTCGCTGAAAGGCGCCGATTTGGTCGGCATGGGTTACGAGCCGATGTTCCCGTACTTTAAACATTTGAAAGAGCAGGGCTGCTTTAAAGTCTTGTCCGGCGAGTTTGTATCGACCGAAGACGGTACCGGCGTTGTCCATATCGCGCCTGGTTTCGGCCAGGACGACTTTGATGCCTGCCGTGCCTGCAATGAGCATTTCCCTGTTGTCTGCCCGGTAGACGAAGCCGGCAAGTTCACGGCCGAAGTGCCCGATTATCAGGGCAAACAGGTTTTTGAAACCAATGAGCCGATTATGCAGTGGCTCAAAGAAAACGGCCTGCTTGTCAAAAAAGAGCAGTATACCCACTCTTATCCGTTCTGCTGGCGCACCGATACCCCGCTGATTTATAAGGCGATGTCGAGCTGGTTTGTCAAAGTGACCGACTTCCGCGACGAGATGGTCAAGAACAATCAGCAGATTAACTGGGTTCCCGAGCATATTAAAGACGGACGTTTCGGCAAGTGGCTCGAGGGCGCGCGCGACTGGTCGATTTCGCGCAACCGTTTCTGGGGCACGCCGATTCCGGTCTGGAAATCCGACAATCCGGCTTTTCCGCGGATTGACGTTTTCGGCTCGGTGGCAGAAATCAGGGATAAAACCGGCATCGAAGTCAACAATCTGCACAAGCCGTATATTGACGATGTGGTTTATCCCAACCCCGACGATCCGTCCGGCCAAACCATGATGCGCCGCGTCGGCGATGTCTTCGACTGCTGGTTTGAATCCGGCTCAATGCCCTATGCGCAGGTGCATTATCCGTTTGACAACAAGGAATGGTTCGAAAACCATTTCCCGGCCGATTTCATTGTCGAAGCCATGGATCAGACGCGCGGCTGGTTCTATACGCTGACCGTTTTGTCGACCGCGCTGCACAATCGTCCGGCTTTCAAAAACTGCATCTGCACCGGCCTGCTGATGGCCGAGGGCGGGCAGAAGCTGTCCAAGCGTCTGAAAAACTATCCTGATCCCAACAATGTTTTGGGGGTTATGGGCTCGGACACGCTGCGCTGGTTTCTGGTTTCTTCTCCGGTGTTGAAAGGAGGCAACCTGGCCGTCGACAAAGAGGGCAAAGAGATTGCCAAAGCGGCTCGCGTCGCGCAGATCCCGCTGTGGAACGCTTTTTACTTCTTTACGCTCTATGCCAATGCCGAAGGTTACAAAGCCAAAGAAATCAGCTCTTCCGGCGAGGCGATCGACAACTATATTCTTTCCAAGCTCAAACACCTGCGCGACATCGTCAAGCAGGGGCTGGAAACGTATGACGTCGCTTTGGCCTGCGGCGAAATCGCTTCGTTTATGGAAGTTCTCAACAACTGGTACATCCGCCGTTCGCGCGACCGTTTCTGGGAAGGCGATACGCAGGCGTTTGACACCTTGTATACCGTTTTGGTAAACCTGTGCAAGATCATGGCGCCGTTGATGCCGTTTGTTGCCGAGCATGTCTTCAAAACCCTGACCGGCGAGGAGTCCGTTCATCTGGTCGACTATCCGGCTTTGAGCGATATCAACCCCGACGAAAAACTGATGAGCGAGATGGATTTTGTGCAGGATTTGTGCTCTGCCGCCAAGTTTATCCGCGAGGAAAACAATCTGCGCAATCGTCTGCCGCTGAGCAGCCTGACGGTTGTCGGCGCCGCTTTTGACAAGTCTTATCAGGAGATTGTCAAAGACGAGCTGAACGTCAAAGAAGTTTTGTTTGACGGCAATTTGGGCAATTATGCCGAGAAAAAGATTTATCTCTACACGCCGCTTTTGGGCAAAGCGCTCGGCAAAGACATGGGCGCTGTCATGGCGGCATACAAACAGGGACAATGGACTCTTAATGCCGACGGCACGCTGAGCATCGGCGGCCAGACGCTCAAAAACGACCTGTTTGAGGTGCGCCTTGAGATGAAAGAAGGGGTTGCCGGCCGCGCTTTTGCCGATAATAAGGCGGTGGTGACCTTGGATACCGTCGTGACCGAGGAACTCAAGCGCGAAGGCATGGCCCGCGATTTTGTCCGCCTGGTGCAGACGCTGCGCAAGGACAAGGATTTTAACATCTCCGACCGTATTGAGCTCAGTTACTCAACTGCCGACACCGAATTGGCTCAGGCCCTGGAAGAAAACAAAGCCTATATTTCCGAGCAGGTTCTGGCCGTCAGGTTCGGCAGCGGCTGCGCCGGCGGTACCAAAGCCGACATCGAGGGCAAAGACATCTGCTTTGATGCAAAAGTCGCCTGATTAGCCGGCCGGCAGAGATTATCCCCGCGGTTTTTGTAACTGCGGGGATTTTTTTATAGTGAAATATTAACGATTTAGTGCTAAAATAAAGCTAAAAGAAAAGGAAAATAGCCAATTTAAAGAAAAAATACAAAAAATTGACAAAATATATTGCGCGGTGTCGAAAATTATGATATAGTACCGGCAATTAGGAACATTAAGACTGTTTAATCCAGCAATAATACAGGGTCCCCCCGGGGATATCTACCCATTAACAGAGGACAAAAACATGGAACTTCAAGATGCTGTCAAAATTGTAAAAGCCGGAAACCTGAAAGGCCGCAGCCTGTTCGAACTGTGGGAGGTCGAGCAGGTTCTGCGCGATGCCGGAGACACCGAGAACCTGGCCGCTTTTCAGAAGGAATTTTCTCCAAAGGACATGAAAGCGGCCGACGCCGCTGCCAAAGTCGAAATTGAACAACGCCAGACCGCTTTGGCCGCCGTCAAGGATGCTTATGTCGAAGACGAGGCTTTCAAAAAAGGCATGGACAATTTCTGGAACGGAATCGAAATTACCAACGACAAGGACGATGACAAGGTCAAAGCCGGTGAACTGCGCCGCCAGATAGAAGAAGTTTCTGCTCACGAGGCCGAAAAAGAGATTTTGGAAGGCCGCGCCAAACCCGAGGATTATAAGAAACTTCTGCAAAACATCATGTCGGCCAACTGTGTTCAGCTGGTGGCCGTTTCTGCCGTGTCCGAAATGGTCGCCAAGGGCAAAAAACTGACCGGTGCGGCCGCCAAAGCCAAGGCTGCCAAGATTTTCACGTCTCTGTTTTCGGCCGAAAGAAAAGAAAAAGTTCAGGTCAGCGGCAAGGCTGCGATTGGTTTTCTCGGCTCAAAGATGAATTCTTTGCAAAAATTTGCCCAACGTCTGGCCGATCATACCGGACTGACGGCTTTTGCCAAAAAGGTCAAAGATACGGATAAAAAACTGACCAAAGCATATCCGAAGGCTTATCCGTTTGCCAAAAATCTGGCCAAAACCGGCGCTATCTCGGTTTTGTTCGGCGGCATCGGCATCGCCGTATACAGCACCTATCGTCTGGGACAGACCGTCAACCAGCAGCGCATGGCTGCCGAAAAAGAAAACAAGAGCTATTGGGAATACCTCAAGAGCAACAAAGAGCAGATTGCGGTTCTGGGTGCCGGGCTTGTTTCGTCGGCTGTTTCTCTCACCGGCATGAGCATGGAAAACATGGGGCTGACTTCGCAGCTGCTAAATGCCGATGCGGCCAAAGATGTAGCTGACGCCGGCGTTGCAACCGCGGCTTCCTCGGGATTCTCGTGGAGCGGTGCCTGGGACAGTATCAAAAACACCCTTACCAACGGCAAATATCTGCTGCGCACCGGCGCGGCGACCGCGGCTTCAATTGCGATTGCTTCCAAAGAATATTCCAAACTTTACGGGCTGAATCCCGACAGTCCGGAATATAAGGCGCAAAGAAGCAAAGCCCGCAGAGTTTTGGCCGGCAGCGCGCTCGGTACGCTTATCGGTCTGACTGCCGCCGCGGCTGTCGGAGGAATACACGGAGCGGAATCTCAGGTTACACCGGCGGAAACCGAGACTCAAACTCAGACCGGGCAGCCGGTTCAGGCGGAAACCGAGACTCAAACTCAGACCGGGCAGCCGGTTCAGACGGAAGCCGAGACTCAAACCCAGACCGGGCAGCCGGTTCAGACGGAAGCCGAGACTCAAACCCAGACCGGGCAGCCGGTTCAGACGAAAACCGAGACTCAAACCCAGACCGGGCAGCCGGTTCAGACGAAAACCGAGACTCAAACCCAGACCGGGCAGCCGGTTCAGACG
>JAFUQJ010000030.1 GCA_017480995.1 Alphaproteobacteria bacterium
GCGGGACGGAAACGTTGTACGGCAGATTGGATACGATTTGCCGGGGCTGCGCCGCGGCGGCAGAGAAGTCGAATTTGAGGGCGTCGCCGTTGACAATTTCCATAATGTTGCCGGTTTTGCTTTGGAGTTCTTTCATAATTTCGATGCAGCGGTCATCCATTTCGATAACGGTAAGGCGCTGCGGTCCGGCTTTGAGAATCGAACGCGTTAGGCCGCCGGGGCCGGGGCCGATTTCATAAACATGGCTGCCGGCAAAAGAGGTTTTGTTTTGCGCTTCCAGCGAAGAGCGGATGATTTTGTCGGTGATGTTGGAATCAAGCAGAAAATTCTGCCCAAGCGCTTTTTTGGCCAGCAGGCCGTGGGCGTCAACCGTCAGCCGCAGCGACGGAAGAGATGATATTATCGGTGCAAGTTCCGTCATCTTAACTCCGGATTTCAATGACCGCTTTTTGGCGCAAATCCTGCAGCAGCTTTTTGCTTAAGCCTTCCATTTTCTGATTCTCGAGAATGGTTTTAATCTCCCGGGACGACGGAATCAGCGGTTTGTCGGTTTTGGGATTAAAAGTCTGATTGAGTTTGAGGATGTAGTACCCGTCGCCGACCTGTATCGGATCCGAGATGTCGCCGGGGTTCATTCTTTTGAGGCGGGTTTCCAGCGCGGAAGGAAGTTTGCCGGTGTTAACCCAGCCCAGATTGCCGCCGTTGGCCGCGCTGGGGCTGTCGGAAAACTGCATCGCATAGACGCCGAAGCGGTCATCGTTGCGAAGATTGTAAACCAAATCGGAAAGGTTTCGGGCATTGTCTTTTTTGATGTAAATTTCGGAAACCAGAAATTTCGGCGTGCTGAGGTCTTCCTGCGCTTCTTTGAGCGCGGCGTTGATTTCTTTCTGCGTCGGCGTGCCTTCCATATAATATTTTTTGCGAATCAGACGCAGCCAGGCAAGGTCGGATTTAACCTGTTCGTGAATTGTCTGCGGGTTTACGTCGGCTTCTTTGAGAATTTTGGTCAGCTGCCCGGCCGGAATTTTGCTTTTCTTTTCGATATTGCCGATTTGCGCCTTGATTTCGTCTTTGGTAATGCTGATGCCGTTTTTTTCGGCTTCCTGAAGTTTCAGCTTTTCGTCAATGGCGGCGTTGAGAACTTTTTGCATCATCATGCCTCTGGTTTGTTCATTGAGGGGAATCTGCGTGTTCATGACAAAAGAGTTTATCCGGCTCTGAAAATCTTCGGTCGAGATAATTTCGCCGTTGACCAGCGCGACGATTTTGAGCGGAGCGGCCAGCGCCGGCCGGCCTAAAACAGTGAACAGTCCGAGTAAAATGAGAAGTTTTTTCATGTCTGGTAAAATCCTTTCTGAATTACTTGGTTCCGGTTCCGCCAAGCGTTTTGAGGAAGAAGGTGAAGCCGAATTCGAAATCGCCTTCGTAGTCGGGATCGTTCGAGTTGTCTTTTTCGATGTTGAAGACCAGTCTGGTGCATTCGTCTTCGTAGGTCAGGAAGCCGCCGTATTCCAGCGTGCCGCCGTTTTTGGCCAGATCCTGACGGTTGTAAACGCTGACGGACCAGTTTTTGGTCAGCTGGCTCCTGACGCCGGTGTAGAGCTCTTTTCGTTCTTCGTTTTTGACCGAAGAGGTTTCGTTGGCCTGGAAATAGATGTAAGACAGATACAGGCGCAGAATCCGCGGGCCCATGCCGGAAGACAATTCGCTGTATGTTACACTATAATCATCTTTATTCAATTTAAAACGATAGTTCAAATCGAAATATTCGTTCGGCGAAGCGTAAATACGGCCGACATAGTCGGTAAAAGAACCTTTTTGGTCGTCGGCGGCGGCAAAACTCTCGTCTTTGCTGAATTCGTAGCTTTGGGCCAGTAAGACGGAAGTGCGGCCGAACCTGTTGCCGTAGGAACTCCAGTTGAAGCCGTAGCTGACGCGGCTGCCGGTGTCGTTGCGGTCATAACCGGAATAGCGGTCGAGATTGAGGATGTTGGTATCGTTCAGCTCTACGTCCTGGCTGTCTTCGTTGGGAATCTTTTCGGGCTTGTTGCTTTGGTTGGGCGCAAGGGCGGCGACAATAATCGGCTCGATAATCTGGCGGGAATCCTCGGTGGCGCGGATAAACGGCAGGCGCCATTCCAAACCGACCTGCGGGAAAATGCGCGCGGCGGTGCCGGTGAAAGGCTCGTCGTTTTCATAAACGTAGTTGTCGACATAATAAAAGTCTGACTTCAGCGAAGCGACCAGTTTGTATTTTTCGCCGTAGGGGCTGGTATAAGGCAGATTCCATGAATTAATCATGGTGGCGCGCTGACTGGAGTTGTCTTCCTCGTGGGTGACGGAGGCAAAACTGAGGTTGGTTTTGGTATAGGCGCCGTAACGATCCGGAGCGCCGTAGTTTTCGTAATTGAACAGCGGCAGCACCATCGGCCGGTTGGCGTAGCGCAGATCGTAGCTCAGAATTTTGTAATAATAGGCTTCGAGTGCCGCGTAGTTGCGGTTGTCAAATCCCTGCAGGCGGGCGCGCGAGGTCAGCCAGGTGTCGTCGCGCTTGGGCAGGTTGAGGTCTTTGAGGTAATTGTTGTCCGAAGCGTAGTTGATATCGGTGTCGGCAACCCAGTAATCGTTGATTTCGTATCTGCCGTAAGCAAAAATGTTGCCGCGGTTTTTGTCCGAGTCTTCGTCTTTGAGGAACGAACCCGAAACGGACATGTTGCCGTTGTAGACGTATTTGTTGAAGGCGCCGCTGTATACAATTCCTTTGTCGGTGGTGACAATGGGGTTAAACAAAACGTCCTGCTGGTCGTCTATGTTCCAGAAATATTGCCCCTGAACGGCGCCGCCGAGGTATGAGTTGGACATAATGCGCGGGAACAGAAAACCGGAGCGGCGTTTGACGGTCGGATCCGGATGCGACAAGAAAGGCGTGTAAAAGACCGGCGTGCCTTTGATTTCGACAAAGGCGTTTTGATAATTAACGTCTTTGTTTTCGGCGTCATGGACAACTTTTGTGGCTTTAATCTGCCACAGCGGATCGGAATTGCGGCAGACGTCGCAGGGCGTATAAACGGCGTTGCGCAGGACTTTCTTGTCTTGTTCTTTGCGTTCGAACGAGCTCGCGGCCATACGGCTTTGGTCTGCCATGATGACTTTGATGTTTTTCATCTCGCCCTGCGTCATATGATTGTTGAGCTCGGAATAATCGGCAAAGACGACGGAGCCGTCTTTTTCGACCAGAACAACGTTGCCGACGGCGGTAACGGTGTCTTCTTTTTGATTATAGACGACCTTGTCGGCATGCAGCGTCAGATTGCCGCGGATGATTTCAACATTGCCGGAAGCCGTTATCAGGCTTTGTTCCTGATTGTTTTCAACCTCGTCGGCGGCAAAAAAGATTTCCTGTTCTTCGTCTTTGGACGCCGGTTTGCTTTTGGGTTCCGAGCCGAGAACGTCGGTCATGTTGACCTTGGGCGACCATTTGACCTTTTTGCTGCCGGTGGTCTCGGCTATGGCTTTGCGGGTGTCCGGCGTGACAATGCTTTCGTCGGCCTGGGCAGTGTTGATGCCGATAAGCGGAAGCCCGAGCAACATGCAGAGAAGTCTTTTGTTCATTACAACTCCTCGGGATTGAAACGCCGGCGTCTGCGGAACATGGTGGGCGTATAGAAAAAGAGCAGCCACAGGCAAACGACGCCGGGAAGCAGGAGGTTCAGATACATCGGTATCAGCCAGCAGAGGTTTTTGGCGGCGAGGTTGCCGAGAGCCAGGTCGAAAGCCTGAATCAAAACCATGGCGCCGACCGAGTAGGAAATGAGCTTTATCTGGCCGCGGCGATTAAAGTTGCCGACCAAAAGCCCGGTACAGGCGATCAGGGCATAGACCAGATTGAGCAGCGGCGTGGTAAAGCGCTTGTTGCCTTCGACAAACCAGCGGCGCGCGTCTTCGGGCGCAAGGGATTTGTTGTCAAGCGCGCCCAAGAGTTCGCCGAGCGTTTTTTCGCGGACGCCCTCGGCTTTGCGGGCTTTGCTTTCCTTGTTGCCGAAGTCGACCGAATAGCGGTCGAACGTGACGGAGCTGAACTGATTGGTCTTGCGGTTGAGTTCCTGCCGGCTGCCGTTGATGAGGATAATGCGCGGTCCTTTGGGGGTATGAATAATGCGTCCGAGTTCGGCCGAAACGGTGGAACGGGTTTTGGGATTGCGGTCGTCGTTGATGAGGATGCCGCCGACCGAACCGTCGGGTTCGTGGGTGGTGATGAAGAGCGTCAGGTTGTCCTGAACGGTGGTGAATTCGCCTTCGCGGAACATCAGCTGCGAGACGTCGTTTTTGACCTGCCATTCCAGGTCTCTGAAAGCATTTTCGGCGGCGGGAATGCCGATGTTCATGACATAGACGTTAAACAGCGTCATAACCAATCCGACCAGCAGCGCGGGCTTGGCGTTTTCCCACGGGCTGATGCCGGCGGCCTTCATGACTGAAAGCTCGCGGTCGGACAGCATGCGGTTGTATACGAACAAAACCGCCGCAAAAAGGGATATCGGCGCCAGAATGGTAAAAATGCGCGGCATCAGCAAAGACGTCATCTCGATAAAAATGCCCAGAGAAATGCCTTTGTTGGTTATCAGTTCGATAAAACGGAGCGACTGCGTCAGCCAGATGATGGACATCAGGCAGAACGCAACCAGCAGAAAACCGACAACAATCTGTCTGGCTATATACAGGTTTAGTTTTTTCATGCCGACGATTATAAACATTTTATATGATTTAGAAACATCTTTTTTCAGTATATTATAAAAAATGTATGAAATTTTGGTATAAATTAGGGCTTTTTTTATAAATTTAACCCAAAATGAAGAAATCGGGCGGGTAAAAAGCGAATCTGCTTGAACGGAAAATTTTTTGCCGATATGATTGACGCATAACAAAAATCAACAAAGAAGGAGACTTTTATGGACGGAAATTCTCTGGGCGCGCAGGTTGCCGCCAAATGGCGCAAAAAACGCGGTTCTTTAATCATGGCCCTGCATGAGATTCAGGGTGTCAAAGGGTTCGTTCCGTGGAAAGACGCCATGGATCTGGCTGTAGGAATGGGGATTCCGTTGGCCAGGATTTACGAAGTCCTCACTTTTTATAACTTTTTTAAGCTCGATGCGCCGGGCAAAGCCGTTATCTCAGTCTGTACAGGTACGGCTTGTTATTTAAAAGGGAACGACAAAGTTCTCGAAGAATTTAAGAAAGAGCTCGGAATCGGCGAGGGCGAGAGCACTCCCGACAAGATGTTTCATCTGCAGAGCGTCCGCTGCGTCGGCTGCTGCGGTCTGGCTCCGGTCTGCGTCGTCAACGGCAAGACCTACGGCCGTCTCACTCCCACGGACGTGCGCGGAATACTGGAAGAATGGCGTAAAAAACTTAGCGAAGACGAGGAGCAGAACTAATGGCTGATACGGATTTGGACAAGAGATTTGATATTCACGAAATCGCTAAGAACAAGCTCAAAGATTTGGAGCGTTTTCAGTGCAGCATTTACTGCTGTCATTCGACCGGCTGCAAGTCTTCGGGCAGCGACGGCATTATTGATTTGATTAAAAACGCGATTGCCGACCACGGCATTGAAGACAAAGTCCGCGTGGTGTCGACCGGCTGTATGGGGCTGTGCGCCCAGGGGCCGCTGGTTCGCGTCGAGATTAAAGGCCAGAAAGACATTTTGTATAAGCGAATCGAGCCGCTGGTAGCGCGCCTGATTGTGACCGAGCATGTGGTGCCGGCGCTCAACCTCAAAGAAGGCGAGGTTTTTGAAGTGCCGCAGTTCCTGCAGGAGCACGTTTTGTCTTTGGAACTGCCGTTTTTCACCAAGCAGGAAAAAGTCGTGCTGAAAGACGCCGGACACATGGATCCCGAAGACATTACCGAATATATGGCGCACGGCGGGTATCTGGCTTTGGAAAAAGTCCTGAAAACGATGACGCCGGCTCAGGTGGTCGAAGAAATCAAAAAATCCGGCCTGCGCGGCCGCGGCGGCGGCGGTTTTTCGACCGGCATGAAATGGGAATTTGCTTCCAAGGTGCCGACGATTGACGAGAAGTTTATCATCTGTAACGGCGACGAGGGCGATCCCGGCGCTTATATGGACCGCTCCATTTTGGAAGGCGATCCGCACTCGGTCATCGAAGGCATGATGATTGCGGCTTATGCCATCGGCGCGACCGAAGGCTGGTTTTATGTCCGCGCCGAATATCCGCTGGCGGTGGAGCGCCTTGAAAAAGCGATCAAGGCTTGCAAGAAGAACCGCTTGCTCGGCAACAATATCATGGGTACGGACTTTTGCTTTAACGTTGACATTCGTCTCGGCGCCGGCGCTTTTGTCTGCGGCGAGGAAACGGCTCTGATTCATTCGATTGAAGGCGCCCGCGGCACGCCGCGCCCGCGCCCGCCGTATCCGACCAACAAAGGCCTGTGGGGCAAGCCGTCCTGCGTGAACAACGTCGAGACGCTCGGCAACGTGCCGAAGATTATTCTCAAGGGCGCCGACTGGTTTGCTTCTTTCGGCACCGAAACGTCCAAGGGGACCAAGGTTTTTGCTCTGACCGGACAGGTTGAGCATTCCGGTCTGATTGAGGTGCCGATGGGAACGACGATTAACGAGATTGTCAATGAAATCGGCGGCGGCGTGCCAAACGGCAAAAAGCTCAAAGCGGTGCAGACCGGCGGACCGTCCGGCGGCGTTATTCCCGCAGACAAGCTCGATTTGCCGGTTTGTTACGAAGAACTTAAGAAAGTCGGCTCGATTATGGGCTCCGGCGGCATGATCGTGATTGACGACACGCAGGACATGGCCGGGCTGGCTAATTTTTATCTGGACTTTACGGTTGACGAATCCTGCGGCAAATGCGCGCCGTGCCGTATCGGCGGCAAGCAGATGCTGCTTTTGCTCGAGAAAATCAACAAAGGAAAAGGCACCAAACAGGATTTGGCGGATCTGAAACGGGTGGCGACGGCCATGCAGAAAGCCTCGCTGTGCGGTTTGGGTCAGACGGCGCCGAATCCGGTTCTTTCTACCCTCAAGTTTTTTGAGCAAGAATATCTGGACAAACTGGTTGACAACACCCCTGCTTCAAAAGAGGAGAAATAGACATGGTTAAGCTGAAAATTGACAATTTTGAAGTAGAAGTTCCCGAGGGCACCAGTATTCTGGAGGCCGCCCGCAAAGCGCATATTGACATTCCGACTTTGTGCAAACATCCCGACGTCGATCCTTCGGCCGGCTGCGGCATGTGCATTGTCAAAGTCAACGGACGAATCCTGCGTTCCTGCTGCACGCCGGCGGCTGAGGGCATGGAGGTCATTACCGGCGATGCCGAGATTGTCGACGTCCGCCGCACGGTGCTGGAATTGATTTTGAGCAATCATCCCAACGAGTGTCTGACCTGTATCCGCTCCGGTCACTGCGAACTGCAGGACATGGCCAACACTTTCGGCATTGCTTCGTCGCATTTGCCGAGCCTGAACAAAAAGTTCGACAAAGACGATTCAACCGGGGCAATCGTTTTGGATCCGTCCAAGTGCATTGTCTGCGGCCGCTGCGTCGACGTCTGCCAGAATCAGCAGAACGTGTGGGCATTGAGTTATCTTAACCGCGGTCTGGCAACACGGATTACCGCGGCCGGCGGCATTCCTCTGGCCGACAGTCCGTGTATCAAATGCGGCCAGTGTTCCGCCCATTGTCCGACCGGTGCGATTGTCGAATACGACGATACGCAAAAAGTCTGGGAAATGCTGCGCGATCCCGAGATTTATACGATTGTGCAGATTGCTCCGGCGGTGCGCGTGGCTATCGGCGAAGAATTCGGTTACGACTTTGGCGAAAATCTGACCGGCAAGACGTATGCCGCTTTGCGCCGTCTGGGTTTCAACCGCGTGTTTGACACCAACTTCGGCGCCGATTTGACGATTATCGAGGAAGCGACCGAATTTGTCGAGAAGTTTACCAAAAATCCCGACAGCCTGCCGATGTTTACGTCATGCTGCCCGGCCTGGGTAGACATGCTCGAGAAGACTCATCAGGATATGATCGAGCATTTCTCGACCTGCAAGTCGCCGCAATCGATGGTCGGCGCTTTGGCCAAGACTTATTATGCCGAAAAAATGTCGATTAACCCCGCTAAAATCCGGGTGGTTTCGATTATGCCCTGCACGGCCAAAAAGTGGGAAATCAAGCGCAGCAAGGATATGAGCAGCTCCGGCTATCAGGACGTTGACGTCTCTCTGACCACGCGCGAGCTGTGCCGCATGATTAAACAGGCCGGCGTCGATTTTCGCAGTCTGCCCGAAGAGAACGCCGACAGTCCGCTGGGCGAGTATTCCGGCGCCGGAACCATTTTCGGCGTGACCGGCGGCGTGATGACGGCGGCTTTGCGCACGGCTTATTTCTATATTACCGGCGAAGAGCTTGGCGAGATTAACTTTGCTGCGATTGAAGGTCTGGACGGCATTAAGGAAGCCGAAATCGACATCAAAGGCACCAAGGTCAAAATCGCGGTGGCGCATGGCTGTGGCAATATCGAGACAATTCTTGACCGTATTCGCGAGGCCAAGGCCAACGGTGAAAAAACGCCTTATCATTTTGTTGAGGTTATGGCCTGCCGCGGCGGCTGCATCTCGGGCGGCGGCCAACCCCGCGTGATGATGCCGGGACAGCCCAAACCGCGCGGCATTACCGATGATATCCGCCGCAAGCGCGCCGCGGGTTTGATGAACGAAGATCTGCATGCCGAGAATCGTTTGTCGCATCACAACGAATCCGTCAAGACGCTGTACAAAGAATATCTCGGCGAGGCCGGAGGGGATAAGGCGCATAAGTTGTTGCATACGCA
>JAFUQJ010000031.1 GCA_017480995.1 Alphaproteobacteria bacterium
CCTTCCAGCATCCTGCCGTTTTTCATAACCGCGACCGAAATCCCGTACAAAGGAATTCCCGCGGCATAATTAACGGTTCCGTCTATCGGATCAATGACGAATTGATAATCGGTTTCTTTTATCTTTTCAAAAATACATCCGTCTAAACCGCTGATTGTTTCTTCATCAATAATCATGTAGTTAAGATGGGCGTAATTTTCCGCCAAAAAATCCTCAAACATCCGACTGACGGCCAGATCAACTTCCGTTACCAGATAAGAAGCCTTGTTCTCATGCCCCTTAAAAGTCTGCTCATGCCGCACGTCTCTTTTTTCAAGAGAAAGTTTTCCGGCTTCCTGCACAAACTTTTTCAAATTAATAAATGTTTCCATAATCCCAATTATTTAACAACAATAAATAAACAATGCCGAAGACACTACTCTCCCCGGCCTCTTTTGTCAACCTCAAAAAACCGTGCTTTTTGTTTTAGAAGCTTAAATTTCATCCGAATATAAAAAAACATCCTTGCGGAGGGTTTTATTTATGGTGGGGCTTGGCTGGCAATTCACGAACTGATTATTAATATATTTTGACTTTCAAACAAGATATTATATCATAAGTTACACAATATAAACGATAAGGTTGTCGGGAATGCCTTTTTACAGCGATGAAGTTATAAAAAATATAGAGGAAGAATTTAGATTGTTTCTCATTGATAAAAGTCAATATGCAGAAATTGCTAAACTGATATCTATAATTGCACCTAATAACACTTTACAAACGCAACTATATCATTTCGCATATCATGGACTTCTTCGTCGGATACAGATATTAAACAGATGTATTGAAAATATATTTAGTATTAGAGATTTCCATTTGGAAACAATTCCCACAGATGATGAATTATCTGATATCATGATAAATCTTCAATGTTTCATTATAAATTTATATGGTACTTTAGAAAATCTTGCTTGGATATATGCTATATGTATTAACTTTAAAGGGACAAAATTTGATAATTCCTTTTTTGCAAAGCAAGAAACACTTTTAAATACATTACCAGAAAATATAAAGACATCTTTTATAGGTGATGGGAAATGGCTTAAACATGTAAAAAATATTAGAGATCTATTAGCCCATCAAGAACCTTTATATGTTCCGCCTTACAGTGTAAGGAAGAAACAGAAAGATAAATGGCAAGTTTTAGAGAAAGAAAAATGGGAAATTGAAAATAATTTTATCAAAGAATTATATGAGATGGCCAAAGTAAGGCATTCTTCACCTAAAAAAACAAATATTAATGAACTAAATATGGCTCTACAAAAGCATGATGAACTTGAAACTAAGAAAAATGAAACAATATCAAAAATAAACGCAGAACAATCTCAATACATTTTTTTCTGCCCTATACTAATTACCGAAACTAATAAAAAAACTCCCTTGAATATACAATTCTACCCTCAAATATTGATAGACATAAAAACAGTTTATGAAAAAGTGCTCTTAATTTTAGAACATATTGTAGCTATCAAAAAATAACTTTATTGGCTACCTTTATATTTATCTATGCCGAAAAAAATAAAAACATAAGATATTGTACAAGGCGCTCATCAGCTGCGCTGACCGGCGTCTGCCTATCCGCCTTTCACTGGTAGTCAAACCAACTTCTCGTTGGTTCGAGCGATCTATATCCACCATAAAAAAACACCCGCAAGGGGTGTTTTTTTATGGTGTCTGGCTCATAAGCTCTAAAAGCTGATGGCTTTTAATCGCTAACTCGCTGCGGTCATTTGAATTGTAACACTCGTTTCGTATCGCTATCGCTTACTCACTCCTTAACAATTCTGCACCCCACCAATAAAAAATGCTCCATTAAGGAGCATTTTTTATTGGTGGGCCCAGATGGACTGACCTCATTTCATTCGGTCGCACAGGCGAACTTTTGCCTTACGGCAAACCGGCGATACTCCCGTCTCGCCTAGTCCTGGTAGTCGAACCAACTTCTCGTTGGTTCGAGCGGTCTATATCCACCATAAAAAAACACCCGCAAGGGGTGTTTTTTTATGGTGGGCCCAGATGGACTCGAACCAACGACCAGACCGTTATGAGCGGCCTGCTCTAACCAACTGAGCTATGGGCCCGTCTGAAAAAGACTGTTTGCAAAATAGAATAAATCCCCTGCCTAGTCAAGCGCTTTTTTGGCCAATCCTGCCTTGCAAAATTTTATAGACAAAAATAATAAATAATGCTATATTTTGTCAAAACATTCCTTTTGAAAGAAAAACTCATGGCTGACAAATATCGTGTTATCTGCACCGAAAACCAACGTCTTTACCCCGGAAAAACCTTTATTGACATCTATCCGGCTGGCAGCCTGCGCCCCGAAAACAGCCTCACGCACGACTGCCTTCTGCAAATGCGCCGCCTTGCCACTCCCGAGGTTGATAAACTTGAATCCGGCATCATCCTGACTGACTTCGGAAACGGCAGTATTCATCTCCAATACGAAACAATGCCCAACCGCCGCATGAAGGAATATCAAAATCTCCTGCGTCAAAGGCTCGACAAACAGATAATCGATACGTTCAAACAAATGCGAGCCAAGGGCTTTGACAGAACTTTGGAAATCAGCTTCACGGAAATGGCCGCCCGTTTTGACCTCTACGCTTCGGAAGACGACACGCCGGTCAGCGCCCGCCTCAAGATATGCCGCCAGCCCCGAAATTTTGCTGGCCTGGCGTCAGGCCAAATATCGCGGCGATTAAACAAACAAAAAACGATAATTCGGAATTTTGACGACGTAATCGCAAACAGCAAAAAAAGTAAAACACAAAGAAAAATCCGCAAACGAACATGTCTGCGGATTTCAAAAAAACTAGATAGCGATCACAGCAAGGTTATTTCCCCGTTACTAAACAGATAGTTCTCATCGCGAAAACGCCCTTTGGGGTCATGCATTTTAAAGGTATCACCGTCTTCAAAGAACTCGAATTTGTAGTCCAAATAATTGCCTACAATCTTCATTTGGGTTATCTGAGTATCCTGCGAAGGAAAACATTTTACATAAACAATCCCTCTTACCGGCTTTCCTTCCGGCAATTTGCCGTGAAAATCCGCCACAAAACAAGGACAGCCAAGCCATTCGTCAGAATTTAAATCTCTGGATAACCTCACCAGTTTGACAAAATACGGAGCATCATCGCTGCCATCGCGATCAAGATCAGTCTCAATCAATTGCGACTGTAAAAAAGATCGCATCAGTTCAACAGCCTTCTCGACAGTTGGAACGACAAGTCTTCTTTCCATACTTAATTTGTTTATTAATTTATACTATTGTAAATATATTCGTCTGAAGAAATACCACAGATAAATCTTTTTGTCAAAAAAAAATAAAGCCGCTTTTCTTGCGGCTTTATTATATCTTTATTGATCCAGAAAACTTCTGAGCTTGCGCGAACGGCTCGGATGCTTGAGCTTGCGCAGCGCCTTGGCCTCAATCTGGCGAATACGCTCGCGGGTAACGTTAAACTGCTGTCCGACCTCTTCCAACGTATGGTCGGTATTCATTCCGATACCGAAACGCATGCGCAAAACGCGTTCTTCGCGCGGCGTCAGCGAGGACAAAATGCGCGTGCAGGTTTCCTTAAGATTGGAATGGATGGCAGAATCCAACGGCTGCAAAGCGCTGTCGTCGGCAATAAAATCGCCCAGCGAGGAATCTTCCTCGTCGCCAACCGGCGCTTCCAGCGAAACCGGTTCTTTGGCAATCTTCATAACCTTGCGAACTTTTTCCAGCGGCATCGACAAACGCTTGGCCAGCTCTTCGGGCACCGGTTCGCGGCCCATTTCCGCCAGCATCTGCCGCGATGTGCGAACCAGTTTGTTAATCGTCTCAATCATATGCACCGGAATACGGATTGTCCGCGCCTGATCGGCAATCGAGCGGGTAATCGCCTGCCGGATCCACCAGGTTGCATAAGTCGAAAACTTGTAACCGCGGCGGTATTCGAACTTGTCGACCGCTTTCATCAGGCCGATGTTGCCTTCCTGAATCAAATCCAGAAACTGCAGACCGCGGTTGGTATATTTTTTGGCAATTGAAATCACCAGACGCAGGTTAGCTTCAATCATTTCTTTTTTGGCACGGTCAGCCTCGCGCTCGCCTTTTTTGATGGTATCGACCATCCGGCGGTATTCCGAAATCGGCAGGCCGCATTCCTGAGCCATGTGCGCGACCGAATCACGCAGTTCGGTAATTTCAACCCCGTATTTTTCAACAAAAGCCTTCCAATGCTTATCCGTTTTTTTGGAAATGTTTTCCAGCCAGTTCGGATCGAGCTCCGATTTCTGATAAGCGTCCAGAAAGTCTTCGCGTTTGATTTTGCAGGACATCGCATAGCGCAGCAGCTTTCCTTCGAGCCCCATCAGACGCTTGTTCAGCCCGTTGAGCTGCTCGACCAGCTGCTCGACGCGGGTAGCGTTCAGATGAATTGAACTCATCAGCTCGACCAGCTCTTTTTTCACCTGCAGATATTGTTTTTCGACCGCAGGCGTCGCCGGTTTGCCGGCAATAATCGCATCAACGCGCTTGTTTTGGATTTTTTTCAAATCATCATAATAGCTGGAGATTTTGTTCAGAATATCAAGAACCGGCTCTTTCAACGCCTCTTCCATGGCAGAAACCGAAGCAGACGCCCGTCCGGCGCCGCCGTCCATATCCTCGTCATCGCCGCCGGCGCTGTCTTCTTCGCCTTCCGACAACTCGTCAACGCCGTCTTCTTCCTCGGCCTCGTCGTCAACGGAACCGTCAAGCTCAATGTCGTCGTCTTCGATATCCTCGTCGATATCGTCGAGATTTTCTTTTTTGGCAAGTTCTTCGGCAACCTTGTCCAGATCTTCGGGCGCTTGAGCTTCGTCTTCTTCAAACTCCAGTCCTTCGACGTCGTCGCCGTACATCATTTCCAGATCGACAATATCGCGCAGCTGCATGGTGCCGTTAATCAGCTCGTCGCGCCAGCCGGCAATCGCCTTAATCGTCATCGGGCTTTCGCACAAACCGTCAATCATCACGGTCTTGCCGGCCTCAATGCGCTTGGCAATGGCAATCTCGCCTTCGCGGGACAACAGCTCGACGGTTCCCATTTCTTTCAGATACATTCTGACCGGATCGTCGCTGCGGCCCATTTCCTTTTCGTCAAAGTTGCCGCCCTCTTCGTCCTCGTCGTCATAACTGTCGTCTTCAACGGCGTCAGCTTCAAAGCCGTCGACGTCAGCCTCGGCAATAATGCTGATTCCCATATCGGAAATATCGGTCATGATGTCTTCAATATTCTCGGAGGATTCTTTTTCGGGAGGAAGGGCCTTGTTCAATTCTTCGACGGTAATATAACCGCGGACCTTGCCCTTTTCAATCAAACGTTTAACCGCACTGCCCAGAGAATCAATCAACGGCGCATCTGCAGACGATCCGTCATACAAATCAGGATTTTCAATATCTGACATTAACGTTCCTTAAAAAACCGGTTTTTTAAATTTTCAGCTAGTGCAACTTTTAATAATTTTTAGTCGTAATGTCAAGCACGGAATACATTTTTCTGCCAAAAAAAAGCAGATTTTTTAACGATTCGCGGGAACCGGACTTTTCGCCTCAGTCAATATTCTGGGACTTGAGCAGCGCATTGCGCTCGTTTTTGAGCGTTTCGTAGCGCTTATACAATTCTTCGTCAAAAGCCTCGGTCTGAATTCTGCGCATGCACTCACGGATTTCTCCCTCCAGCTGCAGCAGCTGAACTTCAACGATTCGCTCGTCCAGATTGCCGCGCATTTTAATAATGTCGGGATTTTGTTTGAGTATGCCGGCGAATTCAACCCATTCTTTAACGTTTTGTTCCTGCCCGCAGGCTTTGAGTTTCTCGGTCAGAACCGCAGAATCGCCGATTTCCCCGTCATTATGGACAATTTCAAGGATTGCCTCGTACAAAGCCCTCAGCTGCGGATTTTTTATCTCAAAACTAAGCAGACGCTCCTCGTATTCTTCAATCAGCTGCGGATAACACACAAAGGCCGACACCACATAACGCACCACCAGATCGTCCAAATCCGTCTTGACAAATCCGGCCAGACAAACCTGCGGCCTTCTGTCATCAAAACGCGCGTCGTTCCGACGGTATTCGGAATCCCGGCGCCCTTCTCTGGGTCTGCGGGCGCCGCGGCCGAGCTCGTAATAAACCCGGCTTTTCATCTCCTGGACATAATAGCCGCGCACCGTTTCGTCACCGATTTTGGCCACCTCGTCGCGAATGTTTTTTTCTATCAGCGCCTTTTGCTCGGGCGTGTCGACCGCCTGCCCTTCAAGCGTCTTGCGCCACAACAGGTCTTTGAGCGCCGTCGTATCGGTCACCACTTTCAAAAACTCTTCCTGCCCTTTGGCGCGCAAAAACTCGTCGGGATCCATTTTGTCGGGCAGAAAAGCATATTGCAGCGAATAACCGGGCTTCAAAATCGGCAACACCCGATCAACCGAGCGTATGGCGGCGCGGATACCGGCGCTGTCGCCGTCAAAGCAGCAGATCGGCTCGTTGACGACTTTCCAGGCTTCGGCAATCTGATCCTCGGTCAGTGCCGTCCCCAAAGGCGCCACCGCATAACCGATGCCGAAACGGTCCATGGCGATAACGTCCATATACCCCTCGCAGATAATCAGACGCTTGGCCTCATACCCAGCATCGCGCGCATTGTTAAGGTTATAAAGCACGCGGCGCTTGTTAAAAACAGGCGTTTCCGGAGAGTTCAGATATTTGGGCTGGCTGCCGTCCATCACCCGGCCGCCGAAAGCAATGACCTTGCCGCGTTTGTCGATAATCGGTATCATCACGCGGTTGCGAAAAAAATCATGCGGCCGTTTGCCTTCGGGCAGCACGGCCAAACCGAGCTCCGCCATTTCGGCGTCCGTTACGCCCTTTGAAGCCAGTTGCGCGCGCAGGCCGTTGCCGGCCGGCGCGTAACCGAGCCGGAACTTGGCGATGATATTGTCGTCAAAACCGCGGCGATACAAGTATTCCAGAGCCTCGCGTCCGCCGGTCAGACGCAGATTTTTCTCAAAAAACTTGGCAGCCATTTCCATAATGTCATAAGCCGAATTGCGTTTCTCGACCTGCTCCTGACTTTCGCGGCTGAGCTTGGGCAGCTGCATTCCGACCTTGTGCGCAAGTTTTTCCACCGCGTCAATAAACGTCAGGCCGTTGGCGTCCATCTCGAATTTGATAATGTCGCCGTGCGCGCCGCAGCCGAAGCAGTGATAAAAGCCTTTGGCTTCGTTCACCGTAAAAGACGGCGTTTTTTCATTGTGAAACGGACACAAACCGGTATACTCGCGCCCTTTGCGCGTGAGTTTGACCTTTGCGCCGACCACGTCGGCGATGGAAATCTTCGCCCGCAGCTCGTCGCAAAACTTTTGTAAGTCCGTTGATGACATCAAACTTCCCTAGTTTCCGGCCAGGCAGGATTTTACGACTTCGTTGGCCTTGCCGAAGTCCAACTGGCCGGCATATTGCGCTTTCAAAGCGCCCATGACTTTGCCCATATCTTTCATGGAAGACGCGCCCGTCGCGGCAATAATCGTTTTGACCGCGGCTTCAATTTCCTGCCCGCTCATCTGCTTGGGCAAAAAGCGCTCGATAACCTTAATCTCTGCCATTTCCTTGTCGGCCAGATCCTGCCGCTTGCCGTCAACATACATCTTAATAGAGTCGTTGCGCTGTTTAATCATTGTCTGCATCATCGACATCAGTTCCGCTTCGCTCGCTTCTTTGGCGCCTTTTCCGCGGGCTTCGACGTCTTTTTCTTTCATTCCGGCAATAATCAGGCGGACGGCGCCGGTCGTCGCCGCATCGTGAGCCAGCATCGATTCTTTCAGAGCTTTTTGCAAATCTTCGCGTAACATTGATTTTCTCCTTTATAATAAACTGCTGCCAAGCATACACGCATCCCTCAAAAAAATCAATTGTCTTTATGCCCGCAAAAGATTATCTTCAATATCATCAACCAGGGAGAAACGAAATGAAAAAACTTTTATTCGCACTGACCGTTTTTACAGCCTTGAGCTCAAACGTCCGCGCGCAGGAAATTTTTACCCCCGAAGTCCAAAAAAGTTTCGAAGAAACTCAGGCCGCCATGCAGAAATCCGTTGCCGAAATGGATCGGCAGATGCAGCAGGTGATGCCCGTGGTGGCCGACAGCATGGCGCAGATGATGCAGAATATTTTCAAAACCGTGCCGCCGCTGATGAAATCTCTGGAAGAAAACCGGGTATTCTCCAAAGCCGCCGAACAGCTCAACCGGGAAATCGGCTCTCAGACCGAAGAGCTCAACAACGCACTGCGGCAGGCTCCGGAACAGCCGGCGGAAGAAAAATTCGTCATCGCCGGCAGCAAAAACGACAACGGCAAAAAAATCGACTTTAACTTCAGCCAGAACGAAAAAGCGCTTAAAAAACTGCAAAAAGCCTTCCGTCTCAAATCCTCTCCCGACAACAAAGAAACTTTCAGCCTGACGGATCTCAAAAACCAAAAATTGCGCGGCAGCGATTTCCGGCTCGGCGTTCTCAACGGTCAAAATTATCTGATTTATGACGACGGCAACGCCTACTGCTACATCACCGGCATTATGAACAACGACATTATCGTGCGGATTCTCGCCACCGGCGAAGACGCCCCGGCCCGTGCCCGCAGTTTTATTCTAAACAGCAATCAGAAATTTGCGCCCGGCGTCTGAGAAAACCGGAGCGGACCTCAGAAATAGCGCCGCACGCCGAACATGCCCTCCTCAACGTCGCGGCCGTAGTTCTGTTCGTATCTGCCGCTGAGGGCCAGCGCCCAGTTGCGGCTGAGGCTGTAAGCGCCTTCGGCATAATAAACCGTCTGGCTTTTCCATTTGACGCTGGCATAAATCTTTTCGGCCTTAAGCCACAAACGCCAGTCTTTGTACGAAGCAAGCATTCCGCCTTCGCCGCTGACGGCGCCGTAGACGTTGTCATCCAGAAAACCGCCGTATCCGGCAATGCCGTTTGCCAGTGCATAAACCATAATGTTGTCGTTCAGCCGCAGCGTCGCGCCGCCGCCGGTTTTCAATGCCGTCACATACCCTTCCCTGCCGCTTTGCGGATTATAATCGCGGCCGACGTTCCACAAGATCTGAAACGAAATCGGCGCAAACATCGCGTCAATCGGCGCAATTGAGCGAATGCTCAAAATGTCCAGATTCTGCAAAACAAATTTGTCGCGGCTGTCATAATGACGGATTGCCGTTTCCAAAAAGTTTATTTCCGCCCCGCGCACAAAACCGTAATTGTCATCCGTCCACGAATGATAGGCCGGGCGAAAAGCCAGCTGCTGGAACCCCTTGCCGTTGCGCGCACCCGCGCTGAGCACGGCGCGCATCGAATCATGACCGCGCATCGGCTCTTCGTTTTGACTCAGTTCCTCAATGCTTCCCGTTTGCGAAAGCCTGTTGCGTTCTTTCAGCAGCGCAAAGCTCTCTTTGCGATATTCCTTCAAATCGCTTTTACCAGCTACATACTGATACTGCACATATTGATAAGCCGTTTCCAGCACGTCCGCCGTTTCCGGCTCATTCAAACCTTCAATCCGGTAATCATGGGTTTTGATTGCGTTCAGATAGGCCTCTTTCTGCGCCTCGTTCATCATTTTGTAACGATGCCGTATTTTGCTCTGCCGCGACGGACGATAATTGATTCCCTTGTTCAATTCGGGAATATTCTGCACCGCCTTCATCGTATCGAGCGGAATGACCTGAACCGGAAATTTCCGCGCCAGCTGCAACGACGGCCGCACCGCGTCCAGATTCTCAAGCAACAGGTACGAACAGTTGCGCGTCAGAAAATAATACTGCGACTGCGCCTGCCCGACCTCCCAGAGATGAGCGATAAAATAATCCAGCTCCGCGCGGCTGAAGTCAAGATTAACCTCCCACACGTCGCGATTCTCAATATTGTTGTAAGTATTGACAACCTCATAATACGGCTTGACCGTAAACCCGCCGTAATACCCTCCGAACAACCCGAGCAGCGGATAAAACGGCCCCGGATTTTCTCCCATAAAGGCGCCGTAAGTCACACCGTGCCCGAGCAGCTGCGTTCCTTTGCGCGCGGTGTCGATTCTTATCATCGTATGCCCGAACAAAGACGACGGATTGTTCATGTTTGCATCGGTAAACAGCAGCGTAACCCCGTTGGGCCGCAAATCATGATAAAACTGCTCGTATTCTTTGCATTCGGGAAATTTCGCCGCCGTCAGGCCGTGTTTTTTCAAAAAAACGTAACGCGCCGGAAACAGACACTGCTTTTCATAATCATTGCTCTGAAACAAGGCGATGGTCGCCTCAAGTTCATCCTGAGGATTATACTTTCCGCCGGCGCTCAAAAAGAAATTCGGCGTGTCAATCGTGCTCTCGTACCCGCCGAACAAGGTTTTCTGATAATGCCCGAGAGCCAGCCACGCGGCAGAAGCCGAAACCTCTGCCCGCGCTGTCCCGGCAAAAGCCTGCAGTATAAAAAAAGCCAAAAAAACGGAGCGGAAAAAACGACATATATCAGACATATACAAACGTTCTCCCGCTCCGAAAAATTTAAGACCGCCTAAAATCAGGCAATCTCGTGAGCCAAATCGATCATAGCCAAGGTAACCGAGGTGGCGTCGGCGTTTTCATTATAAAAAATGCTGGCAAAACGAGCCTTGGTCTGCTCGCCGAGCTTTTCGCTGTCAACATTCAAAATACCGGCGAGCGTTTCAATCGTCTCACCGTGGCCGGCCGCGGCATCCATGGCAAACTGTTCCAGATTGTTTTCCAGAAACGCCAGCGCCATTCTGCCGGTTCCGCCGGAAATGCGGCCGTCCGGATCGCAGCCCGAGGTACCGAACGTAATGCCGAAAGTCTGCGTGCCGAAAGAACCGTTGGTTGTTGCGGCCAAAACCTGCGGACCGATTCCGCGCTCGCCCTTCCAGGCCATGGAGCCCAAGCCGCAGCCCGTGCTGTCAACCGCATAGGCGGAAGCCGACATCATCATTGAACCGAGAACGGCGGCTGCCAGATAAATCTTTTTCATAATTCAAGTCTCCGTTAAAATTTACGACGCCTTCAGCTTAGCAGGACAAGTTCCAAATGTATAGACATTTTATGATATATCCACCTTTAAGAAAGTTCTTGATTTATTTTTTTATAATGCTACATTGGAACCAACATAAACAACAACGGGCTGTGAGGGAGTACGCCTCTCTCGCAGTTCGTTTTTTCTAACTCTCTGATAACTTAAAAATAGGTGAAAAAATGGAAAAATTCCCGTTGACCAAACAGGGGTATATTGCCCTTGAGGCTGAACTGAAAAACTTAAAAGGGGTTGAACGCCCCAACATTATCGCCGCCATCGACGAAGCGCGTTCTCACGGCGATTTGTCCGAAAACGCCGAATATTCCGCCGCTAAGGAAAAACAAAGTTTTATCGAGGGACGCATTCAGGATCTTGAAGCCGTCCTGAGCCGCGCGCAGGTTATCGACGTTGCCAATTCGCACTACGACGTTGTCCGCTTCGGCGCCACCGTCTCGGTTGCCGACGAAGACACCGACGAAGAAAAAAGCTACCAGATTGTCGGCGACTACGAAGCCGACATCGAAAAGAACAAAATCTCGCTGTCTTCGCCGCTGGCCAAGGCCCTCATCGGCAAAGAAGTCGGCGACACCGCCGAATACACGGCTCCCGGCGGCCGCAAGTCTTTTGAGATTTTGGAAATCAATTATATTTAACTTTCCGAAAAAACGCTTATATCAAACGGGCATTTTGCTTTTCAGAATGCCTGTTTTTTTATAAGGAGAAACCCATGGACACCCGGAATTACGACGAAAAATACAACTGCGGCCTCGAAAGCTGCGACTGCGACGAAGACAACAAATGCGGCTGCACCTTTCCCAACAACATCAGCGATTTTACCTGCGCCTGCGAAGAAGGAACCGACTGCGGCTGCCTCAGGTTTGACGAACCGACGACAACCTATGTCAAAGACGAAACCGTCTGCACCTGCGGTCCGAAAGAATGCGACTGCACCGGCGAAACAACCATGAAAAAACAATAAAACGGAATTAGACGATGGCCGAATACAAAACGCCCGTTCTTATCATCGGCTCCGGCCCCGCCGGATATACCGCCGGAATTTACGCCGCCCGCGCCGGCCTCCGGCCGATTATCGTATCGGGCGAACAAGTCGGCGGCCAGCTGACCATTACCAACCTTGTCGAAAACTTCCCCGGTTTTCCCGAGCCGGTTCTCGGCGCCAAACTGATGTCAGACATGCGAAAACAGGCCGAAAACGTCGGCGCCCGGATTATTGACGACAAGATTGTCGAAATA
Source organism: Alphaproteobacteria bacterium (assembly GCA_017480995.1). Lineage (GTDB taxonomy): Bacteria > Pseudomonadota > Alphaproteobacteria > RF32 > CAG-239 > CAZU01. The sequence continues at coordinate 12,398 of JAFUQJ010000031.1, forward strand.
GATTTCAAAGCGCGGCCTTTTGAATGCAGTTCCGAACGCCACAACCTTTTTGCCGGCGACACGCTGATTATTGCCACCGGCGCCGCCGCGCGCTGGCTCGGGCTCGAAAACGAGACCAAATACCGCGGCTTCGGCGTTTCGGTCTGCGCCACCTGCGACGGCTTTTTCTTCAAAGACAAAAACGTCGCCGTCATCGGCGGCGGAAACACCGCGGCGGAAGAAGCCCTTTTCTTAAGCAATTACGCCAGCTTTGTCACGATTGTTCACCGCCGCGATTCTCTGCGCGCCGACAAAGCCCTGCGCGACAAAATCAAGAAAAACAGAAAGATAGCCGTCGAATGGGATTCTGTTGTTGAAGACATTATCGGCACCGACAAACCGCTCGGCGTCACCGGCATCAAAATCAAAAACGTCAAGACCGACAAAATGAAAACCCTGCATGTCAGCGGTGTTTTCATTGCCATCGGCCACCAGCCCAACACGGAAATTTTCAAAGGACACGTTGATTTGGACGAACAAGGCTACATCGTCACCCGGCACGACAGCACCCACACCAGCGTCCCCGGAATTTTTGCGGCCGGAGACGTCCAGAACGCGCGCTTCCGCCAGGCCGTCGTCGCAGCCGGCTCGGGCTGCATGGCGGCAATGGAAGCCGAAAGCTACCTGCTTGAGAAAAAACTGGAAGACTAAAATTTATATCCGCACAAAAGTTCGCAGGCGCTCATACATTTCTTGCCCTGGCGCTGTATCTGCCTGATTTCGAGCGTCCCCTTGCCGCAGGCAATGCTAATATGCTTGCCGTCGCAGAGTATCGTTCCGGGCGCGGCCTCTGCCGTCTCGGTCGAAACGCCGGCCTCCAGAACCTTAAAGCGTTCGCCGGCATGCTCAAAATAAGTCGCAGGATACGGATTAAAAGCGCGGATTTTGCGCTCCAGAACCTCTGCCGGCAGCGAGAAGTCGAGCCTGCACTCGCTCTTGTCGATTTTGGCGGCATAAGTTGCCAGGCTTTCGTCCTGTTCCTGCGGCACGATATTGTCCAAATCTTCCAAAACTTCAATCATCAGCTTTGCACCGAGCTCTGCCATCTGATCGTGCAGAATGCCGCCGGTCGTCTCGGGCGTAATCGCGATTTCGCCTTTTTTATACATGGCCCCCGCATCCAGCGCCTCGACCACCCGCATGATGGTGATGCCGTTTTTGTCGTCTCCGGCCTCAATCGAGCGCTGTATCGGCGCCGCGCCGCGCCAGCGCGGCAAAAGCGAACCGTGCACGTTCAGACACCCTTTCGGAAAAGCCTCAATCACCGCCTTGGGAAGAATCAAACCATACGCCGCCACAATCGCAATATCGGCGTCAAGCGCCGCAAACTTCTGCTGCTCTTCTTCCTTGCGCAGCGTTTTGGGCATCCGCACTTCAATCCCCCTGCTTTCGGCAAACAGCTGTACCGGCGATTTCTGCAGTTTCTGCCCCCGGCCCGCTTCTTTGGGCGCCTGGCAATAGACGCAGACAACCTCATGCTTTTCGCTCAGCGCCTTCAAAGTCGGCACCGCAAAATCAGGTGTTCCCAGAAAAACGATTTTCATTGTTTCCGCTCTCTTTCCTTACGCAGTTTTTCGAGTTTTTTGAGCAGCATCTGGCGTTTCAGACGGCTGATTTTATCAATATACAAAATACCGTCCAAATGATCGAGTTCATGCTGCGCCGCCACGGCCAGAAAATCTTCGGCCAACAGTTCGCATTCTTTGCCGTGATAATCCAGATACCGGATTTTGACGCTGGCCGGGCGTTCGACTTCGGCGCGCATTTCGGGCACCGAAAGACACCCTTCCTCGCAGATTTCCGTCTCGTCCGAAGCCCAGACGATTTCGGGGTTTGCCAGATACAGCGGCGCGGGCTCCTCCCCCTCGTGCGCAATGTCAATCACCACCACGCGCTTCGATACGCCGACCTGCGGCGCCGCCAGCCCGCAGCCGTTTTCGGCATACATGGTTTCCAGCATGTCGTCAAACAGCCGGCGCAGTTCGTCGTCGACGGCGGCAACCTTTTCGGCTTTTTGCTTCAACACCGGATGCGGATATTCATATACTTTTAATTTTGCCATTCTGTATTCCCTCAATCACAGCAAATTGCGCCGGACAAACGAACTTTTCAGCGAATTCCCTTCGCTATCGTGTCCAGCAGAGCATTCACCATCTTCGGCTCGTTTTTGGAAAAGAACGCATACGCCAGATCGACATATTCTTTGACGATGACCGCCGCGTCAACATCGGTGGTATACGCCAGTTCGTAAGCTGCGCAGAGCAGCAGCGCGCGCAGCGTTCCGTCAAAGCGTTCAAAAGACCAGCCCTCGCGCAGATAATGCGCCAGAGACTTCTCAAGCGCTTCCTTGTTGGCGTGGACATTTTTGGTCAGGTTGGAAAAATAAGCCTTGTCCATGTCTTCGACGCGCACCAGTTCTTCTTTTTCTTCCCAGCCGTTGTTTTCTTCTTCAATAACATAACGTCCGACTTCGCCGTTGACAAAGTCCTTGATAACCTCGTCGACCGGCAGCTGGCCGTATTCAATCATATAGGTCGCCTGCACCGCGGCCAGACGCGCCGCCGACTTCATTCTGATTTTTTCCGAAACAAAACTTCCCATTATTCGTCTTCTCCCCGAGGTTTAGCCAATTTATCAATCGTTTCCACAAATTCCTCAAAATCTTTCACTTCGCGAAAATCCCGATACACCGACGCAAAACGGATATACGCGATATGGTCGAGGTTAGCCAGCGCTTCCATGACATATTCGCCGATCTGCGTCGACTGGATTTCGGGCTCGCCGGAACTCTCCAGCCGCCGTTGAATCGCCGTCACCACCTTTTCGACGCGCTCGTTGCTGACCGGCCTTTTGCGCACGGCCAGATAAATCGAGCGCGCGAGTTTGTCGCGGTCAAACATCACCTTATCGCCGTTTTTCTTGACCACGATCAGATCGCGCAGCTGCACGCGCTCAAAAGTCGTAAAACGCGATCCGCATTCCGCGCACTCGCGGCGCCGGCGGATAGCCGTTGAATCGTCGGTTTCGCGCGAATCTTTGACCTGAGTGTCTTCACATCCGCAAAATGGGCATTTCATGTCCGGTTTACTTTCCTTTTTCGAGCAGGCTGTCTGTCACCTGATACAGTTTTGAAGAATATCTGGCACCCTTTATAAGGACAATGTCATTATTTTGCAACAGGTTATTTAACAAAAACGCGTCCAGCCCCTCTTTATTTTCAAAATAATGCTGCTCTTTTCCGGCTGGAAGCTGCGCCAGCATATCCTTCATTTCCGGACAAACGCCGACAACGACGTCGATTGAACTGGCCGCCACCGTCCGTCCGATTTCGACATGCCGCGCCTTGGAAGTGTCTCCGAGTTCGGCCATTTTGCCGAGCACGGCGATTTTGCGGCCCGGCACCTTCATTTTGTCGAGCGTTTCAACGGCAATTTTCATCGCCTCGGGCTGCCCCGAATAACTGTCGTCAATCAGCGTATAAGTTCCGCCTTTGGGCAGCTTCAACACATGTTTGGCGCCGCGGCCGGCCAGAGCTTTAAAACCGGCCAAATCTTCAGCCGTTTGTTTAACGTCGAGCCCCAAAGCGCTGATAAGACTCAAAACGCACCAGGCGTTATAATAATTATGTTCGCCCTCGTCCGCCAGTTTCAGCGGCACGTCGGGATGATTGTTTTTGCCGAACTTAACGACTTTGGCACCGTTTTCGAGCGCTCTTTTTTCGAGCAGTTCCGCAAAATTGGTATCTTCGTTAATCAGCGCCAGCCCGCCTTTTTTGAGCGATTTGAAAATCTCTGCCTTGGCCTCGGCGATTCCCTCAAAATTCGGGAAAAACTCGATATGCATCGGATAAACGTTGGTAATCACGGCCGCATCGGGCTGCACGTAAGAAACCAGTTCTTCAATCTCGCCTTTGGCGCTCATGCCCATCTCGATAATCGCATAATCGGCGTCCATATCCATTTCGCAGAGCGTAATCGGCACGCCGACGTTGTTGTTGTGATTGCCGCCGGTCGCATAGACTTTGCCGAACCGGCTCAATGCAAATTTGATTTCTTCCTTGGTGGTGGTTTTTCCGGCCGAACCGGTCAGCCCGATAACCATGCCCTTAAACAGCGAACGGTTATAAGCGCCGATTTTGCCGTAAGCCTGCAGCGCGTTCGGAACCACAATCTGTTTCTCGGCGGTAACGCCCTCGACTGGGTGCTCGACAACGGCCAGCGCCACGCCTTTGGCAATCACCTCGGGCACAAAGTCGTGCGCGTCAAATTTCTCGCCTTTGACGGCAATAAACAAATCGCCGGGCTGCACTTTGCGGCTGTCGGTTGAGACGGCGTGAATCACGACGTCGGCCACCGGACCTTTACAGCCCAGAATTTCGCATAATTTTTGTGATGTTATCGGTTGCATGACAGATTCTCCTCATAAATTTGTATTATTATAAGAAGAAAATATAAATATTTTACTAAACGGCAATCAGTAATCAGTGATTCGTAATTCGTTATTCGTTATTCGTAATCTGTGTCAGAAGCATGATTGCTTAATAAAAATGCTTTCGGCTCTAATTACTAATCTCTGGTTTCTGATGACTGTTTCCGTCACCCTCCCCCTCTTTTTTATGTCACCCTCGTATCCTCTCTTTTCTGTCACCCTCGTATCCTCTCTTTTCTGTCACCCTC
>JAFUQJ010000032.1 GCA_017480995.1 Alphaproteobacteria bacterium
CGGGCGCATTTCGATTATCTTATCAGCGAAAAATTTACGGCCGGACTGGAGCTGACGGGAACCGAGGTCAAATCGCTGCGGCTCGGTCATGCCAATATTACGGATGCTTTCGGCATCGTCAAAGGCGAAGAGCTTTTCATGTCCAATATGTTTATTGCCGAGTATGCCAACAAAGGCTACGCTTCGCACGCCGAAAAACGCGAGCGCAAACTACTGCTCAAAAAGAAAGAAATCATCGACATTATCAATTCCCTTTCGCGCAAGGGGACGACTTTGGTTGCCATTCGTCTCTTTTTTGACGATCACGGCCGTGCCAAGCTCGAAGTCGGTCTCGGTACCGGCAAGAAGAATTATGATAAGAGAGAGGCTATTAAAGATCGCGACTGGAAAATTCAGAAAGCCCGTTTAATGGCGAACTAGAGCAATTTGCGCAGGTCGAAAGTTTCAATTCCGACTATATTTCGCAACGGTTGCTATCGCAGCCCTCGCGAAATCAAGTCTCATTGCGTCTCCTCAGAAAAAGCGCAATCGTGCGCTTTTCCTTTCGGCCGTCTCCGGCTTGGAGTCGATAGTTGGCGAGAACGAGCAGGAAGCGAAGTTCGAGGCTTACGGGACGGACTCGCCCTCCGATGCAGCGCAGATGCATCGGGAAAGAGTGCGAAGTCAAGAGGCCCAACTACGTTGGGAATTTACACCGGAGAATCCAGGTGGTAATAAGGCCATATAATTTTCTGGATCCTCGTGTCTATTCCTCGCTTCGCTCGGGCACGAGGATGACAGAAAAAGAAAGAGAGGTCGGGCACGAGGATGACGAGGGATAGAAGCGCTCGGGCACGAGGATGACAAAAAAGAAAGGGAGGGCCTGAGGATGACGAAGAGAAGGCTTTGCGGCCGGAATGACAAGGGAGACTGGGCCCTCGGGTCAAGCCCGAGGGTGACAGAAAAGAGAGGATACGAGGGTGACAGGAGAAAAGAGAGGGCGAGGATGACAGGATAAAAGAGAGGTCGGAATGACAAGGAGGGGGCACAGCGGCATGGGGATAACCAAGAAGAGAGACGGCTTGGCACGGGCATGACAAAAAGGGGGCTTTGCAGCAGGAATGGCGGTTAGAGACCGGAAAACAGAGATTAGGCGGATTTGGCTCTTTTTTTCTTAAAAAAGTCTTTGAGAATCTGCGAACATTCGTTTTCCAGCAGGCCCTGATGTACTTGCGGGCGGTGGTGGCAGGTCGGCTGTTCATAAAATTTCACGCCGCTGACGACGGCGCCTCCTTTGGCGTCGGCCGCGCCGAAATACAGGTTTTCGATGCGGGCAAAAGAAATTGCGGCGGCGCACATGGTGCAGGGTTCCAGCGTGACATACATATCCAGTCCGCGCAAGCGGTTTTGCCCGAGTTTGCGGCAGGCGCTGCGGATGGCGGCAATTTCGGCATGCGCGGTGGCATCTTCCGCATATTGGCTGAGATTGCCGCTTTCGGCAATTATTTCTCCGCTTTGCGGATCGACGATAACGCAGCCGATCGGAATTTCGTCATTGATTTGCGCCTGTTCGGCAAGTTCAAGGGCGCGCCGCATATAAAAGCTGTTTTCCATGGCATCCTTTTTTGTTGTATTTTAGGTAGATTATGCTAGAACTCAAGAAAAAAGGAAAGCAAAAAATGAGCGAAAGAATAGCAAAGTTTATGGCGCGTTCCGGCGTTTGTTCGCGTCGGCAGGCCGAAGAGTATATCCGACAGAAGCGCGTGACCGTCAACGGCGAGATTATCGATTCACCCGCTTTTAACGTCAACGGAGACGAAAAAATTCTGTTTGACGGCGAAAAACTGCCGCAAAAAGAGCTGACGCGGCTGTGGCTGTATCACAAACCGGCCGGGCTGGTGACGTCGCATCGCGACGAAAAAGAGCGTCCGACGGTGTTTGACAATCTGCCGCACGGTCTGCCGCGCGTGATTTCGGTCGGACGGCTTGATCTGAATTCCGAGGGACTGCTGCTGCTGACGAATAACGGGGAACTTTCGCGAAAGCTGGAGCTTCCTTCCAACGGCTGGGCACGCCGCTACAAAGTGCGGGTTCACGGTTATGTCGACGCCGATAAGCTTCGGGGGCTGCAAAAAGGAATTGTTGTCGACGGTGTGGAATACGGTTCGATTAAGGCCGAGGTTGAAAGCACCCAGGGAACCAATACATGGCTCAGCGTGACGCTGACGGAGGGCAAAAACCGCGAAATCCGCAAAGTGATGAAATTCATCGGCCTGGAGGTGTCGAGGCTTATCCGTTTGTCTTACGGGCCGTTTCAGCTCGGCAGCCTCAAAAAAGGCGAGGTGCGCGAAGTGCCGGCAAAGGTTCTGCGCGAGCAGCTCGGAGCAAAGTTTGCGTTATGAAAATAAACGGCGGAAAATATCGCGGCAAGGCGCTGCTTTCGCCTCAGTCCGAAGTGGTGCGGCCGACGTCTGACCGAATGCGCGAAGCCGTTTTCAATATTCTGCGTTCGCGGCTCGGGTTTGATTTTTCGGGCAAAGTGTTTTTTGACGTGTTTTCGGGCTCCGGCGCAATGGGGCTGGAAGCGGTGTCGCAGGGGTTCGGAAAAGTTTTTTTCTTTGATGCCGATTTGAATCCGGCTCTCAAAAACATTCGCCGGTTTCCGGGCGAAACGGCCCGGATTGAAACCGTCGGCGGCGATGTCTTGCGGATACGGCCGCCGAAAAGCCGGGCCGACGTGGTTTTTATGGACGCGCCGTACCGGCAGGGGCTGAGCGAACCGGCGTTAAAGCGTTTGGCCGAAGGCGGCTTTTTGAACGACGGCGCCTTATGTCTGATTGAAGTCGAAAAAAACGAAGCCTGTCTGCTGCCGGAGCAATACGAATTGCTCGACGAGCGCAGATACGGTTTGGCCAGGCTGATTATCGCGTGGTTTACGGTTTGAAAGTTTTGACGGTGATGTTTTCGACCGCGAGTTTGTTGTCCTGATAGCTTATCGGCGTGGTCAGCGTCAGGTGTTTGTCTTCTTCATGCAGTTTGAAAGCCTTGGAATTCAGCAGAATATTGGCGACAAAAACGCCTTTGCGATCCAAAAATTTGTTTTTCTGCAGATCGTCAAGCAGGTTGAGCATGGCCTTGGAAGAGGTGGCCAGGCTGAGGCGCGGCTGCAGTTCTTCGTTGAAGTTGAGCGTACCGCGGCCGACCAGCAGCAGCGGCTGCCAGTTGACGACCAGGCGCGGGATGTCTACAAAGCCGCCGTTTTGCAGCCAGGTTTCGGTTCCGAGCAAAAACGAATCCTGCAGCGGAATGCTGCCCATAAGCGTCGCTTTGGCATAAACGCGCTTGATTTCGGAAGTCAGCGGGTATTCGAGCAGGCCGTTGAGTTTGACGCCGCTGATTTCCAAGTGGCCTTCGAGGCTCGGCATAATCAGGGCTTCGTGTTTGACGGAATGAAGGCTGCGGACGTCGATGCCGGCTTCTTTGATTTTGGCAAAGTCTTTGATGTCCGCGTCGCGCAGCCGCAGGTGCAGCGTTTCGAAACCGCCTTTGGAATTGGCGGTGATTTTGAGCGCGGCATCGCCCGAAATCCGAAACTGCCGTTCGCCGCGGGCAAAGAGAATCTGTTCCGAACTCCGGAAATTGAGCTTGTTGATGTTGAGCAGTCCGAGACGGCCGCTGACTTTGTCAAAATTAAGCCGCCACAATTCGGTTCCGCGCAGATTGTATAACTGCAGATTTTCTATCTCAACCAGCGGATAAAAGAAAATATTGTTAAATTTGATGTGATCGTAGGCGAGGTCAAGCTGAAATTCGTTCAGATATTTTTGCAGCGCGACCAGCTCGGTTTTGAACCGGTTGATCATGGCGCTGCGGACAAGCGTCGCCTCAATGAAAGAAAACATCAGCGCGAAAGAAAACAAAAACGGGAAAATAAACGTTTTGTTGCGGCCTCCCCAGGACTTTGTCCTGCTCCAGGAGGCGCTGAAAGAGCCGAGTATGTTTCTGAGGCGTTCGCGCATCGCGTTAATTCCGGCTGACGAGTCTGTCGGCGATCTCGGGATAAGCGGCGATCGTTTCGGCATTGAGCTCGGCGCATTTGCTTTCGATGCGGTTTTGAAGCTCGGTCATGAAAGCCTTTTTGTCAAGGCCGGGAGCTATCGGTTCCATAAATTCGAAAATCACTTTGCCGGGATGGCGCATGAACGAACTTTTGGCCCAGAAGAAACCGGTGTTGGACGCTATCGGAATGACCGGCAGGCCGAGGTGCTGATAAAGCAGAGCAACGCCCGGCTTGTATACCGGCTCGTCGCCGGGGCGCCGGCGGGTGCCTTCTGGAAAGATGATAAGCGGGCGGTTTTGCTTGACTTTTTCCTGTGCGTGGCGGAGCATGTTCTTCATGGCGGCGGAACCGGCCGAACGGTCTACCGGAATCATGCCATAGAAATACTGCGCCCAGCCGAAAATCGGAATATAAGTCAGTTCTTTTTTGAGGACAAAAGAGGCTTTGCGGATATAGTTGGTCAGAATGTAGGTTTCCAGCGCGGATTCATGTTTGCCGGCATAGATGACGCCTTCCTGACGGATATGTTCGGCGCCGCGGATTTCGATTTGAATGCCGGCAATGCCGCGGAGCGCTCTGACCAGAAACGGAATAAACGCATAATTCCAGATTTTGATGGTGGCTTTGGGCGAAAAAACGCCGACCAGCGAATTAAAGCAGCAGCCGACAAAAAGGGTGCCGTAGCAGACGATGTTAAAGAAAAGGGAACGGATAAACAGCATGGGCAGCCTCACGATAAGATTTTGGTTCTGACATATACATACAAAAATTTATTATATTCCGCAAAAATAAGCGAGAAAGTATGCCAAGTCGTCCACCACTTTTTTGAAACTCGTTCGGAATAAACCGGATGCGGGATGATAATCAGGTCGGGATTTTGGGCGCGGAACTCGATGATGCTGCGCTCGACGTGATAGTTGGATGTGACCAGACGAATCGAATTAATACGGTTTTGTCTGAGCCAGGCGGTGGTTTCTGCGGCGTTGCCGACCGTATCAAGGGCTTTTTGCCCGAGTGTGATTTTGTGCCGCGGGAAATCGCCGAGTTTCTGACGGCGGGCAATGTTGTCAAGCGAAATATGACGGCCGACGCCGGAGATGAACAGACGGTCGGCCATGCCTTTGTTCAAAAGTTCTATGGCTTCGGCAATGCGGTGGCGGCCGCCGGTGAGCGCGATGATGGCGCCGGTACGGGTGGACGTGTCGGGAGTGTAGGCATTGATGCGCTGCGCAAACCAGACAAACCCGGCCAGCCAAAGGACAACGCCGACAAGCGCGGCAGTAAAAAAGAGTTTTTTTATCATAGCATCTTCTGTAACGTGCGTTTGACCGTGTAGTAGGCGGTGTACATGGCAATCAGCATGGAGAACAGCGGCAGCGACAGGATAATGCCCCAATCGGAAAAACCGAGCGTCGCCTCGCTGATGATGCCGCCTTCAATCCGGACCGCCAGCGAGCCGATGAAGAAAATTGTCGGAATTGCCAGCAACATGCCGAACAGGCCGCCGCAGAAGCCGAGCCAAGCCATGCGCTTGCCGTATTGCTGGGCGACATAGGTGTCTTTGGCGCCCATGATGTGCAGAATCTCGATGATATTGCGGTGCAGGCCGAGACTCATCTGCGTGGTATAAAAAATGGCGCCGGAAGTAATGGCTATTACCAAGATCAGAACCGTCGTGGCAATCAGCTTGAGGCCGTCGGCAAAGTCGATGAGTTTGCTGAGCCAGAGCTTGTGGTTGTCCAGCGATGCCTGCGGCGATGCCTGAGCAAGTTTTTGCGCCAGTTCCGCAAAATCGATGTCGGCATCGGCGGCAAGTTTGACGTCGATAATCCGCGGCACCGGCAGGCTGGAAATGTTAACGCCGTCGCCGAGCCAGGGCTGAATGAGTTCTTTGAGCTGGTCGCTGCTCAACGGCGTGACTTTGACAATGCCTTCCACGGTTTGCAGAAATTCGACCGCTTTGTCCTGATGCGCGAGAGTTTGGGCGGCGGCCTTTTCCTTATTAATGTCGTTTATGGGCATAATCTGGACCGTCAGCGAGCCCAAAATGCTCTGGTTCCAGTTGTACAGCATGGTATTGATGGAAAGCACGCCGGAAAGGGTGATGGCAAAGATGAAGACGGCAATCGAAATGATTACCTGCAAAAAGAGGCTGGTGCTGTCGCCTTTGAGCGGGAGTTCCTGTTTGCGGCTGATATACTGAGGTCTAGACACCGGCGGCCTCCTTCAGCATGGAACAATCGGCCGGACGGATGATGTGCAGTCCGCGGTTTTGCAAATGCAGCCGCGGATAGGCAAAATCGCTGATGAGCTTTTCGCTGTGCGTCGCAATGACGACGGTGGTGCCGAGTTTGTTGAGTTCGACAAACAGTTTCATCAGCTTGGTGGCAATAAAGTTATCGACATTGCCGGTCGGTTCGTCGGCCAGCAGCAGTTCGGGCCGGTTGATGACGGCGCGGGCAATGGCAATGCGCTGTTTTTCGCCGCCGGAGAGGGTGTCGGGCGTATCTTGCATGTGCGCGTCGAGCTCCACCCAGTTGAGGAGTTCGGTAACGCGCTTGCGGATTTCGCGCTCGTCCATGCCGCCGACGCGCAGCGGCAGCGCGACGTTATCAAAGGCGCTTAAGTGATCGAGCAGGCGGAAGTCCTGAAAAACGACGCCGATGCGCCGGCGCAGGGAAGCCAGGCCGTCGCGGTTGGTAAAATTGAGGTTTTTGCCGAAGACGCTCATGCTGCCGCGGCTCGGTTTCTGAGCCAGATACATCATGCTTAGGAGCGATGTTTTGCCGGCGCCGCTTTTGCCGGTCAGAAAATGAAAAGAGCCTTTTTTGAGGCTGAGTTTGATGTCGCTCAGGATTTCCGGGCCCTGGTCATAACGAATCCCCACGTTTTGCATCTCGATGATATTATTGTTTTCGGCCACAGAATCCCTCCTTGTTGCAACACTCTTTAAGATATAGCAATTATTTTTTTAATAAAGTATTTTTTTGCTTTGATTAAACACTTTTTCATTCTATATTACCACTCAGGAAAGGTGTGAAAATGCTTATTTACTGTCCGAAATGCCGTCAGGGTTACAACGTCGGCGAAGACCTGATTCCCGAAGAAGGGCGCAAACTCCGCTGCAGCAAATGCGGCGAGGTTTTTCGTTATGACCGCAGAGGCGAGGTCGAGGCCGTGAAGATGCCGCCGGCAGCGGAGAATGACGAAACGGACGTTGCTGACGAAGCGGCGGCGCTTTCGGAAGAAAACAACGATTTGCCGTCGGAGAACAACGGTACGGAAGAGCCCGGCGACGCTGCCGACGAAGAAAGCGAAAAGCCCGGGGACGGGGGGGCTTCGGAAAATGCCGGCGAAGAGGCCGCTGCCGAACCGGAGCCGGAAATTGACGAGCCGGTTGACATTAATGATATTTTCCGGCGTCTTTCCGAGCAGACGGAAGGTTTGTTTGAGAAAGAAAAAAAACTGACGCTGCGCGAAAGGCTCTGGCTTAAGTTCAAAACCCTGACCGGGTGGAACATTCATTTGAAAGTAAAATATATTTTGGCGTTTCTGGCGGTGATTGCGGCGCTTTCGCTTTATAACAACCGGTATGACATCGCACGGCGCTTTCCCTGGACGGCTCCGATATACGGCGTGTTCGGGGCGGAAGCGCAGATTCTGGGCGAAGGGCTGGAGTTTCAGAACATCGACTGGATTTATTTCAACGACGAGGAAGCGCCGCGGCTCGAAATTAAGGGCTTTATTAACAATATGACCAACCGGACGCTTGATCTGCCGACGGTACATGTGGAAATGCTCGACGAAAACACCAATCTGCTCAAAAGCCAGAATCAGCAGCCGGAGCAGGAATCTTTGAAAGCCAAGAGCAGACTGCCGCTGAATATTGTCGTGACCAAACCGTCGCCGACAACCAAATATGTGTTTCTGACTTTTGTGGAAATCGAAGACTAGCTGCGGCGGTTTAGGATAAAACGGGCCAGTTCTCCGAGGACTGCGGCGCGGCCGTCAAAGACAGACAGGGCCTGCAATGCTTCGTCAATAAGATTTTCGGCAATTCGCCGGGCCTGAGCGAGGCCGTAGAGGCTGACAAAAGTCAGTTTGCCCTGCTGCGCGTCTTTGCCGAGGGTTTTGCCCATGAGTTCCGGGCTGCCTTCGACATCAAGAATGTCGTCGACAATCTGGAAAGCCGTGCCGATTTTGCGCGCATAGGTGGTCAGAGCCTGATATTCGGCCGCGCCGGCTTGTCCGAGCACGGCGCCGGCCTCGCAGGCAAAACGCAGCAGGCGGCCGGTTTTCATTTCTTCTATACGGGTGATTATGTCCTGCGGCGCCGCGGCTGCGTCGTGTTCGGACAGCAGGTCGAGCGTTTGTCCGGCAACCATGCCGCCAAAAGCTCCGGCGGCGTCGGCCAGCAAGGAACAAAGCCGGCTTTGGGTTTCTGCCGGAAACGGATTTTGACTGCCGCAGACCAATTCGAACGCATAAGTGAGCAGGCCGTCGCCGGCAAGAATTGCGGTTGCTTCGTCAAACTGTTTGTGACAGGTCGGCTTGCCGCGGCGCAGATCGTCATTGTCTATGGCCGGGAGGTCGTCGTGAATAAGCGAGTAAGTATGCAGGCATTCCAGCGCGGCCGCCGTTATAAAACTTTTTTCGGGAGCAATGCCGAAGAGGGCGGCGGTTTCGCAGACCAAAAACGGACGCAGGCGTTTGCCGCCGTTGCTCAGCGAATAGAACATCGCTTCGACAACGCGTCTTTCGGCTCCCGCGGGCAGCGGAAACAGTTCGGGCAGTTTTTGGTTAAACGTTTTGCAGAAAGAAGCCAGATGAGAAGAAAAGTCCGTCATGAGAGTCCCCCGGATAAAAATCAGGCTTCGGGCACGCTGAATTCGGAAGTGCCGACTTCGCCCTGAGGAGAGACCTCGATCTTTTCGATTTTGAGGCGGGCGTTTTGCAGTTTGTTCTCGCAGAGCTGCTTTAGCGCAACGGCCTTTTCGTAGGCGCTGACGGCGTCGTCAAGTTTGATGCGTCCGCTTTCGAGTTCGCGGACGATATTTTCAAGCTGAGCCAAAGCGTCTTCAAAACTCAGGTCTTTCAATTCTTCCGTATTCATGAAAATATCTCCTCTTTTGATCCGGCGCTCAGTTTAGCACACAAAAATAAGATGGCAACACAAAAGAATTGGAAAATATTATAAAAGCAAACCCTAGATATTATCATTTTCGAGCATAAATATTAGTGATGAGTTATTGAGTTACAGGAGGTTTGTGGCGGATGAAAAACGCGGATATTGAGAAAAGTGCCCGTATCCTGAAAGCGATGGGCAACGAAAAACGGCTGGACATCTTGTATTATCTGTTGAAAGAGGAACTTAACGTCGGCGAGCTCGAAAAACTGGTCCGGCTCAGCCAATCGGCTTTGTCGCAGCATCTGGCCGTTCTGCGGGCCGAGGATATCGTCAAAACCAGGCGCGAGGCGCAGACAATCTTTTATTCGATTAAAAATCCGCAGGTTTTGAAAATTCTCAATTTGCTGAAGAGTTTTTACAAGGGCTGAGCGCCGGCGTTTTCAAAGACAATGCCGCGTGTCTGCGGATCAAAGCGAATCGCCAGCCGGCCCGAGCGCAGTTCAAGCGCCTGACGTCCGAAGACGTCGTACCGCCAGCCTTTTAGAACGGCGCAGTTTTTGTCATTAAAATTGCTGAACTCTTTTATGTCTTCGTCGGAAGCAAGCAGGCGCGACACGATGCCTTGGTTCTGGCTGACGATCTTGAGCAGAAGTTTGAGCAGTTCGTAAAGCGAATGGTTCTTTTCCTGCAGTTCCCGCAGTTTGGGCGGGCGGACATAGTCTTTTTCGGGAATGTCTTTGATATGGCTTAAAACCTCGACAATTTCGTCGCCGAGGCGTCCCTGGGCGATGTCACGGCGCAGGTTGCGGATTTGCATGAGTTCTTCTTTGGTCTGCGGGCACATGGCGCAGATGGCCAGCAAGGCCTCGTCTTTGATAAAGGACTGGCGCGGCGTGTTTTTGCGCTGCGAACGCGCTTCCCGCCAGGCCGCCAGCTCCCGCAGAACGGTCAGAAAACGCGCGTTGTGCGAGCGGTGCCGGATGCGCTGCCAGGCTTCCTGTGGATTGGTTTCGTACGTTTCGGGCGAGGACAGCGCGTCAATTTCTTCTTTAATCCAGTCGGTGCGGCCGAGACTGTCGAGTTTGTTCTTGAGGTGTTCGTAAACGGGAACGAGGTGCGTGACGTCGGCCAGCGCGTATTCCAGCTGGGACGGATTGAGCGGGCGTTTGCTCCAGTCCGACAGGCGGTTGGACTTGTCGAGTTTGAGATGCAGGATGTGGGCGACAAGGTTTTCGTAGCTGATCGATTCGCCGAATCCGGTGACCATGCCGGCAATCTGCGTGTCAAACAGCGGCGCGGGAATCCGGTGCGACATGTTGTAAATGATTTCGATATCCTGGCGGCCGGAATGGAAGACTTTGATGACTTCCGGATTAGTCATGAGATCGAAAAACGGCGTCAGATCAATTCCTTCGGCCAGGGGATCGATAATGACGCAGCGGGATTTTGAACCGACCTGAATCAGGCAGAGCTTGGCATAATAGGTATGCTCGCGCAAAAACTCCAGATCTACCGTGACGAAAGAATGGCGCGCCATTTCGTCGCAGAACTTTTGCAGTTGGCCGGTGGTTTCGATTACGTCCATGATTTTTCTTCTTTTTTATTTGGCATTAAACTTAAAGGCAGTCTAGCCGCTGATGTTTAAAATTCTTTTAATGCAAAAAAATTGTCCAAACGACATTTTTTCTTGATTTTGTCAAAACTTGAGTTTAATACATTAGGCACATTAACTACAATTAAGATATCATAGACAAAATACACGTCGCTTGGAAGTTGGCAGCTCTTAGCGATCAGAAGATAAGCCGTTTTACAAATTTTTTAATTTTTATTTTTATGTTAAAAAACCCAGAAAACCGTCTGTATGCCATCGTAGATGCAGCAGACAATGCTTCAGTAGCAGTTCTCAAATCAGTATTGGCGCCGTTTGAGCCCAAGTATCGTGAAGGAAAAACGCTGACTATCAGCGGAGTGCAGAATGTCCTCTTTGTGGAGTTTCGCAAGAGAGAAGGACCGATGTTCGACATCATGAAGAATCTGGCCGCACGCTGCAGCCTGTATCCTTTCTATGTGGTGGAAGAGGGCAAAGGTCATCATCCCAAGAGCGACAAGTACGGCAATGCCTGCGCATATTACGTCGTAGACGCCGCGATACTGGATTTCCCGATGCCTGAGAACGGTCTGGATGCCTGGATTGAACAGGTTCGCGCCAAAGCTAAGGAGATTTACCGCAACGACAGCGTATTCCTCAAATTCCACGTTTACGGACGCGGAGAAGACGGAACCGTCCATGTCCTTTGCGGCAATACGGAAAACACCAACCGTCATGCTCCCGGCGAGGTCAAACTCGGGGAGAAAGGATGGAAGGACTGTGTCCGTAAGGTAGCCGAAGATTTGGGGCTTTCCTTCGAGTTTAAGAAAATTCGTTACAAAAATTTGTAACGGGGGGAAAAGAAAAACAGCGTCTGCTCCGAGAGCGGGCGCTTTTTTTGTGTTCAGAGCGTGAAAATGGTTGCTTTTAGGGCTTTTTGGGACTAGAAAGTAAAAGTTACAAACAACTAATTTCAGAGGTTATTCATGCAAACATACAGAACACATACTTGCGGCGAACTGCGCGCTTCTGACATTGACAAGGAAGTCAAGCTGGCCGGCTGGATACATCGCAAACGCAACTTGGGAAACCTGTGCTTTGTCGATTTACGGGATCATTACGGAATTACGCAGTGTGTGGTTGACAGTGATTCTGATTTGTTTGCAAAGATCGAAGCGCTGCGTCCCGAATCGGTTATCGGCATCCGCGGCAAAGTCGTTAAACGCGAAAGCATCAACAAAAACATGCCGACCGGCGATATTGAAATAAAAATTTTGGGTTTGGAAGTTCATTCGGAAGCCGAGGTTCTGCCTTTTCAGGTGGCGATTGAAGACGACGCGCCCGAGGAGATCCGCCTCAAATACCGCTTTCTGGATTTGCGCAAGGATCGTATTCATAAAAACATTATGCTGCGTTCGGCGGTGATTCAGCGTTCGCGCGAACTGATGCGCGAGCAGGGCTTTACCGAGTTTCAGACGCCGATTTTGACGGCTTCTTCGCCGGAAGGGGCGCGCGATTTTCTGGTTCCTTCGCGCCTGAATCCCGGAAAGTTTTACGCGCTGCCGCAGGCGCCGCAGCAGTTTAAGCAGCTGCTGATGGTTTCGGGTTTTGACAAATATTTTCAGATTGCGCCTTGTTTCCGCGACGAAGATCCGCGCGCCGACCGCAGCCCGGGCGAATTTTATCAGATGGACATGGAAATGAGCTTTGCCACGCAGGATGACGTTTTTAAGGTTATCGAGCATACGCTGGGCACGATTTTTAACGAATTTGCCAACGGCAAGAAGGTTGATCAGGCGCCGTTTGTCCATATTCCATTCCGCGAAGCGATGCTTACCTACGGTTCCGACAAGCCCGATTTGCGCAATCCGCTGATTTTGCGGGATGCGACGTCGTTGTTCGGCAACAGCGGCTTTGGCGTTTATGACGGTATGGCCGGAGAAGGCAAAATGATTAAGGGCATGCTGGTTAAAGGCATTGCCGACAAGCCGCGTTCGTTTTTTGACAAGCTGGACGGTTACGCGAAAGAAGAGGGAATGGGCGGCGTTGCCTATATTGCCTGGGCTTCCGCCGGCGCAAAAGGAATTTCGCGGATGATGAGCGAAGCCAAGATTGCCGAAATCAAGCAGGCTTTCGGCGCCGCAGACGGCGACGCGGTTTTGTTCATGGCCGGCAAAGGCGTCAAATTTGACAAATTCAGCGGGCGTCTGCGCAACAAAGTCGGCGAGGAGCTGGGACTGATTGACAAGAATTCTTTCAAGATGTGCTGGATTGTCGATTTTCCGTTTTATGAGGAAAACGAAGAAACCGGCGCCGTCGAATTTTCGCATAATCCGTTTTCAATGCCGCAGGGCGGAATGGAAGCGCTGCAGAATCAGAATAAAAATCCGCTGGATATTCTCGCTTATCAGTATGACTTTGTGTGCAACGGCGTCGAGCTGTTGTCGGGCGGCGTGCGCAACCATGCGCCGGAAATCATGTATAAGGTTTTTGAAATCGCCGGTTATGACCACAGCGTGGTCGACGGCAAGTTCGGCGGCATGATTAACGCCTTTAAGTTCGGCGCGCCGCCGCACGCCGGTTCGGCCTACGGAATGGATCGCCTGGTCATGCTGCTGCTGGACGAGGAAATCATTCGCGACGTTATCGCTTTCCCGCTCAACGGCAAGGCGCAGGATTTGATGATGCAGGCGCCCAACGCGGTTACGCCGAAACAGTTGGACGAGCTGCATATCGCGATTGCGAAAGACGACTAAATTTTGCCGATACTCTGCCGCGCGGCCGGAACAAAAATCCGGTCGCGTTTTTTTATGCGCGCGGCCGTAGCGGACGGATACCAGATAATCTGATTGTTTTGTTTGTCCCAGGCGGAACCGATCATGCCGGCGGCGGACAATTTCATCATTTTGTTGAACAGGGCGGGGACGTTTTTGTGAACGTCGCTGCCGAGCGAGAGCCGGTAGGCGTTTTGTTCGGACGGTATCGGCGCTTTGCCGTCCAGGCGTTTTTGAAGATAGATTACCTTGGCGTTGTCTTCGGGATCGAAGCCGACCTTGGTTATCTGCATGCCGTATTGAATGGCGTTAACCCAGCTGGCCGGATTGTCGGCCGCAATCTGGGTAATGGCGATTTTGCGTCCGTGTTCGGCGGCAACCTGTTCGCGGATTTTGAGCATCTGTTTCATCAATCCGCGGCCGCGGTATTCGGGATCGACCAAAACCGCCTTGAAAACGGCAAGTTCGGAATTTTTGTATTCGCCGGCAAATTCCGGCAGGTCGCGGGTGTCGCGGTCTCCGGGCAGCGAGAGGATTGACTGCGAAACCAGCCGGTCGCCGTCGTACAGGCCGAAAACGTACATGTGATCGCTTTTGAGGGCATTGCTGAAGTCGTCAATCGTGCGGTGGAGAATAAAATGCTGTTCGTCGGGTTTGAAACCGGCGATGATTTTGTCCTGCAAATCGAGCAGGCTGCGCAAATCGGCCGTGTTCATTTCGAGTTTTTTGAGCGTGAGGTTAACGGGTACGGATGACATATTTGTTTCTTTCAATAAAAAAGGATTTGAAACTTGTTCAAATCCTGCGGTTATGTGTTTGGCAATCAAAAAAGGCGGCACACATCATCGTCGCAGGAAAATCCGGCGTCTCAGTCCTCGGAAAGAAATATGTAAAACGTTTTTGTTCACTTTGGATGCTTTCTTTGTTAACTCCGCCTAAGATAAGGGCAAATAAATCAGTTGTCAAACAAAAATATTCCCCGTATAAATATTGGCATAAAAAAGAGAGGTCAAATGTCTGAAGTTTTGGATTTATGCGTTGAGCTGGTGCGCGGCGGCGGGGTGGGAACCGACGTTGCCGGCGTGACTGCGGCGATGAAGAAATATCTGGACGGAAAAGGGTTTGCAACGGAAATGCTGGACTGCCGCGGTAAAAACGGCCGCGTTATGCCGGCATTGTACGCGACAATCGGCAGCGGCGCAAAGCATCTGCTGTTTAACGGCCATTTGGACGTGGTGCCGGCCGGAGACGAGCGTTTGTGGCGTTATCCGCCCTTTGCCGCGGAAATTCATGACGGCGTTTTGTTCGGCCGCGGCATTGCCGACATGAAAGGCGGAGCGGCCGCGTTTGCCGCGGCGGTTTCCGAAGCGGCGGCCGCCGGGAAGCTAAACGGCCGCGTCAGCCTGCTGTTGTCTACCGACGAGGAAGAGCCGGCGGTCGATGCCACGCAGAAGGCTTTGGAAATCTTGACTGCCCGCGGCGAAAAATTTGACTTTGCGCTGGTCGGCGAACCGTCTAATCCCCGGGAGCTCGGCGAAGAGATTAAAATCGGCCGGCGCGGCGACGTGATTTTGCGTCTGACTTCATACGGCGTGCAGGGACATACGGCCTATCCGCAGCTGGCAGACAATCCGATACATCATCTGGTTAACCTTTTGGCGGTTTTGCAGGCCGACAAGCTGGATGACGGCAATGCGTATTTCGGGTCGTCGACGCTGCAGGTGACGACCTTTGACGTCGGGAATCCCGCATCCAACGTCGTTCCCGAAAAGGCGTTTGCGCAGATAGACATTCGTTTTAACAGCGAGCAGACGTCGCAGAAAATCATTGATTGGGCCCAAAAGCACGCAGCCGCGGCGCCGGGGCGTTTTGAACTGGAGGCGGAGGTCGTCGGCGAATCGTTTTTGAGTCCGGTAACGGCGGAGACGGAGCTTTTGAAAAAAATCGCGGGAGAAATTTGCGGCCGCGAGCCGGTTTATTCAACCTCGGGCGGAACTTCGGACGCGCGGTTCGTGCGCAAATATTGTCCGGTCGTGGAATTCGGCCTGACCAACGCGACGATTCACAAGATAAACGAGTGCGAGACGACCGCCAATATCGAAAAGCTGGAGGAAATATACCGGAAGTTTGTTATCGCTTATTTTGCCGCGGCGTGATAACGTAGAAAATTGTCCGGGCAGCGGTGAATTGAAGGCCGCAGGGATTATATATTGCATCCGGGAGGATGCTATGGAAAAAGAAAAATGGAGCCTTAAGGACAAGTTTGAAGTTGCCGAAGCGATTTTTACGATTATTGTTTCGTTGATGGCGATCTGGGGCACTGTTATTGCTTGGGAAAACGGTTTCTGGCATAAGCTGAAACATATTGCCGACCATCTGCATCAGGAATTTGCGCAGGAAGAAATCAACAAGCTGTCAGATGCCAACATGGCACAGGAAATCAAAAAGCTGGAACAGAAAATCAAATGAACGCCGGTCAGGCGCTTTTCAGCCGGTTGACATTCGTTTTGGGCGGCAGGCCGAACATCCGTTTGTATTCGCGGTTAAACTGGCTGGCGCTTTCGTAGCCGACTTCATAAGCGGCCTCGGCGGCGTCAAAATTTTCGGAAAGCATCAGACGCTGGGCTTCGTGAAGGCGGAGCTTTTTCTGATATTGCAGCGGGCTTA
>JAFUQJ010000033.1 GCA_017480995.1 Alphaproteobacteria bacterium
GCGGAGGCCTCTGCCGCAGTGACCAACAAAACGGCGGCAGAGGAGAGAAAGAAACAAGAACCAGACAGACGAGAAATTTCGAAACATCCTCAAAAAGATAAGTACAATTCTTTAATTATTATCGGACATTTCTCATCAAGTGTCAACAATAAATCACAGGTCGAATTGACGAAAGAGTGATTTGTGATTCGTTGTTCGTGATTTGTTGTCAAGGCTGTATAGCTTCTGAGATCCTCGGGTCAGGCATTTCATGCCGCCCGAGGATGACGGAAAAGAGGGTGTCTCGGGTTGTTTTTTTCTATGTCATTCTCGGACGGGACGTAGTCCCTGATCCGAGAATCCAGGTAACAATAAAGTCTTATAATTCTCTGGATCCTCGTGTCTATTTCTCGCTTCGCTCGGGCACGAGGATGACAAAAAAGAGAGGGAGGGCACGAGGATGACACAGAGGGGCTTTGCAGCCGGAATGACGGGAATGGAAAACAGGGATTAGAGCTGAAAGAATTTTAAGCAATCATGCTTCTGCACAAATCACGAATAACGAATTACAAATAACAAGAAAGCCCCTCGTGAGAGGGGCTTTCTTGTTATTCGGCTGTTGTTTACTTTTTCAAAACAACGACACCGGGAAGCTCTTTGCCTTCCATCCATTCGAGGAAAGCGCCGCCGGCCGTCGAAATGTAAGAAAACTTGTCGGCAACGCCGGCATTCTCCAAAGCCGAAACGGTATCGCCGCCGCCGGCAACCGACATCAGTCTGCCGGCTTTGGTCAACTCGGCCGCATGCGCAGCAACTTTGTTGGTAGCGTTGTCAAACGGTTTGAGCTCAAACACGCCGAGCGGACCGTTCCAAACCAGAGTTTTGCATTCGTCGAGTTTGCCGTTGATTGAAGCAATCGTCTTGTCGCCGACGTCCATCAAAATCCAGCCCTCGGCCGGAATATCGTCCAGACCGACGGTTTTGTGTTCGGCATCGGCCTTAAACTCTTTGGAAACAACCACATCCAACGGCAGAACAATGTCGCAGTTGTTGGCTTTGGCGGTCGCCATAATCTCTTTGGCAGTGTCAATCATATCCATCTGCACCAGAGAATTGGCTTCGTTGACGGTATCAATGCCGCTGGCTTTCATAAAGGTATGCGCCATGCCGCCGGAGATAACCAGCTTGTCAACCTTTTTGACCAGATTGTTCAGCAAATCCAGCTTGGTCGAAACCTTGGAGCCGCCGACGACAGCCATCAGCGGACGCTGCGGATTGTTCAATCCCTGAGACAGAGCGTTGACTTCTTCTTCCATCAGCAGACCGAAAGCCGCCGGTTTCAGTTTGGCAGCCGCAACCATGGAAGCATGCGCGCGGTGAGCCGTCGAAAAAGCGTCCGAAACATAAACGTCGGCCGGTTTGACGAGTTCGGCCGCAAAAGCCTCGTCGCCTTTTTTCTCTTCATTGTAAAAACGCAGATTTTCAAGCAGCAGAACTTCGTCGTTTTTCATATTTTTGACGGCTTCTTCGACTTTGGGGCCGATACAGTCGTCAACAAACACAACATGTTTGCCGAGAGCTTTTTCGAGCTCGGGCGCAACATGCGACAGCGAATTTTTCATATCGCCCTTGCCTTCGGGGCGGCCGAAGTGCGAGATAACGACAACTTTGGCGCCTTTGTCCATCAGGGTTTTGATGGTCGGAACGGTGCGGTCGATACGCGCGGTGTTGGTTACATGAAAATTCTCGTCCATGGGGACGTTCAAATCGGCGCGCAGCATGGCAACCTTACCGTGCAAATCGCCCAAGTCTTTGATTGTTTTGTATTCGGTCATAAATTTTTCCTTATCAACAAAAAACAAAGCCCCCTTGGACATCCAAGAGGGCTTGTGTCAGATCAATTAAGCTTTGTAGCTCTTGGCCATGGCAACGGCAGTGTCGGACATCTTGTTGGAGAAGCCCCACTCGTTGTCGTACCAGGAAACGATGCGGACGAAATCGCCGTCAACAATCTTGGTCTGGCCGGCATCAAAGATAGAGGTGTTGGAATCGGTAACGAAATCCTGAGAAACCAGAGGCTCGTCATTGTATTCCAGAATACCTTTCAGTTCGCCTTCGGCAGCGGCTTTCATGGCAGAGTTGATGGCTTCGACCGTGGTAGCTCTTTCCGGAATGAAGGTCAGGTCAACCAAAGAAACGTCCGGCGTCGGAACGCGAACGGCAGAACCGTCGAGTTTGCCGGCCAGTTCGGGCAGAACCAGACCGACAGCCTTGGCGGCGCCGGTAGAGGTCGGAATCATGTTCAGGGCAGCAGCGCGGCCGCGGTACGGATCTTTCGGGTGAACGATGTCCAGAGTTCTCTGGTCGCCGGTATAGGAGTGAATGGTGGTCATATAGCCTTTTTTGATACCGCATACTTTTTGCAGAACATAGGCTACGGGAGCCAGACAGTTGGTGGTGCAGGAAGCATTGGAAACAACGCGTTCAGAACCGTCCAGAGTATTGCTGTTTACGCCGAAAACGATGGTTTTGTCAGCTTCTTTGGCGGGAGCGGAAACCAGAACCTGTTTGGCGCCGGCATTGATGTGAACCATGGCTTTTTCTTTGGAAGTGAAGATGCCGGTGCACTCCATGACAACGTCGATGTTAAGATCTTTCCACGGCAGGTTGGCCGGATCTTTCTCGGCAAAAACCTGAATTTTGTGGCCATTAACGGTCAGAGAATTGTCATCGGCGGAAACTTCACCCTTAAAACGGCCGTGAACAGAATCGTATTTGAGCAGGCGGGCATTGTCAATCGGCTTGCCCAAGTCGTTAATCGCAACGACTTCAATGTCGGTACGGCCAGATTCAACCATGGCGCGGTGAGTCAAACGGCCGATACGGCCATAACCATTAATAGCTACGCGAACTACCATATTTATTATCCTTATATTAGATGTGCGGAACGCCCCGCACGGGCATCATTTTATTTCGGCAATAATTTATCACTAAATTAGATATTTTCAAGCAAATTATGCAGTTGTTACCATTTGCCCCAATGAATTTTATCGGGATTATAGCGGTCATCCGGTTGCTTGGGCGTTTCGGCCGGATAGCCGAGCGGAACGATTGCAAACGGGCGGATGTTTGCGGGCAGATTCAGCCTTTCGCGCAGAGCGTCGACCACGCGCTGCATCGGCGCCGCGCCGCAGTAGCAGCTGCCGATGCCCTTGGCCCAGGCGGCCAGCATCAGGCTCTGGGTGGCAATGGCACAGTCAACGTCGATAAAACTCCATTTTTCATCCTCTTTGCTGCGGTTGAAAGAGCGCTCGACGTCGCCGCAGACAATGACCACGCAGGCGGCGTCTTTGGCAAAAGAAGTCCAGCGCTGGATATGGCGCAGCTCGGCCAAAAATTCCTTGTCGTCGATAATCAGAAACTCCCACGGCTGTTTGTTGTGGGCCGTCGGCGAAAACTGCGCCGCTTTGATGATTTCTTCCAGAACCGCCTTATCGATTTTTTTGTCCTGATAACGGCGGATTGAACGTCTGGTCAAAAGACCTTCCATTAATTCCATAAAAAAAATTCTCCGGTTGTTGATACACCCAAAAATTCAATCAAGCGATTGATTTTGAGACAGACACACTTTGCGGTTTATCCGTCCAAATGTCAAGCCTTTTGTCGAAAGCCCTCAGTTTACAACGCGTTTGAGACTTTCGATACGCGGCAGGACCGAGTTTTCGACAATAAAAGAAATCGATTTGTTTACCATTTCGTCACAAGACTGCAGCGCCGGCATTACCTCTTCCGCGGAAGCGCCGCCCGAAATCTTGCGCCCGAGCGCGGCATAGACATCGGCCAGCTCCGAAACGTTGTCAATCAGCTCGGCCAGATAGGCCGGAAGTTTGGCATCCTGCCGGCCGCCCCAGAACCCTTCGACATAGCCGAGTTCAACCTCGGCGTAACGGCGTTCGCAATATTGCGCCAAATCTTTGAACGAGAGTTTTTCCAGTTTGAATTTATTTTGTTTTATCCGCGCAAAAACATCGTCCCACAGGCCCATAAAAAATTTGAAAAACAGCTCGGCCTCGTCCTTGGTCTGCAGCCGCGGCGCCTGCCCCGCCGGCCAGAAAGAAGAAATAACGTCGGTCGGGCGCAATTCCAGATTGGGGCTGCAAAGCGCGCCGGCAAACCGCATTCTGACAACCTCAAGCGGCGTCGGGCAGTCATAGTGCGCGAGCATTTTGGTCATTTTTTCATCGCCGATATATTTGTTTTCTTGCATTTCCCGTCTTCTTTGAGTATGTTGATATAAATTTCTTCCTAATGTAATGGAGTTTTTGGATTTGTCTAGGCTAAAAATCATAAATCTGCTGACGCTGGCCGCTCTGGCTTCCGCCTGCTCGCAGCTTGACGCCTTTGTCGACCGCCGCCGCGAAGCCGGCGCCAAAACGCCCGACAGACTCTATGTCGGCGCTTCCACCCCCGAGGCTCCCGCCGTTTGCTACAACAGCCTGCTGACGCCGTATAAAGAAGTCAAAAAACTGGCTGACGAAGAATGCGTCAGACAAAAAACCGGCACCCATGCCGAACCGGTGCGCCAGACGCTGTTTACCTGCCGCCTGCTGGTGCCCAACCATTTCTATTTCAAATGCGAAAAATAATAATTTGAGGAACTTTGCTCATGACACTGTCTTTGGAGAATCTGATTAACCAAAAAATTGCCGCCGCTTTCAAAACGCTCGGACTTGACGACAAATACGCCTTCGTCAAGGTTTCGGACCGTCCGGACTTAAGCGATTTTCAGTGCAACGGCGCGCTGGCGCTGGCAAAATCCGAGCGCAAAAATCCGCGCGAAATCGCCGCCCGGATTGCGGCCGAACTCGAAAAGGACGGCGACTTTGCGCATATTTCAACCGACGGTCCGGGCTTTATCAACCTTTCGCTCAGCGATGACCTGATTGCCCGCAACATGGACGATATTGCCGCCGACGGGCGTTTCGGCGTTGCTGCAGTCACCGCGCCCAAGACGGTGGTTATGGATTTCGGCGGGCCGAACGTTGCCAAAGCACTGCATGTCGGACACCTGCGCTCGGCGGTTATCGGCGAATCGATCCGCCGGATTGAAGAATTTGTGGGCAACAAGGTCATTTCCGACGTTCACTTCGGCGACTGGGGCACGCCGATGGGCATGATATTGTCGGAAATCATCCGGCAGGACGGTTCGCTCGCAAAGGCCGAGAGCTATACGATTGAAGACATTTCGGAGTTTTACAAAAAAGCCAACATCCGCTGCAAGGAAGACGAAGCGGCAAAAGAAAACGCCCGCGTGATTACCGCCGAACTGCAAAACGGCAACCCCGAATACCGCAAAGCCTGGCTGCATCTGCGCAAGGTTTCGGTAGACGCGGTCAAAAAGAATTATAAGGAACTGGACGCGCATTTCGATTTGTGGCTGGGTGAAAGCGACGCGCACGAAACCTGCGCCGAGATTGTCAAAATCGCCGCGCAAAAAGGCGTGTCGGAAGTCGACGACGGCGCGACGATCGTGCGGCTTGAGGAAGCCAACAAACCCAAGCCTCCGGTTATTCTGGTCAAATCCGACGGCGGCTATTCTTATCAGGTGACCGATATCGCGACCATTAAAATGCGCGTCGACGACCTCAAAGCCGACGAGATTATCTATGTGGTCGACAAACGCCAGTCGCTGCACTTTGAGCAGGTGTTCGAAGTTGCCGAGAAAATCGGAATCGCGCCGAACACGTCCTTCAAGCACGTCGGTTTCGGCACGGTTAACGGCGCCGACGGCAGGCCTTTTAAAACCCGTGACGGCGGCGTGATGAATCTGGAAAACCTGATTACCCTGTCCAAAGACAAAGTCCGCGAATCGATGCCCGAACCCGACGCGCAGTATGACGCCGCCTATATCGAAAATCTGGTGTCGGAAATCGCCGTCGGCGCGATAAAGTTCCAAGACCTCAAAAACAACTCGGCCTCGGGTTATGTTTTTGAGCTGGACGATTTTGCAAAATTCGAAGGCAAGACCGGACCGTATATCCAATACGCAATCGCGCGCATCAACTCCATTATCCGCAAAGCGGCCGAGGCCGGCATCAAAGGCGGCGGCATCAGGATTTCCAACCGCGAAGAACGCGATCTGGCGCTCAAGCTGGCGCAGCTCAACGCCGTTGTGACGCGCGCGCATGCCGAGAGCGAACCGAGCATTTTGTCGGATTACGCCTATACGCTGGCGCAGACTTTTTCAACCTTTTACAACGCCTCTTCGATTATGAACGAAGAGGACAAAACGCTGGCCGCTTCGCGTCTGAAACTGGCCGGACTGACGCGCGACGTCTTAAAACTGCTGCTGCGGCTGCTCGGCATTAAGGCGCCGGAAGTCATGCTCAAAAAACAATAAAGACTTTAAGGAGAAGCCATGCAGAATATTCTCGACGTTTTTCGGTCTGTCAAAGCGCTGGCTTCTCCGCTGACGGCGTTCTTTATCGGCACGCTGTTTACGTGTTCGGCCTACGGTCTGCTTTCTTCTTATCTGGCAATACGGCTCAACGGCGCCGACGTTCCGACCTTTTATTCGGGACTGGTTCTTTCGGTTTATTATGTCGGCTACATTTTTGCGACGCTGACGGCTTACAAAATCATCAACCGGGCCGGACATATCCGCGCCTTTTCGGCTTATATTTCGATTTTGTCGGCGCTGGTGCTGCTGCATGCGATTTATTTCTCGCCGCTGTACTGGGGGTTTCTGCGTCTGCTTGAAGGCTACTGTCTGGCCTCGGCGCTGATTTGTCTGGAAAGCTGGCTCAATACCCGCTCCAACAACAAAAACCGCGGCATTATCATGTCGCTGTACATGATAACGACTTATCTCGGCGCGGCGTTCGGCCAGCTGCTGCTTAATATTCCCGACAAGCTCGGTTTTGTCATTTTTATTCTGGTTTCGGTGCTTTATTCGGTGGCGCTGGTGCCGATTTCGCTCACGGCTCTTCCTTCGCCCGACGTCAGCAAGCACAAAAGCATGTCGTTTCGTCATCTTTACAAAATTGCGCCGGTCGGCGTGGTCGGCTGCATGATCAGCGGCATATTGGTCGGCGGCGTTTATACGCTCGGCGCCATTTATGCCGAAAAATCCGGACTTGATATCGTGCAGATTTCTTTCTTTATGTTTTTTACCATTCTCGGCGGCATGCTGATTCAGCTGCCGGTCGGGCGGCTGTCCGACACCATGGACCGCCGCTTTGTCATGATGTGGACCAGCGGGCTTTTGTTTTTGATTGCGCCGTGGATTCAGCTGTTTGTGACCGCCGGCCTGCCGCAGCTCATCGTCTGCGGGCTGCTGCTCGGTTCCGGAACGTTTATTCTTTATCCGATCTGCGTTTCGCACGTTAACGACATGATCGAAGACGACGAACGCACCGAAGCCTCGGGAATGCTGATTATGCTGCAAAGCCTCGGCATGATTGCCGGGCCGATTGTCATCTCGTTTGCCATGCAGTTTTTCGGCGCAATCAGCTTTTTGCTGGCGTTTTCGGTCGCCAACGGCTTTTTCGTGCTGTTTGCGCTGCGTTATATCGCGTTCCGTCCCAATGCGGGTTACCTGTCCGTTACCAAAACCGATCCGGTGCCGCTGACGCCGACGCATGTCTATACCCAAATCACGCAGCCCGACACGCTTATCGACAAAGCCAAGGACATTTTTGCCGACAAGCATTAAACCTTTATCAATAAATCCCTGCTAACATGTTTGCAGATAAATTTAATGCAAAAATTAGACAAAATTATGTTGTTTTTTCTCTAAAAATATGTTAATTTAAGAATAAACAACGGTTTTGCACGAAAGGAATTCTGTCCATGGCACAGTTGCACGAAATAGGTTTTGATACGCCCGAAGATCGCAAGGAAATCGCTCTTTATGAAGGAAGCGGCGTATTGGAAGACGTTCTTGAATCCGCGCGCCACCTCAACACCGTGCGGCGAGCCGGACTGTTTGACGACTTTACGGCCGCGGCGGAAGCCGAAACCCCGGATTATGCGGCTCTTGAAGCAAAAATGAATGCCGCGGGTTATCCTTTTGACAATCAGCTTTTATTCGATTTGTTGTCCGAACAATATCCGGATGCGGAATTTTCGGCAGGAACGCTTGAGGAACTCCGGCAGGAAATCAAAGCCAAAGGATTAGCCGACGACGCGGCTCTGGCACAGACAGAAACCGAAGCAAAAGTCGATTATGCGCTGGATCGCTTTGAAGACGCGCGCGACATTGCAAAAAATCCGAATTTGCGAGGACTGGACGCTCTGGCCGAACAAGCGGAGAGCAATCCGAAACTCAAAGAAAAACTTCAGCTTCTTGCCGGCTATTACGAGCAGGCTTTTAACGGCGCCACCGGCAGCGAGCCCCTGGGATATGAGCTTGACAAACCGCGTCAAGGCGCCAATGCTGCCGCCTTTTCTTATGACGCGACCAACGAATCCCTAAGTTTGAAAGTCCGCGACTTAAACGGCACGGGATTAAATTTTGCGCTGAACATCAATAAAGCGACCGACAAGCCCCAGTCTCTGGTTTTGACGAACGATCAATCGGAAATGAGCGAAGCACAGATTCAGGAACTGGCGCGCTTCTTTTATAAAGGCGGTCTTGTCAAAAACCCCGATTTGATTAACCTGCCGTCCAATATCAACGTTATGGGCAACAGCGGCAAAACGTTCAAAGAAGTTTTTAACGAGGCTTTTATGGCCGAGCAAAACGCTCAAAGCCAAACGGAAGAAAAAGAAAAGCAGGAATTGCCGCCCCAGAACGAAGGACAGCCGGTGGAAGGCGCCGCTAACGACCGTTCGGCTCCGCAGGGCGACGAGTATGACAAATACCTCAGTTCAAAAGAGCTTACTCCCAGCTACAGAGCAATGCGCAGTGCGATGAAAGCACGCGCGGGCATTATGGGATTCCGCGAAAACCGTCTGCATTGGCGCCGCAACCTTGACGGCAGCATGACGTTGATCGCATACCTGAACGAAGCTGACGAGCGGACAGATTCCGAATTGGATAAAAAAGGTCTGCAAGCCCGCAAAAAAGCCTTTGCCGTCAAAGTTCGCAAAGGACCGCCGCCGGCGGCCTGGCTGTATATTGAGCCCGGCAAAGAAATTAAAGGCGGCCATGCCAAACTGATTTTGAAGGCTTTTCAGTCTCAGGGCTGTCAGTACTTTACTCCCGGTCCAACGGTTGAATTAAGCGGCGCCGGCAACTCCGCGTTCTTTAAGGCGGCCGGTTCTATTCCTATTTGTCCGAAACTCAAACGCAGCAAAGACGACGATGGATTCGACGGTTTTGCCAATGACAATCTGCAAGAAATGCTGAAAATTCATAAAGAAGAAGCAAAGATTGATCCGACAGAATCCTTAAAGTGGAAAATGCGACTGGCTCGCGAATTGGACGGTTACACCAAATTTAAGCGCAGCAGCGGTAAACCCGACGGCAAGCTTGAAACTGCGCTGGAGATGCTCAGAGGCGACATCAAATTCAGCAAATTTACATCCAGCCATCAGAGCGTTATTGAGAGCTATATCCGCGAGCAAAGCCGTCCGGACAAGGAAAACCGCTGGACAACCGCCGACATGGCCAGCGCGGTTATGGCCTCGGAAGAACTGCTGTACGCGATTGCCAACGGCAAAGACAAAAGCGGCAAACCGTTTAACTATGATTACATTAATCAGGATCCGCAGAAACTGATTGACTTCATGGTCGTTAAAATGGCGGAAAACCGGCCGACCGTCGATAAGCTGATAGACGCCCAATACGAGAAGGACAAACGGGCGCCCAGAGATCCTGAAGATGAAGAAACTCAAGGCTCTGCTCTTGAGCGCGCCGCCGGCAAAATTTTGAAAAACGCCAAAGACAACCTGAATACCTTTGTTGAAGGCGATTTGGTCAGCAACTACGGCGATGCGGCCAAAATCAAAATGAACTTTCCTGCCGCTGAACCGCCGACGGCAGAAACGCGCTATCGCAATACGCCGCAGGATACTCCCGAACGGGCTGCTCTTTATAATAAAGCACGTCCACAACGCATTTCGATGCCGGAGCGCGGCGGTCGTCCTTAATGCAAACAGCCCTCAAATTTTTGAGGGCTGTTTTTTATCATCTTATTTTCGTTTGTTTTTGACAATGTCCAGCGCGCCGTTCGAAACAATGATGTCGGCGGTATCGTTGTCGCTGATTTCGCCGCCGATGATTTTGGCGGCCAGCTTGTTTTCGAGCTGCGTCTTGAGCAGACGTTTGAGCGGACGTGCGCCGTAGACCGGATCATAGCCGTTGTTGACAATCCAAATGAAAGCCGTATCCGTTACGCGGAAACGAATATTACGCGCGGCCAGGCGCTTTTCAATCGCGGCAATCTGCAGCTCGGCAATATCCTTGATATTGCTCTTGTCGAGCTTGTGGAAAATCGTTATCTCGTCAATACGGTTGATAAACTCCGGACGAAACGAAGCCTTGACCACATCCATGATTTTGGCTCTGACTTTTTTCGGATCGTCGGCGCCGGTGGCATTGCTCAGGATATCGGAACCAAGGTTTGAGGTCATGATGATAATGGTGTTTTTGAAATCCACCGTGCGGCCTTTGCCGTCGGTCAGACGGCCGTCATCCAATACCTGAAGCAAAACGTTGAAGATGTCGGGATGCGCTTTTTCCACCTCGTCAAACAAAATGACCTGATACGGCCGGCGGCGGATGGCCTCGGTCAAGACGCCGCCTTCTTCGTAGCCGACATAGCCCGGCGGCGAACCGATTAATCTGGCGACGGCGTGTTTCTCCATATATTCGGACATATCTACCCGCAGCATGGCCGTCTCGTCATTAAACAGAAACTCGGCCAGCGCTTTGCTCAGCTCGGTCTTGCCGACGCCGGTCGGACCTAAGAACAAAAACGAGCCAATCGGCTGCGAAGCGTCGGAAATGCCGGCGCGCGAACGACGCACCGCGTTGGACACGGCGGCAATCGCCTCTTTCTGGCCGATGACGCGCTTGGACAGATACTCTTCCATATGGAGCAGCTTTTCTTTCTCGCCCTCAAGCATCTTGTCAACCGGAACCCCGGTCCATTTGGATACGACGTTGGCGATGTTTTCTTCGGTAACGGTTTCGGAAAAGCTGTTTTTGCGCGTTTCGGCCGCCGCTTCGGCGGTTTTGATTTTGTTTTCCAGTTCGGGAATGACGCTGTATTGCAGCTCGCCGGCACGTTCGAATCTTCCTTCGCGTTTGGCGATTTCGACTTCGATGCGGGCCTTGTCAAGCTGCTCTTTGAGACCGGTAAAATCAGCCAGCCCCTGTTTTTCTTCCTTCCATTTGTCTTCCAGCGTTTTAGCCTTGGCCTCAAGGCCGGAAATCTCATAGTTAATCAGCTCGCTGCGTTCTTTGGATTTGGCGTCGGTTTCCTTTTTGAGCGCCTCACGCTCGATTTTCAGCTGCAAAATCCGGCGGTCGAGCTCGTCAAGCTCCTCCGGCTTGGAATCAATCGCCATGCGCAGCGAACTGGCAGCCTCGTCCATCAGGTCAATCGCCTTGTCGGGCAGAAAACGATCGCTGATATAACGGTTGGACAATGTGGCGGCGGCAATCAAAGCGGAATCCGAAATTTTGACACCGTGATGAAGCTCGAATTTTTCCTTAATGCCGCGCAGAATCGAAATCGTGTCTTCCACCGTCGGCTCGTCGACAAAGACATCCTGAAACCGGCGCGCCAGAGCCGCGTCTTTTTCGACATATTTCTTATACTCGTTCAAAGTCGTGGCGCCGAGGCAATGCAGCTCACCGCGGGCCAAAGCCGGCTTGAGCAGGTTGGAAGCGTCCATGGAACCTTCGGAGGCGCCGGCGCCGACCAGCGTGTGCATCTCGTCGATAAACAAAATGATATTGCCGTTTGAAGCCTCAACATCTTTGAGCACGGCCTTTAATCTCTCCTCGAACTCGCCGCGGAATTTGGCGCCGGCAATCAGCGCGCCCAAATCCAGCGACAGCAGACGTTTGCCGCGCAGACTTTCGGGCACGTCGTTATTGACGATGCGCATGGCCAGCCCTTCGACAATCGCCGTTTTGCCGACGCCGGGCTCGCCGATCAGAACCGGGTTGTTTTTGGTGCGGCGCGACAAAACCTGAATGGTGCGGCGGATTTCGTGCTCGCGGCCGATAACCGGATCCAGCTTTCCTTCTTTGGCCTTCTGGGTAATGTCGACGGTAAATTTCTTCAATGCCTCGAAATTGTCTTCCGAACTTTCGCTGTCGGCTACGCGGCCTTTGCGATAATCGTTAATCGCCTGATTGAGTTTGACGGCGTTAACGCCGCAGGAGGTCAGCAGCTCGGAAGCGCTGCCCGAATTCATAACCATTGCCTGCAAAAGCCGCTCGGCCGTCACAAACCTGTCGCCGGATTTGTCGGCCAATTTCTCGGCCTCCATCATCATGCCCGTAAACTCCTGATTCATCAGGCTCTGCACGGCGCCGCCCTCGACCTTGGGCAGCTTGGCAAACTCGGTCTCCAGCCGGCCGCGGATTTGCGTGACGCTGCCGCCGGACTTCAAAATCAGGTTGGTAATCACGTCGTCTTTCGAATCCAACATGACTTTTAACATATGCAGCGGCGTGATATACTGGTTTTTGTTAGAAGCCGCCAGATTTATCACATCCTGTATCAATTCTTTGGAACGCGATGTTAATTTTTCAAAATCCATAGTAATCTCCTTTTTCTATATATCAATATAGGAAACGGGAGAGACTAAAATCAAGAATTTTAAATTATTTCTTGAGCAAATTGATAACCGTAATGTCGGAAGGCGCCAGCAGGCGCATCATCGGCCCCCAGGTTCCCGCGCCGTTGGAAACGTGCAGCCTGACGCCGTTGACTTCATAATCGCCGCTCAGAAACTTGTTGGCTTTTCTTACAAAATAGTGAAACGGAAAAATCTGTCCGCCGTGCGTATGACCGGACAAAACCAAATCAAA
Organism: Alphaproteobacteria bacterium; assembly: GCA_017480995.1. Taxonomy (GTDB): domain Bacteria; phylum Pseudomonadota; class Alphaproteobacteria; order RF32; family CAG-239; genus CAZU01. The sequence goes on from JAFUQJ010000033.1 coordinate 12,974, forward strand.
AAGCGACTTGTCCAGCTGCTGCGTAATCTCGGGCGTATGCGACAGCAAAATCTTAAAATCAGTCTCTTTGCTTTTGCCGATCGCCTGCGGCAGGTTGATATAAAAGGTCGGATGAATGTTGGCGGTATAGGCGTCGGGAATGCCGGCCACATACAAACCGCTGTTGTTTATTTCGGTACCGCGATTGACGAGCAGCGGGAAACCCATCTTGCGGAAACGGTAGCTCACCGAACTCAGACCGCTGTAATATTCATGGTTGCCGAGCGACGCATAAACGCCGTACGGCGCGGTAAGCCTTTGCAGGGCTGCAAGCTGATCTTCCATTTTGGTCGCATCGTCATCCATAATATCCCCGGTCAGCAGAATCACGTCGGCGCCGAGGCTGTTGACCTTCTCGACGATATTGTTGACACGGCTGAGCGGAACCGCGCGGTTAAGATGCAAATCGCTCAGATGCACAATCCGCATGTCACGCGCAAGTTTGGGGCTTTCAATCGTCAGCTCCCGAACCTGCGGCACCTTAAAACCTTCATAAAAAGCATACAGGCTGACCAATACGCTGATACCGATTACAATCGCGTTGGCATATCCCAAAACGCTCAGATTTTTGGGATTAAGCGACCATTCGTCACGCCCGAGCAGGCGCGCGCCGTAATAAATCAGATACCAGAAGATATCGCGGATCATCAGAAAACAAAAAAGAATGAAAACAAAACCGAACAGCGTGTAAGACAGATTATATAATATATTATATACCTCACCGCTGACAGCGTCCGAATTTTTCAGGAGCCGCACAAACAAAGACGAAAACCACCCCAGCAGGACGATTCCCGACACAATAATCTTGCGCGCAAGCGTCATGCCGCTGTAGCCGATCAGGGTTCTGATCGTAATGGTGGAACAGGCTGTCGAAATAATTAAAGAGGCAATAATAAAAAACAACTTTCAAACCCCTGAAACATGAAAAGTCTCGAACAAATCAGCCGGCCGCGGCACCGGCGGTTTCGGCTTTGTTTTTGGCAGGACGGCCGCGTCCCGCCTTTTTGACGGTGGCGACGACTTCGGACGCGGTTTCATTATCCGCCGGCTGCGGATTAATGTCTATCACCTTAAACGTCCGTCTGCGAACCGGCACAATGGTTTCGGCAGCAGTTTCGGCCGGCTGCGCGGCTGCTGCTGCGGAACCGGTTTCGACAACTGCCGGCGCTTCGGCGGCGGCCGGCGTTTCGACAGGCTGATTTTCGGCACGATTGCCGTTGTTAAAGCGCTGATCCTTGCGCTCGTTGATTTCGGTCACGATTTTGCGATAATGCTCGGCATACTGGCGAAAATTCTCGGCCTCGACATAGTCGGCATTGCCCTGCGCCTCTTTGGCAAGCTCGTTGTATCGTTTTATCAGGTCAAGCGCTGTGCCGCTGATTTTGCCGGCGGAAGAAATACTGTCAAACTTGTAGTTGAGCGAATAAATCTGTGAATTATAATTATTGTTGTTTCTGTATTTGTTGTTTTTTCTCATTAATTTATTACCATAAATGTTAGCTCCCGTAACCGACGGGGAGCAGGTTAGCATCAGACCGAAAAATATATTTGAAAAGTAAAAACGGCACTAAAACAAAAACCAACCAGGCCGCTAAAACATTGCTTATATTATATAATAATTCTCGAAATGCAATCTATTTTTTGAGGATTACACATCTTTTGATGCCGGCGAGGTCTTCTAAAACCTCTTCGCGCCGCAATCCGGACGCTTCAAAAATCCGCGCCACCGTCTCCGCCTGATTCTCGCCGACTTCCAGATATATCCGGCCGCCCGGCGTCAAAAGCTCCGGCGCAACTTCGGCAATGCGGCGATAACTGTCCAGGCCGTCAGGGCCGCCGTCCAGCGCCGGAAGCGGATCATACTCCCTTACCTCGGCATCCAGTTCGGCAATCTCGGCGCTGGCAATATAAGGCGGATTGGAAACAATCATCTCAAACTGCCGACCCAAAGCGGCAACAAAATCGGCGTCAAACCAACTGCCCTGCCTAAAAGTTATCCGCCCGTCCACGCCGAGCACCCGGGCATTTTGCGCGGCAATGTCCAGCGCCGCGGCGGAAATGTCCACGCCTACCCCATGCAGCCGCGGGCACTCGGCCAGCAGCGACAAAACGACGCAGCCCGAACCGACTCCGAGCTCCAACACGCTGTGGCAGCCGCTCCGCCGTGCCCCCGCAACCGCCGCCTCGACCAGAATCTCGGTATCGGGACGCGGCGACAAGACATCGCGGCTGACCGCAAAATCGTATTTGTAAAACCCTCTGCGCCCGATAATCTTATCGGCCGGGACATGACGGCCGCGCAAAGCCGCAAATTCTTCAAAACGATTAAGCTGCTCCGGCGTCAGCGGCGCGGAATGCGCCAAAACCTCCGCAGCCTCGCAGCCCAAAACTTCCGCCAACAGCAGCCTGACTTCAAACGCGGACGTCTCAACGCCCCGCAACGTCAGTTTCGCAACAGAATCTTTTATTAACCGTTCAATTTGAGAATTCATTAAAATCTTTAATAAAAAAATTTTTAAGAACGAAGATGTTCTTTTTCGGCAAGATGCGGCGCCGGTTTACCTTCGCTGCCCTCACCCTGGTTCTGCCGGCGGACTTTTGCCAGACGAACCGTCATGCGCTGCTCCAGACTGTCAAAATCCCAACCGAGGGCAACCTTCTCCGCAACCGTGCGCAGACCGGTCTCAGACATTGTATATGTTGCAGAATTTTCCACCTCAGTTCCCTCCGTTGTCTGATTATTATATCACCTTTTGGCGCTGATTGCAACCAAAACCAACGCCTTGAGCTTGTCAAAAGACGTTTTTTCAATCTGGCGAATCCGCTCGCGGCTGATATTAAATTTTTGGCCGATGTTTTCGAGGGTTTCGGGCTTGTCGGTCAGCATCCGGTTTTTGATGATATACTGCTCGCGCTCGCTCAGCTGGCTCAGACATTTTTGCAGAATCTGCATCTTATAACCGGCTTCCTGACGGCGGGCCAGACTTTCTTCCACGTTTTGCGACCCGTCGACCAGAAAATCGATCTGCTCGCTTTCGTCATCGTCGGAAACGCTGACATTGAGCGACTTGTCGCCGCCCAGACGGCGGTTCATCTCAACCACGTCGGCCTCGTCGACAACCAGTTCCCGCGCAATGTTTTTGACAACCTCGGGCTCCAGCTCTTTGTTTTCGAAAACGCCCAAACGCGCCTTGATGCGGCCGAGATTGTAAAACAGTTTTTTCTGCGCCGCCTTGGTTCCCATTTTGACCAAAGACCACGAGCGCAGAATATAGTCATTTATCGCGGCCTTAATCCACCAGATGGCATAGGTGGCAAGACGGACTTTTTTGGACAGGTCAAACTTTTTAACCGCCTGCATCAGACCAAGGTTGGCCTCGGATATAATATCCAGCAGCGGCAGTCCGTAACGGCGGTAGCCAAAGGCGATTTTGGCGGCCAGCCGCAAATGCGAGGTAACCAGCGTCTGAGCGGCCCGCATATTGCCGTTCTGCTGGAAATCCCGAACCAGAGCAAGCTCCTGCTCCTCGCTCAAAACCGGAAACTTTTTAATCTCTTCCAAATATGCGGCCAGGCTGTTGTCATTTACCAGCGCCGGCAAATTGGACGATGTTCTCAAAACAAGTTCTGAACCTTTGCTCATCTTATGAATCTGACCTCTTTTCATCTCTTCCGCAAGTTGATGACTTATACCTTAATTAGAATAAATCAACCTGCGAAACGAAGTAGGATTGTATTATTTTTTGACGGTTTTTGCAAGTTTATTTTTTATAAATTATAAAAGGTTCGACCGTGTCGGCGGCGGTATAATTAATGATCTCCACGCGGATCTCGTCTTTGAGCCGATACATCAGCAGGTAGACTTTGCGGTCCAAAACCGGGTTGTCGCTGACACAGAGCCGCAAATCGGAATCTTTGAGCCCTTCGTTGATTTTGACATAGATCATGCGGTTGGCGACACGGTAATTATCGCGCGGCACAAAATCCGCAACCGAAAGCGGCCTGAATTTTCCGATATGCTTTAAGGAAAGCAGGCGGCGGCGGCGTTCGACGACATTTTCTCCCGCGGCCTGCGGCTGCAGGGAATCTATCTTACCGCGCACCTGCGCCAAAAGTCCGGCGTCGTTGCAGTCAAGAGCGGGAGCCGCGGCCGGACGTTCCGCTTCGGCCGGCGCAATCTCGCGGACGACCTGCTCGGGAACGCCGAACGTATTGTACCGCACCTCGGGCGCCGCGGCATCCTGAGCCGCCGCGCAGTTACTCCACAAAACCAATGCCGTCACAACCGCCAAACAGCGCATTATGCCTCCTTAGAAGTTAACCGATTTGGGTGTCCGCGGGAACGGAATGACGTCGCGGATGTTGCCGATACCGGTAATCAGCATCATCATGCGCTCAAAACCGAGGCCGAAACCGGCATGCGGCACCGAACCGTATTTGCGCGAATCGAGATACCAGGCGTAATCCTCTTCGCGCATGCCCATGTCGCGGATTTTTTGAACCAGAACATCATAGCGTTCTTCGCGCTGCGAACCGCCGATCAGCTCGCCGATGCCCGGCACCAGAACGTCCATGGCGGCAACGGTGCGGCCGTCGTCGTTCAGGCGCATGTAAAAAGCCTTAATCTCCTTGGGATAATCGCGAACGATAACCGGACGTTTGAAATGAACTTCGGCCAGATAGCGCTCGTGTTCGGTCTGCATGTCAATCCCGAACTCCGGCTTATATTCAAACTTATGGCCGGACTTCTGCATAATCTCGATTGCCTCGGCATAGGTAATGCGCGCAAAGCCGTTGTCGACAATATTATTCAGTTTGGCAAGCAGACCGGGCTCGACAAACTTGTCAAACAGCTCCAAATCTTCGGCGCAGTTTTCCATAACATGTCTGACGCAGAAACGAACCATGTCCTCGGCCAGATCCATATCGTCATGAATATCGGCAAAAGCCATTTCGGGCTCAATCATCCAAAACTCGGCGGCATGCCGCGTGGTATTGGAATTTTCGGCGCGGAACGTCGGCCCGAACGTATAAATATCGCCGAGCGCACAGGCATACATCTCGCCGTTGAGCTGACCGGAGACGGTCAGGTGCGCCTCTTTGCCGAAGAAGTCCTGCGAATAGTCGATTTGGCCGTCTTCGGTGCGCGGCGGGTTGTTCAGGTCCAGCGTGGTTACCTGAAACATCTCGCCTGCGCCCTCGCAGTCGGAACCGGTGATAATCGGCGTATGAACATAGCGGAAACCGCGCTCGTTAAAAAATTTGTGAATCGCATAAGACAATTCCGACCGCACGCGGAAAGCGGCGCCGTATTTGTTGGTGCGCGGACGCAGGTGCGCGATCGTGCGCAGATATTCGTCGGTGTGTTTTTTCTTTTGCAGCGGAAAATCTTCCGGCGCCAGGCTGTAAACGTTTATCTCCGCGGCCACGACCTCGTATTTCTGGCTGCCGCCTTTGGATTCCGTCAGCTCGCCCCTGACGGCGACGGAAGAGCCGGTCGAAAGTTTTTTGACTTCTTCGTAATTGGCAAGATTATTATTGGCAATAACCTGGATATTTTTGAGGCAGGAGCCGTCGTTGATTTCAATAAAAGAAAACTCTTTGGCATCGCGGCGGGTTCTTACCCAGCCTTTGACCAAAACCTCCTTCAGCGGCGCTTCGGCACGCAGAAGGTCTATTACTTTGGTTCTTTTTAACATCTTGTTTTTATCCCTGTTATTCATTTATTCGTACATGAGGTTACTGCCGGTAACCGGTTGCCCACTATATTACAAGTTTCGGGAGATGTCCAGCATTGACAAACAATATTCTACATATTAAATTCTCTTATATGCTAAACAAAAAAGGAAAGACTTATGAAAAAATCCGCTCTTTTAATGATTATCCCCGCCTTGCTGGCCGTTAACGCCTGCACGGCAGACATCGGCACCAACGATTACTACGCCTCCTCGGCCGGGGAAGTCAACCGTGCCGCCAAAGGCACAATCTTAAGCGTCCGCCAGGTCACGGTCAAAAGCAACAACAATAACGCCGGCACCCTTATCGGTTCGGCCGCGGGCGGCGTAGCGGGCTCCACCATCGGCGGCGGCGACACGGCGCATATTCTGGGCGCCATCGGCGGCGCCGTTATCGGCGGCATCGCCGGCGACGCGGCACAGGCGGAACTTTCCAAACAAGCGGCTTACGAATATGTCATCCAGCTTGACAACGGCGGTCTGGTTACCGTCGTGCAGGGAGCCAACGAGCTGCTGGTGCCGGGACAAAAGTGCATTGTCCTTTACGGCAAACAGGCCCGTGTGATTCCTTATAACGGATATTAGCTGTCAGTGACAGAACCTTGCCTGGAAGGCAAGGTTCTTTTTTTGCGGCGGCAGCCGTCAATCAGCCGAGACCAGTCGTCAATCTGCAAATCCACCCATAAATCAAGTTTTTCAAAGTCGTTAAAATCCCGCCACTGCCGGATAATGTCCTGTAAAGATTCTACTATGCGCTCGATTTGCCGAATGTCGCAAACAACATCGACGTAATTGACCGACCGGTTTACCTTTGTCATATCCGCCTCCTTTTTCCGTTACCTTTTTTAATTAAAAGAAAGCCGCCTTTTCAAAGAAAAAGGCGGGCGGATGTTCGAAAACCGCTAGCAATTAGACGGCTCGGCTTATTTTGCCGAAGCATTATTCACCGACATCCGTCCGATACAGACGTAATTGTCGGCATAAAGTTTTAAAGTCGCCATGCCGCGACTAATTGCTAAAAGGGTTTTCGACGCCCTGTGCGGCAACATACCGCATTGCTCAGCAGTATAAAGCAGATAAATTAATTTGTAAATCGTTATTCGCCGTTCTTAAATGATACCTATTTTTGGGAATAATAACCACGGCCTGAATGTGATTGACGGCAGCGGCGGCCGTCAATCAGCCGAAACCAGTCGTCAA
>JAFUQJ010000002.1 GCA_017480995.1 Alphaproteobacteria bacterium
GTGCGGGACTTTGTCGAAAAATCGGCCGACAACGGCGGAAAACCTTTGTACGAGCAGACGTATGAAGAAGCGAGAGCTGTTTTGAAAGGATTGCAAAACGAGAAAAAAGGCTCGTTCGGAACGCAGGTTGACGAAATTGACATTGAAGTTAACGAGGAAGCCAAAATGCCGGTTAAGATTATCCGGCCGCAAAATCCGGTCGGCCTGACGCCGGTGGTTTTTTACATACACGGCGGCGGCTGGGTTATGGGAGATTACGAAACGCATGAAAGACTGGTGAAACGGTTGTGCGAAGAAACCGGCGCGGCAATCGTGTTTCCGGTTTATGATCCCTCGCCGGAATCGCAGTTTCCGCAGACGACGGACGATTTGTCTGCCGTATTGAATTATATGGCCGATAATGCGGCGGAATACGGTTTTGACATTGAAAATCTGGTCTTGGCGGGAGACAGCGTCGGCGGCAACATGGCAATAGCCATGGCCCTGACGGCCAAGAAAAACGGCAATCGGCCGAAAATAAAGTTCATGCTGCTGCTGTATCCGGTGACCGATGCCGGTTTTGAGACGGAATCGTATAATGAATTTGCCGAAGGGCCGTGGCTGACGCGCAAGGCCATGCACTGGTTCTGGAACGCCTATGCGCCGGAAAAACGCGACCGCAATAATATTCTGGCCTGTCCGCTGCTGGCAAAAGCGGAAGATTTGAAAGGCCTGCCGCCGGCGTTAGTCATTACCGATGAAAATGACGTTCTGCGCGACGAAGGGGAGGATTTTGCGCGCAAGCTGAATGACGCGGGCGTTGAGGCGGTCTGCGTGCGTTTCAACGGCACAATCCATGATTTTATGATGCTGGACGTTTTGAAGGACTCTGCTCCGAGCAGGCTGGCTGTTTTGCTGGCGGCTGCGGCGGTCAAAGAAGCCGTCAGAGCCGATGATCGGCGCTTGTAAACTTTATCTTTGACAATTTTGTCTAAAAATGGTAGATTAACAGTATTCATTGCTATAATTGTCATATTATTGGTTTTTTGCAAAGGCTGATAATTGGCAGTTTGTTTTTTTTATTTAATTTAATTTAATTTAATATTTAACCGTATGAAAAACAACATCATTTTCGGCTGGGACAACGCGCTTCAGGGCGAGACTTATCCCAAGGCACATCTGTGTTATCAGGCGGCTTTCGCGGCAATAGGCTCTCCCCGGGCAGAAACCTGGACGCTTGAAGATACCAAGGGCATGCAGGGTATTTCTCCGGCGGACATCTGGGGCAACGCAGATTTGTGGGGCGGCCGCGGCGAAGAAGCAAAACAGGCTTTCTATGCCAAGTTTGAGGAGCTTCCCGTCGTTCCGCTGCGCGAAGGAGCCGTGGCTCTGCTGAGCATTCTGGCGAACTCGTGTTACAGTATCTACGTGGTTTCCAACAAAACGCAGGAGATACTCGATTACGAAGCTGCCGAACTGCGCGCTGTCGAATTTATCGACGAGACATTCGGTACCGAAGGAGTTCCCACCAGCCGACAGGAGCTGTTGCTGCGGGTTCTCGACAAGGCCGATATCGACAGCGACGAAGTGACCGTTATCGCCAATGCCAAGTATCGCGAGGCTGCGGAAGAGCTCGGAATGGAGTTCATCGAGGCAGGCAGCGAGACCTTCCGGCGGCTTTTCTCCGCTGAAATCAAGGAGTAAAGCCCCTTATTCAAAAAAAGAACCGGATACTGCAGAGTATCCGGTTACTTTTTTATTTATAAAGTTAAGTTACAGCAATGTTGAAAACAGCGCGACGGACGGATCCGTTTTTCCGGCCGTCATCTGGGCAAAATTCAGATAACCGTTGGAAAGCATGGTGGCGGTAACGCTGTAACGCTGCGCCTGAATCTGGGCGGCATAAGCGGCAGAAATACCGGTGGTGGAATTCAGCGTTTCCGACGGTTCGGTCGTAATCTTCTTGTTTTTGCTGTCTTCGGACAGGCTCTGCGTCATGACGTAGTCATGTTTGTAGGTGGTGCCCTGCAAAACCTGGAGCGCATAAGGGTGGGACTCGCTGCGGTCGGTGATTTCTTCGGAGGTTCCGACCTGAATGTAATAATCGCCCGGAGACGCTTTATATTCGCCGGTTACGATTTGTTTGAGCGTTTCGTATTCTTTGCTGTCGCGGTCGGCGGTGCTGTCGGCAATCAGGACCTGTCTGCCGTTTTTGGTGGCATAGATTTTGAGCGTCATGCCCGGAGCCGTCGGATCCAGGACGTTTTGATTTTCCAGCTCTTCCATTTTTTTGTCTTGTTCGGCCTGCCAGCCTTCGGGATCAAGCTGTTTTTTCAAATTGTCGAGATATTCTTCGTATTCGGAAAGGTCGAGCACGTTTTCGTCTTTTGAATCGGTGTTGCGGAGGCCGATTGAGAGTTTGCCGTTGGATTGAACCTGAATTTTGTAATTGTCAACGGTGTTGTATTTGTCAATACTGGCTACGGCAGTGACGCGCGCATAGTTCAGACGGGTGTAACCGAGATCGCGGGCATTGGCAAAACTCTCGTCAACGTTGTTAACGTCGACAACGGTTTTTTCCCAGCTGTATTTGCCGTATTCGTCTTTATTGGTAACGCCAGAAATGCTGCTGCTCATGTTCGGTTTTCTCCTCAAAACAGGTTAACCTCTTAATTATCCATTATATTTTGGAAAAATTAAGATAGAGTTAACCTATATGCCTGCTTTTATTATATCATTAAAAAAAATCAAAGTAAACAGTTCGCTGGATTATTCGACGACAGTGTCGATTATGCCGCCGCCGAGCACGGTCCGATCCCGGTATAAAACGACCGATTGTCCGGGCGTGAGAGCTTTTTGCAGGTTTTCGAATTCGACGCGGATTGAGCCGTCGGCCAAAGGCGTGACCGTGACCGGCGTCGGTTTCTGAGACGAACGGATTTTGGCTTCGGCCCTGAAAGCGTTCTGTTCCGGAGCAAAGTCCATCCAGGTGCACTGGGCGGCGGTCAGAACCCGTTTGAGCGTTTCTTCGTCGTGTCCGAGAATAACTTCGTTGCGTTCTTTGTTAAAACCGATGACATAGAGCGGACGTTCGGAAGAAATTCCCATGCCGCGCCGTTGTCCGATGGTGTAGTTCCAGATGCCGGTATGGCGCCCGAGGACATTTCCTTTGGTGTCGATAAAGTTGCCCGGATTTTCTTTTGTTTCCAGCAAGTCGTTGTAATCGCCGGCATAAAAGTCCTGACTGTCGGGTTTGTCGCAGACATTGAGGCCCGCTTCACGGGCGATGCCACGGATTTGCTCTTTGGTGTATTCGCCGAGCGGCAGCAAAATGTTGGCCAGCTGTTCCTGCTTGAGGCGGTAAATGAAATAGGACTGGTCTTTTTTGGAATCGAGCGCCGATTGCAGGAACCAGCGGCCGCTTTGCGGATTATATCCGAGGCAGGCGTAATGGCCGGTGGCAAATTTGTCAAATTCCAACCCCTGAGCACGCGCCGTGCGCGGCAGAGTTTCGAATTTTATCATCGAGTTGCACCAGATGCACGGATTGGGGGTGCGGCCGTTGAGGTATTCTTCGCGAAAATTTTTGAGCACCAGTTTTTTGTATTCTTCGCGGCAGTCAAAGACATGATAAGGAATGCCGATTTTTTCGCAGATTTTGCGCGTTGCGGGGATTTCGGTCAGTTCCTTGGGACCAAAGCAGGCGTCTTTGCCGTTGGGGGCAAGGCTGCGGGTGACTTCGTCCCAGATTGTCATCGTGGCGCCGATGACTTCGTGTCCGGCCTTTTTGAGCAGCAGAGCGGCTACCGTAGAGTCAACGCCGCCGCTCATTCCGACTAAGATTTTCATAAAGATTATTCCTTTCTTGCAAAGTCCAAAAAGACCGGTCTGCGGCCTTCGGCAATCGCTTTGCGCTGGTATTTGGTTTCAACCCAGTCGGACGGTTCGCGCTTCCAGTCATTGCCGCAGGAAGCGGTCCAGCGGAAGTCGGGGCAGGCATGCAGCTGCCGCAGCGTCCAGCCTTTGTATACCTTATGGTCGGTGGCAACGCGCAGAATGCCGCCGGGTTTGAGAATACGCGCAATTTCGCGAAGATTGTCCGGATTGATAAAGCGCCGCGACGCGTGGCGTTTTTTGGGCCAGGGATCGGGAAACAAAACAAACAGTTTGTCGATAAAGGCGTCGGGAATGCGCTCGAACAGCAGACGCACGTCATCGCCGAAAACGCGGATATTGTCGACGCGGTCCGGCAGCAGCCGGATGTCGTCGGAGATGTCGGCGCCTTCTTTGACGCCGGTGATGAGCGAAAGCAGATTGGCAACGCCGTTTTTGAAAACCTCGGCGCCGATAAAGCCGATATCGGGGTGTCTGAGCGCCTGGCCGGCTAGATGTTCGCCGTTGCCGAAGCCGATTTCGAGATAAACTTCGGAGACGGGGATGCCGAATAATTTTTCTTTTTTAAATACAGTGTTTTTGTTTATTTCTATCTGCGGCAGAAATTTGTCGAGAAGCGAGGTTTTGGCCTTGCGGATGCGGCGCCCCTGCCGGCGGCCGTAGAATTTGGGTTTATCTGAGGTTGAAAGCATTTTTGAGCTCCTTTGCCAAATCGAGTTTTTCCCAGCTGAAATGTCCGCAGTCGTCCGGCCGGCGGCCGAAATGTCCGTAAGAACTGGTCGGCAGGTATATCGGCCGGCGCAGATCGAGGTGTCTGATGATGCCTTCGGGCGTCAGGCTGACAAGATTGCGAACAGTGTTCAGAATTTGCGCTTCGTCAACTTTGGCGGTGTTTTTGGTGTCAATGTACAAAGACAGAGGTTCGGCCACGCCGATGGCGTATGAAACCTGCAGAATACATTCTTCGGCAAGGCCCGCGGCGACAATGTTTTTGGCAAGATAACGCATCATGTAGGCGGCCGAACGGTCGACCTTGGTCGGATCTTTGCCCGAAAAGGCTCCGCCGCCGTGCGGCGCGGCGCCGCCATAAGTGTCGACAATGATTTTGCGCCCGGTCAGGCCGGTGTCTCCGGCGGGGCCGCCGATGACAAAACGTCCGGTAGGATTAATCAGGATTTCGGTCGAATCGGAAAGCAGCTTTTCGGGTACGCTTTTGCGCAGCTGCGCAAGGACGATTTGCCGGACTTCTTCGGAAGTCAGTTCGGAAGCGTGCTGCGTGGAAAGCACTATTTTGGAAACGCGGACCGGCTGTCCGAGGCTGTCGTATTCTACCGTAAACTGGCTTTTGGAGTCAGGCAGAATTCCCGAAACCGCGCCGCTGTGCCGTTTGAGGCTCAGGTCGGACAGGGCTTTGTGCGCAAGATAAATCGGCAGCGGCATGTAGTCGGTGTCAAAGCCTTTTTCGGTTTTGGCATAGCCGAACATAATACCCTGGTCGCCGGCGCCCATGCGGTCGACTCCGAGGGCAATGTCGGCAGACTGCCGGTGAATATAGTTTTCCATATCGACGGTTTCGGCAGAAAAATCGGGCTGGCGATAGCCGATGCGATCGATAACCTGTCGGACGACGCGGTAAATTTCTTCGGCGGAGGGCTGCCAGGCCGAATTGGTTTCCCCGGCGAGAATCACCTTATTGGCGGTGGCCATGACTTCAATCGCGGTTCGGGCGTGCGCGTCATGCGACAGATAAAGGTCGAGGAGACTGTCGGAAACGGCGTCGCAGACTTTGTCCGGGTGGCCTTCGGAAACGGATTCGCTGGTAAAAAAATACGACATGGAATATCCTAAAATTGTTGACTTACCTGGAGTGTATAATAAAAAAAAGCCGGCGAAAAGCCAGCTTTTTTTTGAAAATTATCCGATTTTATTCTTCATCGCTGCTGTATGAGGATTTGGACATTGCAATAATCAGATCGTATAAATGGCGGGCAGCTTTACGGTTGGGAATTTTGTAATACGCTTTTACCAGCTCGATTGTTTCCTGTTTTTGCATCGGATCGGAGATGTAGTCGGCTTCATCTTCCTGCAGGGCGGACGGAGCGCTTTCGACGGCGCTGAACATCCGGGGGCTTTGGTTGGCGACAACTTTGTCCATATCTTCGTAGAAAAAGCTGATCGGCGCTTCTAGAACCTTGCTGATGTCCCACAAACGGGATGCTCCGACACGGTTCATGCCGCGTTCATATTTTTGGACCTGCTGAAACGTTAAACCGAGAAGTGAAGCCAAACGTTCCTGACTCATTCCCAAAAGGGTTCTTCTGAGCCGGATTCGGTTTCCGACGTGGACATCGATGGGATTTGGTTCTCCCAGAGGGGTACGTCCGCGGCTGGATTTTTTGGGGGCAATTTTTATCATCGTTTTTGTGGTCCTTATAAAGTTTATTTGATATCAAGATAAGAGTTTAGAAGGGTTTCGTCAATAGATTTTTTATATAACATATTATATTAGCAGAATTTTATAAAAAGGGCCGAAAGAGCCGCGCGGCCTTTATTTCTCAGGCCTTGGACGCGAAATGAATGCGGCGTATAGTAAAAAAGTACATATAATCAAGACAATATTGTTGCCATAGCGGCTGTACGGCGTGGCAAAAGAAGCGAGAGCCGGGAGCGCAACGTCCAGCGCGCCGGTCTCGTTGAGATCCAGCCGGCCGAGGATTGTGCCGAAAGGGGATATGAGCGCGCTGATGCCGTTGTTGGCAATCCGCGCAACGGTGATTCCCTCTTCAACGGCGCGAAGTCTGGCGGCGGCAAAATGCTGATAGGGGCCGAAAGAATTGCCGTACCAGCCGTCGTTGGTCGGGTTGACAATCCACTGCGGGCGATTGTCCTGATCAATGATTTGATGCGGAAAAATCGCTTCGTAACAAATTGCGGCGCCCAGGTCGGGCAGGCCCGGCAGCGAGATTTTTTGCGGCCCGGCGCCGGGAGTAAAGGTGCCGATGGTATTGGCCAGCGGGCGGAGCCAGCCGGGCAGCCAGCGGCGCAGCGGAATATATTCTCCGAAGGGAACAAGATGCGATTTGTCGTAATAGGCGGCCGGATTGCCCTTGTCGTCAAGAATCATGACCGAATTGGAAGCCTGAGGGCGGCCGCCGCGGCTGTAATAGCGAATCTGTCCGGTAATCAGGTAACCGTTTGGAGGAACAGCCTGCCGCGCCTTGTTGTTGTGCGCTTCGTCAAAATCAAGCGGAAAAGGCGAGGCGGTTTCGCCCCAGAGAACGGCGCTGACGCCGCGCAGGGGTTTTTGTTTTGACAATTCGACATAAGCGTCAAAATTCCGCTCAAGGCTGGCAGCGTTCCATTTGAGCGTCTGCGGAATGCTCGGCTGAACGAGCCGGATGATTGTCGAAGAAGGCGCAGTCTGCCCGCCGTTCAGGCGGACGACGCCGAAAGTATACATAAGAATAAGCGAAAGAGAAGATACGGCGGCGGCTATGAGGGCGTTTTTTCCGTTCGGTTCGGCAAGCCACAAGAACGGCGCGCCGCAGATCTGCAGCGCCAAAAGCGATAAAAGGTAAGTTCCGCCAAAAGCGGACAATTGCAGCATCGCGGTATGAAACGCGAAGACCGAGCCCCATAAATTCCACGGAAAACCGGTCAGCAGAAAACTGCGTATCCATTCAAAAACAACAATCAGAGCGCAAAAGGCCAGATAAACGGAAACCGGTTTTTCGAAACGGCGGCTCAGCCAGGCCGGAATCGCGACAAAAAGGCCGAAAAACGCGCCGCAGGCAATGAAGATGACCGGGTAAAGCGCCGTCAGAAAAGTATTGTCAATCAGCACGGCATTGCCGATCCAGGAAAGCCCGAACGAAAAAAAGGCAAAGCCGAAGCTGTAACCGCGCCGGAAGGCCTGTCCCGGCGTCGGACTTGTCTGAATCAGCAACAGCAGAAGGCTGACGCTGACAAACAAAAGCGGAAAAAGATGCAGCGGCGGAAGCGCGGCAACGCTTATCCAACCGCAGACGAAGGCGGCAAGTTTCGGATAACGCAGTATTTTATTCGGAAACCGCAGCTGTCGTCTCCTTGGGAAGCATAATCAGAATCTTCTTAATCCGTCTGGGATCCACCTCGAGAATGCGGAATTTCAGTCCTTCGGCGCCGTCAATGATTTCGCCGCGGGTGGGAATACGCTGGGCAATCCGGAAGACCAGCCCGCCCAGGGTGTCGATGTCTTCTTTTGCGTCTTCGTCCAGCGCCGCAGTCAGATCCAGACCGGTCTGCTCTTTGATTTCGTCAAGTTCGGCCTTGGCGTCGGCTACGATTTCACCGTTTTCCTGAACCGCGATGACGTGGTTTTCGTCAAAATCGTATTCGTCTTCGATATCGCCGACGATTTCTTCCAGCAGGTCTTCGATGGTGACAAGACCGTCGATGCCGCCGTATTCGTCGACGACCATGGCCATGTGCACTTTTTGCAGCTGCATTTGGCGCAACAGATCCAGCACCCGCATGGACGGAGACACAAATTTGACGTTGTTGGTGACAATGTCGGCCACTTTAACGTCTTTCTGACCGTTGAGCAGGCATTTGACCAAGTCAATGACGTGAACGATGCCGATGATGTCATCAAGAGATTCTCCGTAAATCGGGATGCGCGAATGGCCTTTGGTGACCATCAGTTCGGCAAGGTCGCCGATATTGCCGCTTTTGGGAAAACCGATGATGTCGGCGCGCGGAATCATCGCGTTGCCGCATTTCTTGTCGCGCAGGCACAAGATGTTGTTGAGCAAAAGCTGCTCGTGTTCGGAAAATTCCTGATCGCCGTCGGCCTCTTCAATCAGATCCTCGATGGTTTCGCGGACGGTTTCGGGTTGTTTGTGTTTGAAAAAGCCGGTCACAAAAC
Source organism: Alphaproteobacteria bacterium (assembly GCA_017480995.1). Lineage (GTDB taxonomy): Bacteria > Pseudomonadota > Alphaproteobacteria > RF32 > CAG-239 > CAZU01. Next base: position 8,780 of record JAFUQJ010000002.1, read on the forward strand.
TGCAAAAAGATGAATCGTTCTTCGTTTCGTCAGACATAATCCGTTGTTACTCCTGATAGGGGTTGCTGATGTTGAGCTGCCGCAGAATATTTATCTCAAAATCTTCCATATATTCGGCTTCTTCGTCTTCCTGATGGTCAAAGCCCAGCAGATGCAGCAGTCCGTGGACAAGAAGATGGGAGAAGTGGTCGTGCAGGGAGATTTGTTTTTCGGCCGTCTCGCGGGAAAGGGTTTCGTAAGCTATAATAATGTCGCCGAGCTCTATTTCGGAACTGATTTTTATATAATTGTCAAAGTCTTCGTCATCAATATTGGCAAAGGAGAGGACATTGGTCGGTTTGTCGAGGCCGCGAAACTCCCGGTTGAGCTTGCGGACTTCGGCGTCGCCGCTCAGCGAAAGGTTGACGCAGATTTTTTTGCCGGCATTGAGAAAACCGATTTCCTCGCGGGTTTTGACATAGGACAAAACGGCGGCAAAAATTTCTTCGGAAGCCGCGGCGACGCCAAAACCGCAGGCGGTCCAGGCGTCGTCGTCAATCATGACATTGAGGGTGTTATTCATCACCATACTCTTTTTTGCTGCGTTCTTCGTAAGCCTTGACGATTTTGGCAACCAGACCGTGGCGGACAACGTCGGAGGCACTGAAGCGGACAGAGCCGATGTTCGGGGTGCCTTTGAGGATATCCAGAGCGTCGCGCAGGCCGGAGACGGTGCCGCGCGGCAGGTCAACCTGGCTTAAATCGCCGTTGACAACCATGCGCGAATTTTCGCCGAGACGCGTCAGAAACATCTTCATCTGCATCGGGGTGGTGTTCTGCGCTTCGTCCAAGATGACAAAGGCGTTGGAAAGCGTACGGCCGCGCATGAAGGCAAGCGGGGCGATTTCAATTTCGCCGAGCGAAATTTTCTTGTCGACCTGTTCGGCCGGCAGCATTTCGTAAAGCGCGTCATACAGCGGGCGCAGGTAGGGATCGACCTTTTCTTTGAGATCGCCGGGCAGGAAACCCAGGTTTTCGCCGGCTTCAACGGCCGGACGCGACAAGATGATCTTGTCGATTTTGCCTTCGAGCATCATGGACACGGCAAGCGCGACGGCCAAATAGGTTTTGCCGGTGCCGGCGGGCCCCAGGCCGAAGACCAGCTCGTTTTTCATCATTTCCTGAATATAAAGGGCTTGCGTGGCCGAACGCGGGTAAATATGGCGCTTTTTGGTTTTGAGAACAATGTTGCTCAAATCCTGCGCGGTTTCGCTGTCGGCGTTGCCGTCGGTAATGCGAACGGCAGCCTTGACTTCCTCGTCGGTAACGGCGATGCCTTTGCTGACCTTGTTGTACAGAACGTCAATCGCGGTTTTGGCCTGTTCGATGGCGGAGGCGGAGCCCTTGATGTTCATTTTGTTGCCGAAAGAGCCGATTTCAACATCAAGAATTTTTTCAAGCAGACGCAGGTTGGAATCCTGAGGGCCGACCAGCTGCTGAACAAGCGTATTGTTAAAAAGTTCAAAATTAATTTCTGCCATGTTTGTTATCCTTCCTTTTGGCCGGAAAGCGAATTGGTGGTCGCTTCGGTTACTCTGACGTTGACGATTTTGTTCAAAAACTCTTTTCCCAGTTCGGCGTGGAGATTCTGCATGTAAGGCGTGCGGCCGACAAGTTGTCCGGCATGGCGCCCTCTGCTTTCGAACAATACCGGCACGATTTTACCAACAGTTTCTTTATTAAAGTTTAATTGATAAGAAAATAACAGATCCTGAAGAATATCCAGACGCCGTTTTTTGACTTTTTCTTCAATCTGATTCGGCATTAAAGCGGCGGGCGTGCCGGCGCGGCGCGAATATTTGAACGAAAAGGCCTGAATGAACCCGACCTGTCGGACAACGTTGAGTGTTGCTTCGAAATCGGCGTCGGTTTCGCCGGGGAAGCCGACGATAAAGTCTGACGAAAAACCAAGCAGAGGGTTGGCTTCACGCAGTTTGGCAATCGTTTCGAGGTATTGTCCGGAAGTGTGGCGGCGGTTCATGGCTTTGAGCACTTTGTCGGAACCGGATTGAAGCGGCAGGTGCAGATAAGGCATCAGTTTTTTGATGTTTCTGTGACAGTCAATCAGTTCGTCGGTAACGTCGGCCGGATAAGAGGTGGTGTAGCGAATGCGCTGCAGGCCGTCGATTTCGTTGATTTTGTTTAGCAGATAGGCCAGCGAACGCTCTTTGCCGGCGGCGTCGGTTCCGTGATAGGAATTGACGTTTTGGCCGAGCAGGTTGATTTCGACGGTGCCGCCGGCAACCAGGGCGCGGGCTTCTTTCAAGACTTCTTCGACCGGGCGCGAGGTTTCGATGCCGCGGGTATAGGGAACGACGCAATAAGTGCAGAAATTGTCGCAGCCTTCCTGAATGGCCAGATAAGAACAGCCGTCCGAAGACGTGTTCTGCGGCAGGAAGTCGAATTTTGATTCCGCCGGAAATTCGGTGTCGATAACGGTTTCGCCCTTGGCGCGGCCGATTTTGGCAAGAACTTCGGGCAGGCGGTGGTATGTCAGCGGGCCGAGCGCAAAATCAACGTACGGCGCGCGTTTGGCAATCTGTTCGTCTTCGGCCTGAACGACGCAGCCGACGACGCCGATGGTCGTGGAAAGCCCTTCGGCGGCGCGTTCCTGACGAATCTGCTCAATCCGGCCGAGGTCGGAAAAAACTTTTTCGGCGGCTTTTTCGCGGATGTGACAGGTGTTGAGGATAATCAGGTCGGCGTTTCGGGGAGACGAGGCTTCGCCAAAGCCCAGACGCTGCAATACAGAGGCGATGCGGCGGGAATCGTAGACATTCATCTGGCAGCCGAAAGTCTTAATAAAATATTTCTTCAATTTGCTTCCGTTTTTGTTATTAATATTAGCTTTTATTTTATGTTAAACGCGGATGAAATTCAATTGATTTTTGGCGCGGCGGCCCAAAAAATGCTTTTTGATTGAAAAGTTATTAAATTTTGATAATATAGAGACAAGATTAATCATGAGCGGAAGGAGCTGCAATGTCTAATTTTAACATGGAGAGCGATATGGGATATTTGGCATCGATGAGTGAAGACGAACGGGTTGTTTTTTTGAAAACGCTTGCCAAACTGGCGATGTCCGACGGCGAGTTTGACGACGAAGAAAAACTTTTTATCCGCGAAATGGCTTTGGTACTGGGCGTGCCCGAAAACAGATATGAAGAAATCAAGGCCAAGGCGACCGATGATGAAATCATTGACGGCGCCAAGGTCATCCGGGACCGCAAAAAAGCAATGGAGCTGGTCAAAGAGATGTGCCTGCTGGCCAATTCCGACGGAGATTTGTCGGATCGGGAAGTCCTGCTCATCGGCCGCGTCGGTCAGGCGATGGGGCTGGAGCTTGAAAAAATCGAGCAGATCAGCCAGTGGGTGGTTGACCGCATTATCTGGCTTGAAGAAGGCAAGATTATTTTTGAGAAGGTTTAACCCTTAGGGCAAGGAGCATCAAAATGTCCGATATTTACGAAGAGCAATATGCCGGCTGGAAAAACGAGTATCGTCAGCAGTCCGACGATTTGTTTGCCGACATGCGCCATACGCTGGGGCAAACGACTGAACAGCGGCAGAGAATGGCATACGCCCGCTCGACTCTGGAAAGCGTTGACAAACGGAGGCTGAAAGAAGAGGCGGACAGATTTATTGCGCAGCAGAAACTCAATAAGGTTGCGAATGCCTACGGAACTTCCGAAAAGCTGGAGGAAATCAAGCAGACCGCCAAGATTCAGGGGGTTGAAATCAATACCTTCGAGCTGGATTTTCTGATAGCCGAATCGCTGCAGAAGATTGATGCCGGCGAAGATCCGCGCGCCGAGTATTACGACTGGGTGGAAGCGCAGCAGAAAATTGAAGACGACATCAACTCAAGCGGGACAACGCAGGAAGAGGTTAACGCTCGCAACGGGTATATTGACTTTTTGGGGGATCGCGAAACCGAAATGCGGCGGATTATCGCGCTGTATGCCGGCGCCGCGGTCTACGGCAACGGCCCGTTGAAAGA
>JAFUQJ010000034.1 GCA_017480995.1 Alphaproteobacteria bacterium
CGGTTAACAATGTATTCGGACAGGCGGATATAGCCGAAGAGGGAGAGCAGGAAAGCGGCGCTGACGCCAAAGGTGATGAACAGGCTGACTTTGGACGAGGTGCTCAGTTCGGAAACGGGCGTGTCTTCGGCAATTTCGTCGTCGGAGAGGGTTTTGTTGTCATAGAGGGCTTTGCGCGCAACCAAAATGACGCAAAACGTCTTGACGGCGTTGGCAAAAATTTTGAGCGCATAAATGATTGAGCTGTCATAATTCATCTGATCGGCAAGCGTTTGGAAAAACGAGACGACACAGATTGCGGCGGCCGAAAAAATCAACGAAGAGCTTATGGCTCTGGCACGGTCGCCGTCGACCTCGACGATGCGCCATTTGCCGTTGAAAGGCGTAAAGATTACTTTTACGACCGCTTTGGCCAGATAATAATAGAGCAGATAAACGGCGGCGGTGGTCAGAAGCAGGCCGAAAGAATCGGTGTTGATGAGCGGGTTGCCGTGCAGCCAGAACAAAAACGCGCCGATGAGGGCGGCCGGAATGGCGCCGCGGGCAATAAACATCCAAATTCCGGCGCGGACTTTCTGGGAGTAGTCGGGATGTTCGATGCTTTCCTGATAGCCGAACCAGCGTTTGATATAGAAACCGAGCAGGCCGGCTCCGGCTAGGGCCGCGAGCATTCCGACGACAACCAGCAGGATGTTGTCATTGACGGAGGCGCGCCGTTCCGCCGGCTGTTTGTCATACCAGCTGAACGGAGATTTGACCAGTTCAAAGACGAATCCCGCAAAACTGGTCAGCGAATCCCAAAATTCCTGCGGGTGCAGAATGGAGCTTTGTTTGACCAGAATGTTGTCGAGCAGACGACGGTTGCGGATTTTGAGAATCAGAGCGTTGATTTCGTCGATTTTGGTTTTGAGAAGGTCAAGCTGGGTAATCTGCGTCCGGACCGCGTCGGCCTGAGCCGAAAATTCTTTGCGCTGACGGCTGACCAATGCCGGCTCGCTGCCCTGTTCGGGAATGTTTCCCAGGGCGTTGAGCTTTTTTTGGGCGGATTCCAGATTTGCTTCAAACTCTTGTTTCGAGCGGACGAGCTCGTCCTGCATTTGCGTCACGGTTTGCAGAAATTCGGAGATTTGTTCTTTGGTGGCCTTGCCGGAATTGAGGCTGGCGATGACGGCGTCGAGCTTTTTACCGGCCTGAACCGGATTAAGCGCTGCCGGCGCCGCCTCTTGCGCAAACGCCGAAACCGGCGCCGCGAAGCAGAGCATAAGCCACAGTAAAACAATCGATTTGCGCATGACACCTCCTTAAATAATTTCTTTGATATGGGGATTGCCGGGAGCAAATCAAGAGAGAAAAGAAGATAAAAAAGGCATCATTTTTATGATGCCTTTTGAGTGAAGCCGCCGCTTATCCGATTTTGAGAATGTCGGCGGTTATCTGAGCCGGCGTAAGCCGGTAGCGCTGATAAAGTTCGGCGAGCGGAACGCGGTCGGTAAATTCCTTGCGGGCGCCGAAGTTTAGGACTTTGATGTCATCCGCGCCGTAGAAACGGGCTATTTTTTCGCCGAAACCGCCGTCGAGAACGCCGTCTTCCAGGGTTACGACAACGCGGTGGCGTTGTTTGAGCTCATCAAGAAGCCGTTCGTCCAGCCCGGAGACATAACGCGGATTGATCAGCGTCGCTTCTATTCCGTGTTTGCGCAGTTCCGCAGCGACTTCGCGGCCCAGACCGAAGAAGCTGCCCAGAGCCAGAACGGCGACTTCGCTGCCGCGGCTGATGACTTCATAGCTGTTGAGCCGGTCGTAATCGGCGGGAAGCGGCCGATTGTCGGAAACAACCTGCGTCGGGACGCGGATAACAACCGGATGAGAGGTCTGATTCAGTCCCCAGTTCAGCATGGAGAGGTATTCTTCTTTGGTGGTCGGTGCCAGATGAACAATATTGGGGATATTGGAAATCAGCGGAATGTCAAAACAGCCGAGGTGGGTGGCGTCCATGCCGGAAATGGCGCCCGAGAAGACCAGAATGACGGCCGGATTGTTGTTTAGCGCCAGATCCTGCGACAATTGGTCATAAGTCCTTTGAACAAAAGAGCTCCAAACGCAGAAGACGGGACGGCAGCCGCCTTTAGCCAATGCGGAAGCAAAGGCGACGGCATGCTCTTCGGCGATGCCGACGTCAACATAGTTTTGGCCGAGGCGCATTCTTTTGTCCGGCGTCAG
>JAFUQJ010000035.1 GCA_017480995.1 Alphaproteobacteria bacterium
ACCTCCAAGGTTGTCTGCGATACCGGCGCCATAATCGGCGAAATCAGACTCTGGGCCGGAAGCTCCGCCCCCAAAGGCTGGAAAATCTGCGACGGAACGTCTTTGTCCACCACGACTTACTCTGCGCTCTATGCCGTCATCGGGACAACCTACGGCGGTTCCGGTAGCTATTTTTATCTGCCGAATTTCAAAGGCCGCGTTCCGGTCGGCGTCGGCTACGCCACCAGTTCGGCTTATACCTATTCGCGCGGCTCCAAAGGCGGTGAGGAAAAACACACCCTGACAATCAGCGAAATGCCGTCGCACAATCATGGATATACGGGAGCTTACGGAAACGGCTTTCCGGACGGTTCCGGTGATACGACTACGGTCGGCGTCGATCGTTCTTATCCGCGTAAGAGCCAGTATACTTATGCCGGCGGCGGTGTCGCGCATGAAAACCGCATGCCTTACCTCGGCATATACTACATTATTTACACCGGCGTTTACTGAGAATAAAAAAACGCATGGCCTGTTGAAAGGCGATGCGTTTTTTTGTGATTTTTTTCATACGATTTTCAAATCTTTTACCAGATAAAGAGAGAAATGCCTGTCTTCGATCGCGTCTTTGTTTTGCGTTTTTACGACTTTTCCGGAGGCGATGTCAAAGGCTGAAATTTCTTTGTCCTGATCCTGAAACCAGATCAAAAGAGAGCCGTTGATTTGTTTCCTTTTCAATTCTGATAAGCCGGCATTCAATTTTTCTTTGTTTTTTACCAGCAGAAGGCACTCCTGATAAGTCAGAAAGCGCCAGCCGTCTGTTGTCTGGGCGCATGCCGCAAGAGCTGAAAAACCGTTTCCCGCATATTTTAAAATGGTAATCCTGTCTTCGGAATGCAAAAAGACGATGCCTCGAACCTTGACGTTTTTCAAAGCCCTGTGTTTGGGCAGAATATCGCCGGTCGTATAGACGAATGATCCGGTTTGCATGCATTTTTTCTGGGCTTCCTTGAGGCGGAGTGTTCCTTTGCAGGAAAATGCCGCCGGTCGGATGTCTGCATTGGGGTGTTTTTCGGAATTTTTTTCTTGTTCCGACAAGTGCTTTGGTGTTTCGTCGACGGCGTCTTGTGCAACTGTCGGCGGAAACTCGGGCAGTTCGTCCTCGGGAGAGACTTGCGGCTGCAGCAGGCTGCTTTTTATGATGTCGCCGTTTTTACAGGCGATGCAGATGCTTATGTCGGTAATTTCTCCGTTTTTCAACCAGTGTGCAAAAATATCCGAAGGCGATATTCCCAACTCTGTTGCCATATTTGTTATTAAGCGGATATCAGATATATTTTCCATAGTTATTCAGATTAATCGGTTATACGAATGGTTTGTATTTGATATGACGCGGCGGTTGCCGTTTTGGCGGGCAGGGCCGTCGATGTTCCCTTTTTCAGGTCGAAAACGGGTGCCGTTGCTTTAGAATGCTGGGGATCTTCGCAGAAGAATGTTTCCGACGCTTTGAAATTAACGTGCAGTTTTCTGAACGCTTCATGCAAAAGATCCTGATAAACAAACATTTTGATGCAATCGTCCTGATTGGGAAAACGGCAGTTTGCCGAGCGTTTTTTTAATGCTCTGCCGTATCCGCTGCGTTGTTCGCAGAGTTTCAAGGTCAAAAGTTCTTGGTCATTTCGGTCCCAGAGGATTCCGGCAAAGACGGTGTTGGGGCTCACGTGTTTTCGCGCCAAAGGTATTTTGGAAACGATGATTTTTGAAGATTGAAAATAAACAAACATGCCGCATCTGGCCTGAGAGAGTGTGTCGCGATCGAGCATAAATTCGTCGTCAAGCGAACTCCAGTCGTTTTCGTAAAAGTCAGCTTCCTGGAGGAAGACCGTTTCTTTTTGGGCCGGGCGTTCGTCGATCGGCGCCGGTTCAGCGTTTTGTTCCGTGCGGGCATTGTTGTTTACAACCGTTACGGGAGGCGGGGCTGAATCTGCGGTAATCATGTCGATGACGTCGGAAAACGACAGCAAACTTTCCTGCAGCCAAGCAGACGTAAGCATACTCGGACAAATATCCAATCGACTCATTACGGAATCGATTAAATCTAAATTTTTCTTAGGTTTCATCTGTTCTTTATTTTAGGTTAGACAAATAATTTTACGATAATAAATGGTTACGGATGCTATACTATAATATTAAAGGGGAGTCAATTGCATTTTACACATCTTTATGCCTGTCGGCGTCGGTGTTGCACTTTGTATCTCGGCATATACGGCCTGATTTATAGCGGCGCTTTTTCGCCTTGCATATCGTTCTTGACACGTCATGTATATTTTGCTATTCTGATAATAATTTATCATTAATTGTCAGATATGACTTGACAAAAGGACGGAGGCGGCCATGAAGAGGAAAGGTATTGCAAGGATTGTGATATTGTCGGCGGCGGTGTTCGGTTTTTCGACCGATATGTGTTATGCCGACATTCAGTGGCTGCCCAAGTATCAGGAAAAACTCGCGTCCAGAAAGCGCGTCTCCGACGCCGACAATCCCACTTTTTATAACCCGCTCAGCTGTGAGGCCATGGGCTGGTTATCCGAAATTCCCGCCAACAAATCTTGCTCACCTAAATACATGCCTGGCGGGATTAAGTGTTGGTCGGACTGTAAATGCAAACCTCAATATGTCTATGCGCCGGGCAAAGG
>JAFUQJ010000036.1 GCA_017480995.1 Alphaproteobacteria bacterium
CGATTTTGCTTTTGTCAACCGGTTTGCGGTTAATCAATATCTCTGTTCCGCGCACCTGCTCGAGCGTCATTCCGCGCGTGTCCAAAACGTCGTTCAGCGGCAGGCTCTGCCTGTAACTGTGATAATTCGGCACCACACAGCTGCACAGCAGCCCGCAGCAACAGACAATCTCCGCAAAAAACTTCATTGTTTTCTCCCTCAAACCTCTATATTTTTCGTTCCAAATTTCCCTGCGCCGTTCCCGCAACCGTCCTAAACTGCCGAACCTGCCGCCAGATATCCGCCGCCTCGGCCGCTTCATATTGCTTATACACAAAACTGACGCGGTAAAAATCCGCCGCGGACGTCTCTGCCTGCCCGGCTGCACACCAGGCGCGTTTGTCGAGCAGCACGGTCCGGCACTCTTCCGACACCGCAACATATTCTTCGCGGCCCCGGCGCAGTCTTGTTTCCATGCGTCGACGGTCACAGTCTTTGCAGGCATTGTCGCGAATACACACTGCGCTCGTAAACAGCGCCACATCCTCATAAACGGGCAAAACCGCCGGCAGCGGACTTTTCCCGATAACTTTCCGCCAGTTTTCCGGCGTGTCTTCGGGAGACAGGCATATCCGGCCGGCCCCGGCTTCTTGCGCCAAAGCCGCCGCCTGCGTGTTAAAAGTATAAATCTGATAGTCAAAGCTCAAATCTATTCCGTCGCCGGGCAATGCCGAAAGGCCCCAGTAATTGCCGATTTCCCACTTTTTAAAACCCTGCACCAGCAGCTCGTCAATCTTCGGCTTAAACGCCTCGACATTGCGGCAAACCGCCGGCAGCGCCAGCCGGATTTTGTTTTTGGGAACAAACGCCCAGTCTTTCGGGTTGCTGCGCGGCGAAATAAGGACGACGACTTCCGCCGCCTCTTGCAAATCGATATCGCGCAGCGTCCGAACATTATCCGTTTTGATAATCCATTGCGCCGGACCGCAAACCTGCCGCGACGGCGTTTCCGGCAGCGTCCGCGGCTCAAATTCAGGTTTTATCCGCGCATACAGCTGCCGCCGCAGCTCATTGAGCAGCGAAGCCGGCACAAACAGTCCGGCGTCATTGCGAATGTCAAGTTTGTTCAATGTCCAGCAGGTGTCTCCGGTCTTGGCAAAAGCCTTTTCGATTGCCGCGTTTACCTGAGCCGCGTCTTTGGCAGCCTCAAAACGGCCCGTCACCTCCGCCTCAACGCCGCTGCTGCTGGCAGTTATTCGACCGGCTTCGACAACAACCAGAACGTCTATTTCCTGCCGCGGACAAAATTCGCGCGGCTTGGGCTTGGTATAAGGATAAGCGCCCTTGACGCTGCTGGCCGAAGCCAGATAGACCTTCAGCCCCCTGGCCAGATTGCAGTCATGCGGCGGAATTCCGAGCTCGACAAGCTCGCCGGGCTTGGCTTCGAACACGCTTTTGCCGCCGATTTTCATATTCAGCACCGAAAATCCGAACGGCTTTTCGCAGCCCGGAACATCGATTTGAATCCCGTCATGCTTTTCAATCAGATGCCCGGTCCGAAATACGATGCTGCGCGCCGAGGCTTTTTCCAGCGTTCCGACCGGCAGACCGCGGTGGCCGACAAAATCGCGGTCGACCACGTCTTTGTTCCGACCGTTGAAATGAAACCGGCACCACGGCCTTGAGAAGATTTGTTTAATATTCTGCGCCCGAACCGCCTCGCCTCTGCCGCAATCCAGCAGCCGCCGGTAATAATCGGTCACTGCTGCCACATACAGTGCATTTTTTTTGCGTCCTTCGATTTTAAGCGACAACACCGGCATCTTAAGCGCGTCTTCTTCAAGAGCCATATCTTTCATCGAAAAGAAATGCTTCTCGCGCCCCTGCTCGTCCCGAAATTCCGAGCGGCACGGATACAGGCATTTGCCGCGGTTGGCGCTCTTGCCGCTGGTCATGGAGGAAAACATACATAATCCGCTGTACGAATAACACAGCGCGCCGTGAATAAAGGCCTCCGTTTCCAACCCCGGAATGGCGGCAATCCGCTCAATTTCGGCCAGGCTCAGCTCCCGCGCGACGACCACGCGGCTGAACCCCAGTTTTTGCAGTGCCAGCGCTCCCTCGCGATTATGCACCGCCATCTGCGTGCTGGCATGCATTTCGAGCTCGGGGTAACGCGCGCGCACCACCCGCGCCACGCCGAGATCCTGAATAATCACCGCGTCGACGCGCGTCCGCACGCAGATGTCGAGCGTATGCAGCAAATCCGGCAGTTCGTCTTCCTGCACCAGCGTGTTGACGGCGGCATAAACCTTGCGCCCCAGACTGTGCGCATACGCCGTAAATTCGCCGAGGCCGGCCTCGTCAAAATTGGCTGCCGTTGCGCGCGCCGAAAACTGCTGCAAACCGAGATAAACGGCGTCCGCTCCGTAATACAGCGCCGCATATCCGGCTTCAATGTCTCCGGCCGGTGCCAGAAGTTCTTTTTTCATTCAGAGTCCTTACTTAAGATTGTCTTGTTATCAGAGCTATTGCAGACGTCCTGTTTTGTCAAGCATTTAAAAAGTGCGGACATTCAAATTTCCGCTTTACAATTTATATTTATGGTCTTAAATTCCACCAGTTTCTAAATATTTATACGGGTAAAAAATGATTCAGGATATGACGGCCGGATCACCGACCAAATTGATATTAAAATTCGCCGTTCCGCTGCTGATCGGCAATATTTTTCAGCAGCTGTTCCAGATTTCCGACATTGTCATCGTCGGCCGCCTGATTGGAATCAACGCTCTGGCCGCAGTCGGCTCGTCGGCGCCGATTTTCTTTGTCGTCATCCTTATCACGCTCGGTTTCACCGGCGGTCTGACCGTCATTACCGCCCAGCGCTTCGGCGCCAAAGACTTTGACGGCGTCCGCCGCTCGGTCACCCACAGCCTGATTGCCGCCTTTGGGCTCAGCATTTTGATGACGGCGCTGCTGATGTCTTTTATGCAGCCGCTGCTCAGGCTGATGAACGTGCCCGGCAACATCATGAAAGACGCCTACAATTTTATGATGATTCTCTCCGGAGGCCTGGTCATGATTGTCGCCTACAACCTGCTTTCCGGCTTCATTCGGGCGCTCGGCGACAGCAAAACGCCGCTCTATTTCCTGATATTCTCTTCGCTTCTTAATATTCTGCTCAACCTCTGGCTGATATACAGCTTCAAGCTCGGCGTCATCGGCTCGGCAGTCGGAACCTGTATATCCATGACGGTATCCGCCGCTCTGTGCCTCGTCTACATGATAAAAAAATATCCGCTGCTGCGCGTCCGCCGTCAGGACTGGCGTTTGGATTATCGTTTTATGATGCAGCATCTCAATATTGCGGTGCCGATGGCGTTGCAGTTTTCGGTTCTGTCCCTCGGCCTGATGTTTGTCCAGAGCGTCTGCAACTCGTTCGGCGCCAATACCATTGCCGCCTTTACCTCCGCTCTGCGTATCGAACAGCTGGCCACCCAGCCGATGGTTGCGCTCGGCATCGCCATGGCAACCTATGCCGCCCAAAACAGCGGCGCCGGCATGATTAACCGCATCCGCGCCGGCGTGCGCAACAGTTCTCTTATTTCTTTGTCTTTCAGCGTCTTTATCGCGCTGCTGGTTCGCTTTGTCGGCGAAGAAATTGTCGGTATTTTTATTGACAACCCCAGCCCCGAAATCATCCGCACGGCCCGCCAGTATCTGAACATCAGCACGCTGTTTTACCTTTTCCTCGGACAGATTTTCATCTTTCGCAACACCCTCCAGGGCATGGGCGATTCTTTCATTCCGCTGGTCGCCGGCATTATGGAACTGGTCATGCGTTCTTTTGCCGCCGTTTTTCTGGCCGCCCGCTTTGGATATGTCGGCATCTGCTATGCCGGGCCGATTGCCTGGGTTGCGGCCTCAACAGTCGTTTCCGTCGGCTATGCCATCACGATTTATCGGCTCAGCCGCAAGACCTCAAAGCTGTTCAGCAAGCGACGCAATGCGCGTTCCTGCCGCAAAAAGACAGACTGTCTGCCCGAAGGCGCGCCGGCTGAATAAGCAAAAACGTAAAGCCCCGGTCAATCGGCCGGGGCTTTTGTCATTACGGTTCCGTACTCATGCGGCGCCAGTTGTTTTCAATCTCCTCCAAAGACTTTCCTTTGGTTTCCGGAACTTTGGCTTTGCAAAACCACAAAGCCCAGACGCCGACGACGGCAAAGCCCCAAAAAGTATAAGCCGTGCCCAAAAACTCGACCAGCGGCAAAAACGTCAACGCCACCACCAGATTAAAACCCCAGTTGGCTACCGTCGCCACACTCATGGCCAAACCGCGGATCTGCGTCGGATAAATTTCCGAAATCACCAGCCAGCAGATAGGCCCGAGGCTCACGGCAAACGCAGCCACATATACAATCAGGCTGAGTACCGACACCACCTTCAAGGCGCCGCCGGCACTGCCCGAATAAAACGCCTCGCCCAACACGGCAAGGCTGGCAATCATGCCGCACAAGCCTATATAAAGCAGCGGCTTGCGCCCGAGTTTGTCCAGCAGACGGATAGACACGATTGTCATCAAAACGTTGATGACGCCGATTCCGACTGTCGCCGAAATGGCCGAAACCTCGCTTTCAAAGCCCGCAAGCTGAAAAATTGTCGGCGCATAATAAATAATCGTATTAATTCCCGTCGCCTGCTGAATAAACATCAGTCCGATACCGACAATCAGCGCCGGGCGCATCCACTTGGCCGCCAGTTCGCGGAAAGAGCCCTGCTCCTCGTGCAGCATGCTGCCGCGGATTTTGGATACCTCCGCCGCTTCGTCACAATCGCCGTAAATCCGGCGCAGCGCTTCTTTGGCCTTTTCGGCATGGCCGCGGCTGATAAGCCAGCGCGGCGTTTCCGGCACCAAAAGCATCCCCGCGGCCAGCAGCAGCGCCGGCACAACGCCGACTCCCATCATATAGCGCCAGCCGTGCTCGACTTTGGCAAAAACGCCGTCAATCAGATAAGACAGCACAATGCCGACCGTAATCGCCAGCTGGTTCAGCGAAACCAGAGCCCCGCGCTTGTCATCGGGCGCGATTTCCGAAATATACAAAGGCACCGTATACGAAGCTATGCCTATGGCAAAACCGATAAGCCCGCGGTAAATCATCAGTTCCAGCGGCGACCGCGCCAGCGCGGTTGCAAGCGAACCGACAAAGAAGGCCAGCGCCGTAATCACGATAATTTTCTTGCGGCCCAGCCTGTCCGTCAGATTACCGCTCAAAACGGCTCCCAAGATTGCCCCGACCAAAACCGAACTGACAATCCAGCCCTGCTCAAAAGCCGTCAGCGTCCAGGTTTCCTTTATAAACAAAAGCGCGCCCGAAATCACGCCGGTATCATAACCGAACAGCAAACCGCCGACGGCGGCAATCGCGGAAATCAGACGAACGGAAGAAGAATGCTGCATCTCGAACTCCTCAAATAAGTAAAGAATACATATCTAATATATCAAACGACAAAAGATAAAAAAACAATTTTATGCTCAAACGGCAAAAAACCCCGCCAACAAAAGCGGGGTTTTTCCGAACGGTTATTTAACCAGCCGAATACTGTCAACGTCAATATCGGTCGGTTTCATCATATGAGTGTCGACTTCTCCGCTGATTTCAACCAGATCCTCGGGCGAAACGTCAAGGCCGTTCCAGTCGTCATCGTCAACTTCAATCTGAATGCTCCCGGTCTTGTCCTTAAAAACATATTTTTCGTCGCCGAGACTTTTCTCAATCTTGCCTCTGAGCACGACATGAGAATCGTCAGGCATTTTTTTGGCTTCTTCAACACTCACGCCGGCCTGCTCGCTCGGACCTGTAAATCCGGCCTGAGCCAAAGGCAGATAAGCCGCGATTGCCGCAGCCGTCAACAATAAAGTCTTTCTCATCGTTTTCTCCTCTTTTGTTTATGTTAATGTTTTTATATACATAAGCAGCCGGAACAGCTATTTGAAGTCCCTTTCGTTCAAATAGTCCAGAACCGCCGTCACATGCCCGGGAATTTTAACTTTGCGCCACTCTTTGACAATCTGCCCCTGCCCGTCCAAAACAAAGGTTGAGCGCTCTATCCCCATATATTTGCGCCCGTACATTGACTTTTCTTTCCAAACGCCGAAAGCCTCTGCCAGCAAATGCTCGGGATCTGACAGCAAAACAAAATTAAGATTTTGTTTTTCCTGAAAATTGCGGTGGCTTTTAATGCTGTCGGGACTGACGCCGACAACCGCCGCCCTGGCACTCAGACGATTGTAATTGTCGCGAAAATCACAGGCTTCCTGCGTACAGCCGGAAGTGTTGTCTTTGGGATAGAAATAAAGAACCGTCGTTTTTCCGCTAAAATCCGCCAGAGAATAAGTTTTCTCAAGCCCTTGCGCATCAATTCCCGGCAGTTTGATTTCATTAAAATTCATCTTGTTTCTCCCTGATAAATAAACAACATGAGAAAATAACCATACAATCAAATTTCGCCGCCGTCCAGCAGGATCGGAAAAATACCCCGAATTCACTCACCTAACGCCCATTACAAAAAACCACCCGTAAAGGGTGGCTTTTTTTGGTGGGCACTGAACCGGTTACTCGGCGCTGCGCTTGAGTTGCACTGGCGCTCATTCAGCATCCGCCTCACCGGCACACCCCCGTGTGCCTTTCGCTGGTAGTCGAACTCCCTTCCCGGGAGTTCTCACCTAACGCCCATTACAAAAAACCACCCGTAAAGGGTGGCTTTTTTTGGTGGGCGCTGAACCGGTTACTCGGCGCTGCGCTTGAGTTGCACTGGCGCTCATTCGGCATCCGCCTCACCGGCACACCCCCGTGTGCCTTTCGCTGGTAGTCGAACTCCCTTCCCGGGAGTTCTCACCTAACGCCCATTACAAAAAAACCACCCATAAAGGGTGGCTTTTTTTGGTGGGCGCTGAGAGGTTCGAACTCCCGACCCTCTCGGTGTAAACGAGATGCTCTTCCAGCTGAGCTAAGCGCCCATCTTGTTTACGGATGTGTTTATACACTCACAAAAACAAATAATCAAGCAAAAAATTGCACAAAATGCAAAAAATTAAATCCGTCCGGAAATATTCGATTTAACCTGCGCCTCCGGTGCCATCGCCCGTTGCAGCGGTTCCCAGAATTTGCGGTCGCGTTGTTCAAAATAAGCGCGATTGTCCTGCATATACCGGCTCACAATCCGCAAATCTTCCGGCGGCAGCAGCTTTTTGCCTTCGCGACGAAACTGCCTCCAGACAATATCGCTCATCACGCTCACCGGATGATTATAAAATTTCCGGCGGCTGTCATCTCGCGCCAGAGTTTCCGTTATCGGCGGAAATTCCGTCACGACGCGCCCCAAAACGTTCAAAATGATTTTAGAAGCCTCTTCGGTCGTTTTCCCGTCCAAAAAAGCGTCCAGCTCGCGCTTAAATTCCGTTCGGTCCCCTCTTTCGAAAATATCCCTCAGTTCCTCGGCAATCCGGACGGCATCCGGCTCTTTCCCCGTTTCAAATATGCTTTTTCTCTTCCACGGTTCTTTTTGCAGACCGGCAAAAGTTTCTTTCCGCAGCAGCAGACTCATTCCCAAACGTTTGCCCGGAAAAATTCCGTTTTCAATCAAAAAAGATTCGCGCTTGGCAATACGCTCCCGCATTCCCGGAATTTTATCGGGATAAAGCGCGTCAACCGCCGCAACATCCAACAGATTGTATCCGCCGGCATGCATCAGGCGGACGGAACTGCAGTCACAGGCCGCTTCCTCGTCGGCGGCTAAATCCCTGATCCGCGGAAACCCCTTCCGCCACATTATGTGCGACAATTCATGCCCGAGAACAAACGCCAGACTGTCTTCATGTTCCAGACGCGCCAGCATGTCCCGGTTAAATACGACGCCAAAACTCTTTCCCTTAACCATATCATCGGTATAATCCGCGTCGACCACCCGGGCAATGCTGCTCTCTTCCGGATTCACGGCAATGTAATAATGAATGTCATAGCGCTGCAAAAATGCTTTTTCTTCCGGACTTTTTTCAAGCATACACCCTGCGATTCCCGCGGCATAATCGTCAAAAGGCTGGTTTTTCTTCTCGTCCGCCAGACACAAAATAACGGCCAAATCAATGTTCATCTGCTGTTCTCCTGTTCAAAGCATAGCAAAAGCCACAAATTTTGTCCAGTTTTTTATCGGAAACCGCCGCTGCCGCAGATACAAAAAAGAGCGATCCCTTCTCGGTTTCGCTCTTTAAGGCAAACTCATAAAGATAAGGACCGGTAACAACCAGCCCTTATTCACTTATATTAGTTTACAGAGTCTTGCAAAGTTTTGCCGGCTTTGAATTTAGCCTGCTTGCGGGCCGGAATTTTAATCGCGGCACCGGTGCGGGGGTTGCGGCCGGTAGAAGCGGCGCGTTTGGTAACGGCAAAAGTACCAAAACCTACAAGACGAACTTCATCACCTTTTTTCAAAGCGTTTGTGATAGAAGAAACAAATGCGTCCAAAGCCTTAGCAGAATCAGTTTTGGTAAGGCCGGTTTCGCTAGCGATGCTAGAGATCAATTCATTTTTATTCACGGTGAGGACTCCCTCTAATATTAAGTTATAAACCAATGTAAACCAAGGTTTCCCTCGGCTACACAAAAATTTGAACACTAAAAAAAATCCGTGTCAAACAATTTTAGCATTTATACCGCATTTTTCTGTATTTTTTCGGGGTTTAGCGGGCTCTCGGCATCCAAAATGCGAGTTATCCCCAGTTTTCTGCGCCTTAGAGACGAAAC
>JAFUQJ010000037.1 GCA_017480995.1 Alphaproteobacteria bacterium
ATGCCGGTTACGCGTTTGGCCAAATGGAAAACCGGTTTTCAGATGACGGCGCTGTCGATGCTGCTGCTCAAAGGCGTCTGGTACTGGGGCGGCATCGGCGAAATTTTGCTGTGGGTTGCCGCGGTTCTGACGTTTATTACCGGATATCAGTATTTTCAGAAAAGCCTTGATTACGTCCGCAAAATGAACAAGGCCGGAAACGCCGGAAAAACGCCGGCGCCGGCAGCCGGGAAAACGGCAGCGAAAAAGTCGTCCGCCGCAGCCGGAGCAAAAGCCAAATCCGCAACAAAAGCCAAGTCTGCGGCAAAAGTCAAATTGCCGGCCAAGGCTCCGAAGGCAAAAAAGATCGCCTCGAAATAGTTTCGCTCCGGCTTTTTGAAAAGAGGCTTTATGGACAGTGGAATCAAACATATTCTGGTCGTTGACGACGACACGCGTTTGCGCTCTCTCCTGCAAAGGTTTTTGCGGGAGAGCGGTTTTTATGTGTCGACGGCAAAGCTGGCGGCCGAAGCGCGCGCGCTGATGGAGCAGTATAAGTTTGATTTGCTGATCGTCGATATTATGATGCCGGAAGAGAGCGGGCTGGAATTCTTAAGCCGGCTGCGCAGGGAAAACAACATTCCGGTCATTATGCTGACGGCAATGGGCGAGACGGAAGACCGCATCTGCGGTTTGGAAAGCGGCGCCGACGATTATCTGCCCAAGCCTTTTGAGCCGAAAGAACTGGTCTTGCGGATTAAAAGTATTCTGCGGCGGCTTCCGGCCGAAAAAAACGAAGTCAGCGAATGTCTGAATTTCGGGCTGTGTTTTTATAACATGCAGACCAAAGAACTGCTGACCAGACAAAACGAGGTTATTCACATTACGCCGGTCGAGCAGGCTCTGCTAAACGTCTTGGGCGCCAAGTCCGGGCAGGTGTTCAGCCGCGAGAAACTGGCCGAAATTCTGGGCGCCGGGCAAAGTCCGCGTTCTATTGACGTGCAGATTACCAGGCTGCGCAAAAAAATCGAGCCCGACACCAAAAATCCGCGTTATCTGCAGACGGTGCGCGGCAAAGGATATATGTTACTCTCAATGAAGGAATAAAACCATGCATATCAGACTGACACCGAAATGGGAAGAAAAACTGCGCTATCTGCGTTTGAAATTTTTGCCGAAGACATTGTTCTTCCGGACGATGCTGCTGATTTTTATTCCGCTGATCGTCGTGCAGATTGTGTCGGTAGTGATGTTTTTTGACGGCAGCTGGAGCCGGATGGGACGCCGCCTGTCCGACAATCTGGCTTCGGACATGAAGTTTATCATTGATCTTGCTTCCGAGCAGCCGAAAAAGATTCCGGCTTTGCAGAAAATGGCGGCTTCGACCTTTGAAATGAATTTTGAGTATTTCAGCAATCAGACCAAGCATCAGGCGATGAACAAAGCCGGCAGAGGCAACAAACTGATTGTCGGCTATCTGGAAGAAGCGCTGAAACATAACTTCGGCGAAGACATGACTTCCATTTATCTCGGCGAGGGCGGGCAGGATCTGCTGGTGCTTGTCGATACCGACAAAGGGCTGTATAAATTCGCGACTTCCAAGAAAAAAATCTTCAGCTCCTCAATCTTTATGTTTGTAGTCTGGATGGCCGGAACTTCGGTGCTGCTGTTTCTGGTGGCGGTGCTGTTTCTGCGGATTCAGGTTCGTTCAATCGCGCGGCTGGCAGAAGTGGCCGAGGATTTCGGCAAAGGCATTGACAATCAGGATTTTAAGCCGTCCGGTTCTTCGGAAGTGCGCAAGGCGGCGCTTGCTTTTATTAAGATGAAGGAGCGCATTCAGCGGCAGATCAGCGAACGCACGCAGATGCTGGCCGGAGTGTCGCACGACTTGCGGACGCCTTTGACCAGAATGAAACTTCAGGTGACGATGATGCCCGAGAGCGAGGATAAAAAAGATTTTCTGTCCGATATCGACGAGATGGAAAAAATGCTCGACGGCTACCTTTCCTTTGTGAGCGGCGAGGGCGGCGAGAAATCCAGCTTTGTGGACATGAACGAGATGATTTTGAGCATCATTAACAAGTTCCGCAACAAAAAGGCGCTGATTCGTTATTCGACCAATGATCAGGTCAGCGCGATCCAGGGGCGCGAACAGGCTCTGAAACGGGCGGTTACCAACATCATTGCCAACGCTTTTCGCTACGGCAAGACGATTGCGGTCAAGCTGGAAAGCAACGACAAGAAACTTAATCTGGCGGTTGAAGACGACGGTCCGGGGATTCCGAAAGACAAACGCGACGACGTCTTTAAGGCGTTTTACCGGCTGGAGAATTCGCGCAACAAAGAGACCGGCGGCGTCGGGCTCGGGTTGTCTATTGCCAAAGATGTGATTTCGTCGCACGGCGGCACGATAGAATTGGGCGACAGCGATTTGGGCGGCCTGAGAGTATTAATCAGTATTCCGTTATAAGGTGATTGCGGCATGGATGAAGCAGAAGAAAATTTTGACGTTTCCGCGGCGGCCGAAGCTCCCGGCGCAGACGGGGATTCTTTGCTGAATCCGCAGAGCTCCGGTTTGGAAAGCGGCGCGGATTTTAATCTCGACGCCCTGCTTGACGCCGCCGGGACGGAAAACGCCGCTTCGGCCGAAGATGTTTTTGGGAACGGCATGGAGGATGCCGGCGCCGCGTTGAATGCCGTTGACGAGGAAGAAAGCGCGGCTGATTTGAACATGGATGCCTGGCTGGCCGGCGCGGACGGCACCGGCGAGGCTTTTTTGGCTTCGGAAACCGAGGCGGTTTCGGATACTTTGGCGTCTTTGGGCAATGACGGCGCAGATTTTAGTTTTGAACTGCCGGCCGCAGACGGAGAAATTTCTGCGGAAACGCCGTTTTCCGGCGAGACGGCCGCAGACGTTCTGCCGCAGGCGGACGGGACGGCTGCGGAGACAGAGGATGCAGCTGCTTTCGGGCCTGTCGGCGCTATGGAAGAAACGGCCGGCGGAGA
>JAFUQJ010000003.1 GCA_017480995.1 Alphaproteobacteria bacterium
GCCGTTTTTCATGACGCCGACCGGATTAATCTCAATCATGCTGGCATCGTAATCGACAAAGACGCGATGCATGCCGTTGATAAAAGTTTCGAGACTGCGCGCGCTTTTGGGCGGCAGTTTCAGAAAATCCATGACCTCGCGCACCTGCTCGGGCTTGGTGTCGCCTTCCAAATCGAGATTGAGCTTGAGGATTTTTTCGGGATTGTTAAAGGCAATGTTGGTAATGTCTTCGTTTTTGATGGCGGCAACCAGCAGCACCAGCGCCGAACGGACGCGGTCGACGGCAATGCCGGCGTAAAAAATACGCTCAATTTTGCAAAGTTCCTCAACGTAGAGACGGCCGACCGTTTTTCCGCCGGGGCCGGTTTGGATGGTCACCAAAGTGGAGCCCAGCATCTGTTCGGCATTGCGCAAAATGTCGCGGCGCGATTTAATAATGCGGATGCCGCCGCGCGGACCGGCCGACTTTTCCAGAAAATATCCCTTCTGACGGGCGCCGGACTGAATCTGCGCCTTGAGTATCCACGTGCCGCCGCGCGAGGCTTTGGCCGCCGTCCGCTTGGCCTCGTTCGGCGTATAGGCCACGCCCCCCCGGGGAATGCGAATCCCGTACTGCTGAATTATCTTTTTGGCTTGGTACTCATGAATATTCATGGCTTTTCCTCGGCGCTAGAGAATCTGAGCGTAACACCTGATTTTTTCGGTCATCGAAATCAAGCCGTTGCGGCGGCTCGGGCTCAAATGTTCCGCAAGGCCCAGTTTAGCAAAAATATCGTCAACTGCAATTGATTTAATCTCTTCTGGGGATTTGTCATTATAAATCATGAGGACAATCGCTATCAGGCCTTTGACAATCATGGCATCGCTGTCGCCCTCAAAGCGAAGCCTGCCGTTTTCGCGGTGCGGCACCAGCCAGACCTGCGACTGACAGCCGCGGACTTTCCATTCTTCGGCATGGAACTCCTGCGCCAGAGGCGGAAGTTTTTCGCCCAGCTCAATAATATAGCGATATTTGTCTTCCCAACCGTCCAAAAACTCAAAATTGTCGATTAATTCGGAGATATCCATCGTTTCCTCTATTTATCCAGTTTTTCGAAAACGGCCAGCTTGGAGCCGGTCAGGCGCGCCCACAACCGGTCGCCGAAAGAATAATGCCACCACTCGGCCGGATAGTTGACCAGGCCGACCTTGCCCAAAGCCGCGCGCAGCAATTCGCGGTTTTGTCTTGCCCGCACCGAAATCGACGGACAGTCAAAATCCGCCGTATCGTCAAAACCCCGCACCTCGCCGCCCATGTCATACTCGCGGCCGCTGGCGTCGGCCAAAGAAATGTCGACCGCCGCTCCGGACTGGTGGCCGCTGCCCTGACGATAGGGATTGGCGGCAAAAACGTCGCACATGGCGATAAATTCTTTGGAGCTGACATCCAGGCCGGGATGCTGCTTGGACAACTTGGCAACCACGCCGTCCCACAACTTTATCTGCGCCGACATCGGGCGATAGGCCTCGTAGACGACAAAGCGGCAGTTTTCGGGCAGATGTTTTTGCGCCTGCCTGAGCAGTTCGTAGATATAAGCGCGGATCAACCTGATTTCGGTATAGCGCGGGTTGAAGAAGATACCGTCTTCCTCTTTGATTTCAACCAGACGAACCGGATTTTCAATTTCCTGAATAATCAACGGCTCCGGCAGCTCTGCATCGCTAAACATTGATGCTCCTTTTTATTTTTTGCCGCCCTGCGCAAGCTGACGGCTGATCAAAACGGTCAACAGGTTCGGCATTTGCCGGTTGAAGGCGCAGGAGCGGTAAAAATCGGCCTTGTGAACCTCAAAGACGGCCCGCGGCTCTCCGTGTCCGTAGTGCGAAGCCTCTTTATAGCCGACCTGCACGCCGCCGATGCGTTCAATCAATTTGCGCGAAAACTTATTGGCCGGGTGCGCCGTAATGTCCAGTTTCCGATATTTTTTGAAAAAGTGGTGAACCAAACCGCGCACGGCTTCGGTCGCATATCCGTGTTCGCCGTAGCGGGGATCTATGAAATAGCCCAGGTCGCCGTAGATTTTTTTGCCGTCTTCCTCAAACGGCAGCATATCTACCGTCGCATTGCCGATGAGCTTGCCGTCGGGCAGACGCACGGCCATGCGATAAGTCGAGCGGGGTTCCTGTCTGCGCTCGCGCTCGGCCTTAATCAAGAACTCAGACACTTTCTGCCGGATGACGACGTCGCGGTCGGGCGTGTTTTTGTCTACCTGAAAAGTATAAAAGGGGCAATAGCCGTCTGCCGCGCGAGAATCCGCGTTATGATTGATGTTAAACGCGATTTCCTGCAATCTGGCGTAATCGGAGGTTTTGAATTCGTCGATAATCAAACGAGGCGTTACAATGGGAATAAAGTCTGGTTTTTGCATAAAGATAATCCTTTTTAACGTTATGAGTCTGCATAACATTAAATTAGACAAAACACAACTGATTTTTTGAAGAAAATCATTTAAAAAAGTTCGATCATCGCCTTGGCCTCATCGGTCATATTTTCGAAGCTCCAGGCCGGCTCCCAGACGATTTTGACCTCGACCAGACCGACGCCGTCCAAGGCTGCCACCGCATCTGCCGCCTGCTGCGGCAGAATCCCCGCCACCGGACAGGTCGGCGCGGTCACGGTCATGTCGATTTTGACGTCGCCGTCGTCTTCCTGCACAATCTTGTAAACCAGCCCCATATCCCAAATGTTTATCATAATCTCAGGATCGGAAACCGTACGCAGCGCCTCGATTATCTGCTCTCTGGAAGCGCGGCCTTTATTCTCTGCCGCCAGTTTTTTCCCGGCATAGGCCGCATAGTCTTTGGTCATGGCGCCGTCTTCGCCGAGCCCCATGGCGGTCAGAAGCTGCGTCTCGTTTTCGGTTAAAATCTTATCTTCCGTATCCGTCATTTTCCTCACCTATTCAACAAAATCAAGCCGATCACCGAGCAAACCAGCAGAATCAACAAGTTAGGGCTGACTGTCGCATAGCCGCCTTTGCGTCCGGTCAATTTCAAATATATATTGTCGCCGCCCATAATCCACAGCGGATAGAGCAAAATTATGGCCGAGACATACGCAGGGTTGGGCGTCAAATACATGGAAACGTTCTTGAAAATCATCAGAACAATTACCATAACCGCCACAACCGAACCGCGCAGCAAATTTCTTTTCTCAAACACCGGCGCCAACGGCCGGCGGCGATGCAGATAAACGGCAAGGCTGCACAAACCGCAGACTATGCCGGTGATAAAACTGTAATAAACGACAGCAGAAAAAAGATTTTCGGCGCCGTACTGCATGGCTTTTTTATTAACAATATCGCCGCAGGCCAAAACCACCAGCACCGGCAGCAGATAGCCCAACGCGCGACGGCTGGCTTTGGCATTGCGCAGGCGCAGAACCGCCGCGATAATGCCGCCCAAGCACAAGACCACCGCGGCAAAACGCCAATAATGCTCGGCAAAATACCATAACTGGCTCGGCGTGACCAACAACCACAAAACAAACATCAGGCTGACGGACAGCGGATGAATCGAGCCGGACACCTCGGCGCCGAAAGCCTTGGTCGCGCGGAAAAAGCGGTAGTCATTAAACGCGATAATTCCGCCTTGCAGAATACAAAAAAGATAAAAGCGCCAATCCGTTATCGGGGCGGAAAGCAAAACCGCCGGCAGCATAATCAGCGCAACGACAAAACCGCGGTACAGCATCAGCAGCATGCCGTTCATTTTATAAATCTGATTGACATAGATATAACCGGCATTAACAAAACCGGTCAACAGCGCGGTCAGCCACCAGTAAGACGCCATAAACAATCCTTTCAAAACTTCTGCTTTGTTATAAAGCCGTTGAGAGGACCGAGTCAAGATTAAAAGAAGGTTTTGGCTTTTTGCAGCGCCGCAATAAAGCGGTCAACGTCGTCCCTATCGGTATAAAGCCCGAGCGACGCCCGCGCCAGGCTCTCGTACCCCATGCGGCGGACCAGCGGCGCGGCGCAGTGGTGGCCGACACGGACGGCAACGCCTTCCTTGTCAAGAATAAAGGCCAGATCCTGCGGGTGAATGCCGTCAATGTCTATGGCAAAA
>JAFUQJ010000004.1 GCA_017480995.1 Alphaproteobacteria bacterium
GGATGCTGCTTGGACAACTTGGCAACCACGCCGTCCCACAACTTTATCTGCGCCGACATCGGGCGATAGGCCTCGTAGACGACAAAGCGGCAGTTTTCGGGCAGATGTTTTTGCGCCTGTCTGAGCAGGTCATAGGTATAAGCGCGGATTAACCTGACTCGGGTATAACGCGGGTTGAAGAAGATTCCGTCTTCTTCTTTGATTTCAACCAGACGAACCGGATTTTCAACCTCCTGAATAATCAACGGTTCCGGCAGATCTGCATCGCTAAACATTGACGTTCCTTTTTTATTTTTTGCCGCCCTGCGCAAGCTGACGGCTGACCAAAACGGTCAACAGGTTCGGCATTTGCCGGTTGAAGGCGCAGGAGCGGTAGAAATCGGCCTTGTGAACCTCAAAAACGGCCCGCGGCTCTCCGTGTCCGTAGTGCGAAGCCTCTTTATAGCCCACCTGCACACCGCCGATGCGTTCAATCAGTTTGCGCGAAAACTTATTGGCCGGGTGCGCCGTAATGTCCAATTTTTGGTATTTTTTGAAAAAGTGATGAACCAGGCCGCGCACAGCTTCGGTCGCGTATCCGTGCTCGCCGTAGCGGGGATCTATAAAATAGCCCAGATCGCCGTAAATTTTTTTGCCGTCTTCTTCAATCGGCAGCATGTCTACCGTCGCATTGCCGATGAGTTTGCCGTCGGGCAGACGCACGGCCATGCGATAAGTCGAGCGGGGTTCCTGTCTGCGTTCGCGCTCGGCCTTAATCAAAAATTCCGACACTTTCTGCCGGATGACGACATCGCGGTCGGGCGTGTTTTTGTCTACCTGAAAAGTATAAAAAGGACAATAGCCGTCCGCCGCGCGGGAATCCGCGTTATGATTGATGTTAAACGCAATTTCCTGCAGTCTGGCGTAATCAGAGGTTTGAAACTCGTCGATAATCAAACGCGGCGTTACGATGGGAATAAAGTCTGATTTTTGCATAAAAACAATCCTTTTTAATGTTATGAGTCTGCATAACATTAAATTAGACAAAACACAACTGATTTTTTGAAAAAAATCACCTAAAAAAGTTCAATCATCGCCTTGGCTTCATCAGTCATATTCTCGAAGCTCCAGGCCGGCTCCCAGACGATTTTGACCTCGACCAGGCCGACGCCGTCCAGCGCGGCCACCGCATTGGCAGCCTGCTGCGGCAAAACCCCGGCCACCGGGCAGGTCGGCGCGGTCACGGTCATGTCGATTTTGACGTCGCCGTCATCTTCCTGCACAATCTTGTAAACCAGCCCCATATCCCAGATGTTTATCATAATCTCGGGATCGGAAACCGTGCGCAGCGCCTCGATTATCTGCTCTCTGGAAGCGCGGCCTTTATTCTCTGCCGCCAGTTTTTTGCCGGCGTAGGCCACATAGTCTTTGGTCATGGCGCCGTCTTCGCCTAGCCCCATGGCGGTCAGCAGCTGCGTCTCGTTTTCGGTTAAAATCTTATCTTCGCTCATCGAATATCCTTACTGCAACAAAATCAGAGCTATTACCGCCGTCAACAATAGACTAACCGCCGCCAAATTGCAACGGGGATACTGCTCGGCATTTTTAAGACGAAAATAAAAGTTATTCCATATAATGATCCATACCGGATACAATGACATTACCGCCGCCACATAAGCGGGATTTTTCGTATAGAACATGGCGGTGTTTTTGAAGATATTTGAACAAACGCTGCAGGCCACGACGACCAAACCGCCGACAACATGCCGCGGGGCAAAGGCCAAACGCCAATCCCGATGGCAACAGAATTTTATCGCATTGGGAAGCCCCGAAACCAGAGCGGTTATCCAACAATAGTAAAAAATTGCCGAGGGCAGTCCGGCCGAGGCTCCGAGGGTCGTCATGTATTTGTTGTTCGTGTCAATAAATGCGGCAACCAGAAAAGCCGGCAGCAGCATTATCAGGGCTTCTTTACTGGCTTTGCCTTTGCAAATGGCACGCAAAGAACAGATAACGCCGGCCAGACACAAGACGATCAACGCAAAGCGAAGCGGCTCATCCAACAATGCAAAAAACTGACTCGGTTTGATTATAAGCCACAATACAAACACCAAAAAGATAACATACGGCTTGAGCGAAGCGACAATTTCTCCGCCGAACAAACGAGAGCAGAGAAAAACCTTTTTGTCGCTGTAAGCAATCATTATGCCTTGAATTATGCCGAGAAGCCAAAACCACGGCGTCTGAGGCGCTTCGAAAAACGGGAAAAAAGGCAACAGCAGCAAACTTTGGACCAAACCGCGATATGTCATCATCAAAGAAGACGGCATTTTGAAAATCTGATTGGCATAAATCATCATGCTCATTAAAACGCTGCTGCAAAGGGCCCACAGCCACCATAGTTCAGACATTGTTCATATTTCCTAGAAAAACGTTTTTGCTTTTTGCAATGCTGCGATAAAAATATCGACATCTTGTTTGTTGGTATATAGCCCCAGTGACGCCCGCGCCAGGCTCTCGTACCCCATGCGGCGGACCAGCGGCGCGGCGCAGTGGTGGCCGACACGGACGGCAACGCCTTCCTTGTCAAGAATAAAGGCCAGATCCTGCGGGTGAATGCCGTCAATGTCTATGGCAAAA
>JAFUQJ010000038.1 GCA_017480995.1 Alphaproteobacteria bacterium
AGGAAGAACAATACGGATATAACCGTTACGAATACAACGGTGTTGAGATGGGCTTTTCCGAATACTGCTATAAAAAATACAATATTCGAACCTACTGTGCCGGTTTGAAGTTTATGGGCGAACAGATTCCCTACAACTTTGACTATCGCTAAGCCGCGCCTGATGCAAAGGCTTCCGTGATTATCCGAGTTTGCGCATCATGTCGATAATCGTGCCGAGTTTGTAATATTCGTTTTTCCGGTCGGCGGGGAATTCGTTTTCCATATCCAGCACCAGAATATTGGCCTGCCGGTTGGCGATTTCCCGTCCCAGCATGATGCTGTCCTTATGGCGGCGCAGATATTCTTTCTGCGCTGCCGTTTCGTCAATATAGGGTTTGAGCAGGCCGCTGCGCTTGCCGTAGCCGCTCGTGAAGTAAAAAATTGCCAGCACGGCGCAAAAAATCAGCGCCACGGCCGGCAGCGAAACCGTCGAAGCCATGACGGTGCCGGTCAGCAGAACCAGCGCGGTCCCGAAAGCCCTGGCGGCAATATTATACAGATTACGGACGGATTGCACATAAAAGAGCAGGCAGCCGCCGGTCAGCGCCAGAGTTCCGGGAATCAGAACTTTCAGCATTTCCGGATTTTGCGCAAACAGGGCGATGCAGATTTCTCCGGCAAACAGCATGGCCAGACTGAACAAGATATAACCGCTGTTCAGTTTCAGGCGGAACAAGCCGAAGTCGCGCCGGACCTCTTTTTCGATAAAACGCGAAGCGCGCCGGATTTTAATCAGATTGTTTTTGTTGACGTTAAAAACCGCTTCGCTGGGGCCGAACATCGCCTGCAGGGCCTTTTGCTCGCAGATGGACAGGTTTTTGTGCTGGTCCGTGCGTTTGACCAGCAGAATTGTATCGCCGGCCTGCTGAATGTCGATGATGTTCTTTTTATACAGCTCAAGAATAAACGCGCCGAAAGACTTGATGTCATATCTGCCGGCGTACAGGAAGCGCAGCAGCGGCGCGGTTTTTTTGAGCGTTACCCGGAGCTGCCCGACATTGCGGCGGACATAGCTGCCGGAAACCAAAAATCCGGCGACGATCATCAGCAATGCGAGCGCGCTGAAAACGACGTCGCTGTGTTTCTCGATTTTGCGGAACCACAAATTGCCGAAAGACGGAGCGGCAATCACGCCGTGCGGCAGCGAGCTGATGATGTGAAAACCCTCGCCGACAAACAACGGCCGCGTGCTGCGGTAGCCGAAAGAAACCGGCGTCAGCCTGATGATGTTGCCCCAGGCCGGGCTCAAGCCGTTTGGCGCGCCGACCAGAACAACCTGGCCGAGCGGCTCTCCGGCCTGCGGATAGGTTATGGTGGCGCCGGTCTTGCCGATAACCAAATCCCAGGAACTCCCGGTAACGTCCCAGTAAAATTCGTCAAAATCGGGGTAAACGCCCATCAGATTATGCGCCAGATAGGTAAAGCGATAGGTGTAAACGCCGGGATTCAGCGCCTCTTCCCGAACCGGCGTCAGCAAAAATCCGCTGCTGCCGCGCGCAATTTTATAATCCGCCGGCTGCCCGTTGATGCTGGCGCCGACAAAAGTGTAGCTTATGTCCTGCCGGGTGCCGTCGCGCAGCAGAATTGAAGAGGGCAGGCGTTTGTGCACGCCGGTGCGGAGTTTTTCGCCGTTGGCGACGACGGTGACTGTTTCTTCGATTTTGACAACGCCGTCGGGCAGAATGTCAATTTTGGCCAGCAGATAGGGAATATGTTCCTTTGCCGGAATCAAAACCCTTTCCGGACTGTCGGGCAGAACCGCCTCGACAACCGGAAAATTCGGTCTTTCCCAGGCTTTTTTCTGCTCGGCGATTTGCGGCGCGGCCTGAGGCAGCCGGATGTCGGACGGTCCCTGCCGCTGAATGACGCGGGCCATTGCCGCCTCATAAATCTTTTGAAACTCGGGTTTGTTTTGTTCTTCAAGCGCTTTTTGGGCTTCCGGACTGCGCACGGCGTTGATGCTTCCGGTCGTGATTTTCTGCGCGTCTTCAACGACGGCGGCCTTGATTCTTTCTTCCAGAAAATTTTCCAGCGCCTCGCTTGTCATACTCTGCACTTTGGGCGCTTCGGCCTGAACCCGCGTCTGCGGCTGCGGTACGGCGGCCCGGTCGGAAATTTCCGTTATTTTGGCGTTGACCGCCGCGCTTTCCAAAAGAGTGAAACAAACGGCAAGAAAAATTTTTTTCATAACTGAATACTCTTTGTTAACAAATAAAAGATATTTGTTATTATAAGCTATAAGTTATTAAAAAGTTATAAAGGAGTTTCTGAACTATGAACGACAATAAAGTAGCAGCCATTATCCTCGGCGCCGGCCGCGGCACCCGCATGAAGTCTGATTTGCCCAAGGTGATGATGCCGGTCGGCGGCAAACCGATGATCCGCCATATTCTCGACACGCTGGAAGAGATCAAGGCCGACAAAATCGTCACCGTTATCGCGCCGGACGGCGACATGGTCAAAAAGGAAGTCGCCCCTTATCCGACCTGCGTGCAGGAAAAACAGCTCGGCACCGGTCATGCGGTTGTGGCAGCGCGCTCCGAACTTTTCGGTTTCAAGGGCGACATTCTGGTCATTTTCGGCGATCAGCCGCTGTACACCAAAGACACCATGCAGAAACTTCTCAAAAAGCGCCGCGAAGGCTATGCCGTGGTCTGCCTCGGCTTTCGGCCCGAAGATCCGGCGCGTTATGGCCGGCTGATCATGAACGGCAGCAATCTTGAGCGCATTGTCGAGTTCAAAGACGCCACCGACGAGGAAAAAGCCATTAACCTGTGCAATTCCGGCATGATGTGCTTTGACGGCGAAAAACTTTTTGAAATTCTTGCCGCCATCAGTAATGAAAACGCGGCCGGCGAATATTATCTTACCGATGCGGTGGAAGTTGCCCTGCGCAAGGGGCTCAAATGCAGCGCCGTCGAGTGTCCGGTCGAAGAGGCTTCCGCCGCCAACACGCTGGAAGAGCTGGCGCTTCTTGAAGAACTGCTGCAAAAACGCAACGCCCAAAAAGGAAAATAATGTCTTTTGTAAAACATCATTGGTTCGGAATTTTGAGCGGACTGGTTGTCTTTGTCTTTATGTGCGTGTTTGTGCTGGTTTTGCTGTCGCCCCGGCAGGACGCGCAAAACCGCGGTTTTATTCCGTGCACGCGCGAACTGGCCGACCGCCTGCTGAACTGCGGGGAAGACCGGAAGATAAGCTGCCTGTTCGGCGCGATTCTGCGCAATACCTGGTGTGACATGCGCGTCATCGGCCGCGGTCTGGCCGATTGGACGCAGGGCCGGCAAAGCGCGCCGTGGAGCAATTATCTTTTTGTGCCCGAGGCTGTCCGCGACGAAACTTTCGATACCGAAGCCGCCGCCGAATATCTCAAAAACAATCCTGCGCCGGCCGCCGAAATGCAGAAACTTCAAAAATTAAACGAGGAATTGGAAAATGAAATCATCACCGAAGAAGTTCCCGAAGACGAAAAACCGCAGTGACGTTCCGGGCTGGGACCTGAGCGACTTATATGCCGGCGCGGATGATCCGCAGATTGAAAAAGACCTGCAGAAATACAAAAAGCTGAACGAGACGCTGGCCAAAAAGTACAAAGGCACGTTTGCCGCGATTGCGCCGGCGGATTTCTTAAAAGCGCTGCAAAATGTCGAAGAAACGGGAATTTTGGGCAGCAAGCTCGGCGTTTTTGCCTATCTGAACATGGTCACGCGCATGAAAGACACCGAGGCGGTCGCTTTTTATCAGAGCATTGACGAGCGCATGACCGACTACGGCAAGCCGTCGATTTTCTTCACGCTGGAAATTAACCGGCTGCCGGAAGCCAAATTCAAGGAGCTGCTGGCTGACGAAAAGGTTGCTTATTACAAACCGTTTTTGGAGCGTGTCCGCCGGTTTAAGCCGTATGAACTGTCCGAGCCGGTCGAGAAGGTTTTTCTCGAAAAGTCGGTAACCTCGGGCAGCGCCTGGAAGCGTCTGTATGACGAGCATTCCGCAGCGCTCGAGTATACGGTTGACGGCCAAAAGTACAATGACGCCGAGATATCCAAACTCCTGCTGGACAAAGATCCCGAAATCCGCGCCAAGGCGGGGCGGGAGCTGAACCGCGTCTGCCGGGAGAACCGCAAGCTGTTTACTTTTATCTATAATATGATTGTCAAGGACAAAGCCATCAGCGACGACAACCGCGGCTATAAATCGCCGGCGGCGGCGCGCAATCTCGACAACCAGGTCGACGACAAGGCGCTTCGCGCTCTGACTTCTTCGGTGCGCGCGCAATATGCCAATCTGGCGCATCGATTCTACAAGCTCAAAGCCAAGTGGCTCGGCGTCAAAAAGATTCAGTACTGGGATCGCAACGCGCCGCTGCCGTTTGGCGCCGACCGTCAGTACAGCTGGGACGAAAGCGTCAAAATCGTGCTCGACGCCTACGAGCGTTTTTCGCCCGAGCTCAGAAAACTGGCCGAACCATTCTTTGACAAAGACAAGTCGTGGATTGACGTTCCGCCCCGCGACGGCAAACGCGGCGGCGCTTTTGCCATGCCGCTGCCGGCCAAGTTCCATCCGTATCTGCTGCTCAATTTTGTCGGCAAGCAGAACGATGTGCTGACTTTGGCGCACGAGCTCGGCCACGGCTGCCATATGCGTCTGAGCGTCCGGCAGGGCGAGCTTAACGACGATACGCCGCTGACGCTGGCCGAAGTC
The DNA here is from genome assembly GCA_017480995.1 of Alphaproteobacteria bacterium. GTDB lineage: Bacteria > Pseudomonadota > Alphaproteobacteria > RF32 > CAG-239 > CAZU01. The sequence continues at coordinate 4,743 of JAFUQJ010000038.1, forward strand.
GCCTCGGTGTTCGGCGAGATGATAACGTTCCAGTCCCTGCTGTCGCAGCTTGACGACGACAAGGAAAAACTGTGCCTGATTGCCTCCAAGGTAAATGACATGATTAACACCGCCGTTCGTCAGATTGCGTTTCACTTTTTTGAAACGCGGGTTCACGAGGAGCGCAAAAAAGGCGAGCTTTCGCCCGAGCGTCTGGACGAGATCTGGCTTGAGGAAATGCGCGAGAGCCTGGGCCCCAATGTCATTGTCGATGACGACAGCAAGTCGATTTGGCCGATTGTAAGCCATTTCTTCCACAGTCCGTTTTATGTTTACGCCTATTCGTTTGCCGATTGCCTGGTCAATTCGCTGTATCAGGTTTATCAGGAAGGAAAAGTCAAAAACTTTCCCGCCAAATATCTCGAGATGCTGAGCCAAACCGGCGTCAAACGGTATGACGTGCTGCTCAAGCCTTTTGGCCTGAACGCCAGAAGTCCCGAGTTTTGGAACAAAGGGCTGAGCCTGATTTCGTCATATATTGACGAGTTGGAACGGCTGGATAAAAAAGTCAAGTTCTGATTCCGGCAGCTTCAAAACGCTGCCGCCGCAAAAAACGAAGACTGAGGTGTCTCATTCTTCGTTTTTTATTTCCGTCACCTGTTTGGCCACATCAAGATAGTGTTCGGAAGCCTGAGGCGTGCCCGCGTAGCCGAGGACATAGCTTTTAACGCGGAAGCCGTAGGGATTGTGCGTATAGTCAAACGAGCGGACGCCTTCCTCTTCTTCGGGATTGTTCTTGATGTCGACATAGATAATGCGCAGATACGCGCGCCAGATAATTGTCTGCGGCTCGGGAAAGTCTTTGGTCGTTGTGGAGGTGCGGAACTGAACCTGCCACAGTTCGTCGGTCAGCTGCCGGATCCAGTCGATGTCTATTTTGCGGATCATCTGCTGCTCGATAAAACTGGTCACCTGCTCGAAATCCATTTTATAAATGAACTGCTGATAGGTGCCGACGGTGGAAAGCTGGAAAAATTCCGAGCTGCGGTCCCAGCGGTAAATCAGGTCGGCGTGCGAATAGGGGATTTCGTGCCGCAGCCTGACATAGCGGCTGATAAGCTCTTCGGTCAGAAGACTCTGCGGATTCCCGCGCACTTCGGCCGGCTGCGTCTTCTCGAGGTTGCTGAAAGTTTTATTGACCTGATAAAAGGCCGGCGTCGATTTCTTTTGCGGCAGCAGGACATAAACGGTCAGCGCCAGCATGATGGTAATGCAGATGCTGAACACGCCGGCAATCACCATAATTCGCGAGGTCCACAAATAGCGCCGCTCGGGCATCGCCTCAATATGCACGCGCTCCGGGTACAGTCCCAAAACGTCGGGACTCTTTTTTTCGCGGTACCGGAACAATTTTGAAAAAAACACATTCATGAAGCGGTTTCTTTCACTAATAGGTAAAGCGCATGCTGCGGGCGTCTTTGGCGGTGTTCATATAGCTTTCGGGCTCGTCCGGCGTGCCGACGTAAGAGAGCGAATAGTTCAGGACCAGAAAGCCGAACGGATTAAGCTCCCGCTGGAGGCGGTTGTTGTAGTTGATGGTCGTGAACGCGACGCGCAGATACGCGCGCCAGATGTTAATCAGGGGCACCGTCTCGCCGGGGTAATAGTCCATGGTGATAAACTGAGCGCTCCACAGGCCGCGGGTGAGCGGACGCACCCATTCGATTTCGACCAGCCGCACCAGCGAGCGCATCTTAAACTGCATGATGTTGTTCTGTGCGTCGTTGGTCGTAAAGTTTTGGAACACCGAGCGCGCCGACAGCCAATAAAGCTGGGAACCGGGCGCCCAGCGGGTGACCAGTTCGTCATAGTCGTTGCCGATGACATGCCGCAGCGAGATGTATTCTTCGATAAACAGCTCGGCAATCAGGTCCTGCACCGGCACGGTCTTTTCCTGCACATCGGTCAGCTCGAGCTGGCTGAAGTAGCTGTTGGTCTGCAAAAGCCGCGGATACGCGCCGCGCTGCGGCAGCAGAACATAAATCGCGCTGGCCAGCATCATCGAAAAACAAATACTGATGCACGACAAAATCACCAGGATTCGCGAGGTCCACAGATAGCGGCGTTCGGGCATGGCGCCGACATGGACTTTTTCGGGATAAAAACCGAGCTGGTCGGGGCTTTCTTTTTCGCGGTATTTGAAGATTGTCTGAAAAATATCTAACATCGGCCCTCAAACTTTTGTTGTGGTTTGTATAAATTATACCCGGAAAAAATATCAATTTTATTAATTTTATACATCAAAGTTGAATAAAAGCAAATAAATACTGTTAATATCCGAAATATTGATATAACCTGTGTTGCAGATAGGTGTACTGACAGGATATCATGATGAAGAAAATATTTGCTTTTTTGTTTTCGGCGGTTCTGACGGTCTCGGCGTGTTCATCCCGGGATGACGTCGTCGTGGTCGACGAGCTTGCCGCGCCGGCGCCGGTTTCTTATACCGATTGGGACAGGGCGATTCGCGTCGATGCCGATTTGCAGACCATGTATGCGTCCACTCCGCGCAAAATCGAAAAGCCGATCGACATGTACATGGCCATGGCTCTGGCGCTCAAGTACAACTACACGCGCCGCGTCGTCAGCTATCAGCAGAGCCTGATCGAAGTCGGCAAGTCGCCGGCCAATCGTCTGCCCGAGATATTCTCTTCCGCCGGCTATGTCAACACCGCCAATCCCGGCGCCATGGATTCCGAACTCAAACTGGCCTGGAACATTCTCGATGTCGGCACCGTTTACTATCAGACGCAGGACGCCCGCTATCAGACCGGCGTCGCCTATGAACAAAGCCGCAAGGTTATTCACAACCTTTTGCAGGAAACCCGCGTCCTGTATTGGAAAACGCTGACTGCCCAGCGCCTGCTGCCGGTGGTTGACGACATGATTGAGTATATGACGCTCGAGGTCGACGAGCTCAATACGCAGTCGGCCGATTTGGCCAAAAAAGGGCAGAGCCTGACCATGCCGGATCTGGTCAAGAAAAGAAAGTACATGGAAGCGGTCAAAAAACTTTCGGCTCTCAAGCGCGATATGGAAACGGCCGAAGTCCGGCTTGCCGCGCTGATGGGCTTCCATCCTTCCACCGAATATAAGCTGGTCGGCAAGGAATACGGCAATTTCGAGCTGCCCGAGATTAAAAGCTCGCTCGACGAAATGGAATGGCTGGCGCTGACCAACCGTCCGGAGCTGCGCGTCCGCGATTTGGTAACGAATATTGAAGAAATCAAGGCTTCGTTCCATACTTTCGAAGATCCCGGCGTCCGCAATTATAAGAAGGATCCTTCTTATTATAACCGCCTGTGGTCGAAAAAGGCGCGCCAGATCGGTATGGAGGTTTTCGAAAGCAACCGCAATCCGAATACGCAGGAGCTGGAGACGCTGCGCCGCCAGCGGATGACGACTCTGGTCTTGAGTCAGGTCTATGTCGCCTGGGCGCGGTATATGTCGGCGCTGGAAGATTATCAGATTAAGCACGAACTGGCCAACGTTTCCGAAGACATTGCCGAAGACACCACCGTTCAGGACGGCGCCAAGGCCGCCAAGAGCAAGCTCGAAGCCGCCCGCGCGATTGAAGACGAAGTTGAGGCGCTGCTGGCTTATGTCGATTTGCAGGATGCGCTGGGCAACTTGTATGCGACTTTGGGCATGGATGCGATTCCTTATTATATGCTGGGCGAAAAACCGTCGAAGATTGCCGTCTATCTGCGCGGCGTGCTCGAAAAATGGCGCAAGGGCGAATTTCTGCCCGACAATCGTCCCTATCTGCTTGACGTTCCGGCCAAGCGTCCGCCGGTTAACCTTTCTTCGGGCAAGCTGCTTCCCGATGTCGTTGTCGAGACCGGCAAGCGCATTAACGTGACGATTCCCTCTGCCGTATACAATAAGATGGACTTCCGCGGCAAGGTTAAGGCCAGAGCCGGCCTCAAAGATGACAGCCCGCTGCCCGACTGGCTCAATTTTAACGAAGAGACCAAAACCTTCACCGGTACGGCCATGCCGGGCAACATCGGCAAATATACCGTCAAAACATATCTGACCGACGAGGACGGCACCACGGGCTATGTGATGTTTAACATCAAAATCGTCGACGTTTATGTTCCGTCGATGCAGGTTAAGGGGCTGACGCCCGGCCGCAGCGCCACGGTTCTCAAACGCTGTGTCGGTCCGCAGTGTACCGACGAATACGTTTCGGAAGAAATCATCGGCGAAGACGTGGTGGCCGAGCCGGTAAGATAAACGGATATTTAAGAAAACGCAAAAACCCCGGTTTGGAAAAACCGGGGTTTTTGCCGGATTCTTCGAGCGCTTTTCTTCTTTTGGGCATTGTTTTATGTTGCTATCCAGGATTCTTTTCGCAAATAACGAATCACAAACCACAAATCACAAACCGCAAATGCCGCCGCCGAGTCTCGAATCCAATCTTTTAACCATTGCGAAAATAGGCAAATATTTTGCTTAAAAGCCCAAAATTTTAGACGTATTTTCGGCATAAAATTTTTATTAAGATATTTATCCACGCGGCTGAAATTTTTTTATGATTGTTTTTGAATAAGATAGGAACGGAATCGGTTTTTTTAACAAAAATGCTGTTGAGCCCCCGCACGGAATGACGCAATATAAGCTCATGGTCACGAGGCCGGATTATTGTTGTTTTTTGCACTCAAAAAATTTTTATAAAAAGTTGTGTATACTAAATATAGAGTTATTTACATTTTTTTAATACTATATATGGTATACACAGTGTCAATAACGAGATTGCGGTCTCACTGCGAAAGAATAAGGATCAAATACGCGAAATGTCTAAGTCTAGTTATGAAATGCCCGCCATCGGGGATGAAAAAATAAGTATCGAGAGCGTCACCAAAAGAGACGGTACTCTTGCGCCTTTCGACAGTTCCAAAATTCACGGCGCCATTAACAAGGCGGGTGCCAGCACCGGTGAATTCGGCGAGCAGGAAAGCTGGCTTCTTACGGCTCAGGTTCTGAAAGTTCTGAAACACAAATTTGCGGAGTCTCTGCCCTCAATCGAAAACATTCAGGACATTGTCGAGCAGGTCCTGATTTCCGCCAACTATTTTGCGACTGCCAAGGCCTATATCTTGTACCGCGACCAGCGCAACCGCATGCGCTCCGACCGCAAAGTCATGGTTGACGTCGAGAGCTCGATTAATGAATACCTCGAAAAACTCGACTGGCGCATTAACGAAAACGCCAATCAGGGGTATTCCAACGGCGGTTTGATCTTGAACGTTTCCGGCAAAGTTACGGCCAACTACTGGCTGAGCCATGTTTATCCGGCCAATGTCGGCGAGGCTCACCGCAACGGCGATATCCACATTCACGATCTGAGCATGCTGGCCGCTTATTGTGCCGGCTGGTCGCTCAAAAACCTGCTCCATGAAGGTTTCAACGGCGTTCCCGGCAAGGCTGAGGCCGGTCCGGCCAAACACCTGTCCGCCGCTGTCGGCCAGATGGTCAACTTTATGGGCACGCTGCAAAACGAATGGGCCGGCGCGCAGGCGTTTTCTTCGGTCGACACCTATCTGGCGCCCTATGTCCGCGTTGACAACTTGTCTTATCAGCAGGTTTATCAGAGCATGCAGGAACTGGTCTACAACCTGAACGTTCCGTCCCGCTGGGGTTCTCAGACGCCGTTTACCAACTTCACGTTCGACTGGGTTTGCCCGGAGGATCTGCGTGACAAACATCCGCTGATTGCCGGCGTCGAGCAGGAATTCACCTATGGCGACCTGCAGGAAGAAATGCACATGATCAACAAGGCCTATATGGAAGTCATGATGAAAGGCGATATCAAGGGCCGTCCGTTCACTTTCCCGATTCCGACTTACAACATGACGCCGGATTTCCCGTGGGAAGACGACAACACTGAGCTTTTGTTCGAGATGACCGCCAAATACGGTCTGCCTTATTTCCAGAACTTTATCAATTCGGTTTTGAAACCCGGTCAGATTCGCTCGATGTGCTGCCGCTTGCAGCTTGACCTGCGCGAACTTTTGGCCAGAGGCAACGGCTTGTTCGGTTCGGCCGAGCAGACCGGTTCGGTCGGCGTCGTCACCTTGAACTGCGCGCGTCTGGGCTATGTCTACAAAGGCGACGAGCATGCGTTGTTCAACCGGGTAGACGAGTTGATGGAAATCGCCCGCACCTCTCTGGAAATCAAGCGCAAAGTCATTCAGCGCCTGATCGACAACGGCCTCTTCCCGTTCACCAAGCGTTATCTCGGCACGCTGCGCAATCACTTCTCGACCATCGGCGTCAACGGCATCAACGAGATGATCCGCAACTTCACCAATGACCAGCACAATATTGCCGATCGCTGGGGACAGGATTTTGCCGAAAAGTTCCTGGACTACATCCGTGCCAAAATGGTCAAGATTCAGGAAGAAACCGGCCACATGTACAATCTTGAGGCGACGCCGGCCGAAGGCGCCACCACCCGTTTTGCCCGCGAAGACAAAAAACGTTTCAAAGACATTATTCAGGCCGGAACCAAGGAAAATCCGTTCTATACCAACTCTTCGCAATTGCCGGTCGGTTATACGGATGATCCGTTTGAAGCGCTTGAACTGCAATCTACTCTGCAAACCAAATATACCGGTGGCACCGTTCTCCACCTCTATATGGGACAGAGAATTTCTTCGGCGAAAGTCTGCCGCGACATTGTTAAGCGTGTCCTGACCAACTATCGCCTGCCGTACATTACCATAACTCCTACTTTTTCCATTTGCCCTAAGCATGGTTATATCTCAGGAGAACACAAATACTGCCCGATCTGCGATGAGGAGTTGAAGGCGGAAAAAAGAGCCGCAGCGTCCAGAAAAGATGTTGCATAAGAGTAAAATTTAACTTTGGAGACAGAATAAAATGACAACAATCAACTTTGAAGATATCAAATTAAACGACGAAGAAAGACAGCCCTGCGAGGTATGGACCAGAGTAATGGGTTACTATCGCCCGGTTTCTGAGTTTAACGTTGGTAAAAAATCTGAATTTTACTCTCGGGTATGTTTTGCTGAGAGCAAGGCCGTTTGCGGCTGCGGTTGCGATGCCTATGAAGTGGCTGCCGAATAATCGCAAAGTTATAATCTGATGAGTAATCTGTTGGTTGGCGGCGTTGAGACATTCAGCGCCGTCGATTTTCCCGGAAAATTGGCTGCGGTGGTTTTCTTGCAGGGCTGTCCGTGGCGGTGCCCGTTCTGCTACAATACCGATTTGCAGCAGATCGGCCGGCCGACCGATTTTTTGTGGGATAAGTTTCTCGAGTTTCTGGATACCCGCCGTGGCAAACTCGACGCCGTGGTCTTCAGCGGCGGAGAGCCGCTGGTGCAGGAAGATCTGGCCGCGGCCATGCGCGAAGTTCGGGAGAAGGGATTCGAAGTCGGGCTGCATACCGGCGGCTATCGTCCCCCAAAGCTGGCCGAAGTTCTGCCGCTGGTTGACTGGATTGGTTTTGACGTCAAGGCGCCGTTTGAAGAAAAGCGCTATGCCGAGGTAACCAAGACCAATCATCTCAAGGAGGTGCTCAAAAGTCTGGATATGATTCTTTCATCGGGCAAAGATTTCGAGTGCCGCACCACCTGCGATCCGCGCCTGCTGACCTGTGCCGACTTGCGGCAAATGGCCGAGGCGCTGCACGCCAAAGGCGTCAAAAAATACTTTTTGCAGAAGTATCGTCCGGTGCCGAGTGACACAGTGACAACGGACAGTGCCTGCGAAAATCTTTTGACTGACTCTGAATTATTGGAATATCTGCAAACGCATTTTGCAGAATTTGAAGTTCGTAAGTAAACAAAAACCAACCCCGCCGAAAGCGGGGTTGATTCTTATTGTGATCGGGCTATCCGTTGCTTTTGCCTTGCGCGGCAAGGTGCCGGGTAATGTTGCGGTCGATAAAGCGCTGTTTGATTTTTCGCTTTTCTTCCGGATTCCGTTCTCCTTCGACCGAAGCCTTGTAACGCCCGACCAGGCGGCCGAGGACAACGGCCTGTTTTCTTTCATCTTTTGATTTAAATTCCTGATTATTGGCCAGAGCATTGACGGCGTTGACCAACTTCCGCTGTTCGGCAGGCAGCTTGCGATATTTTTCGGACTTCTTAAATTCTTCGAATTCTTCCGGTTTCTTATTTTGAGCTTCCATCAGCAAATCCATTTTCTCAATCGTGATGTCTTTAGCGGAAAGATTTGAATCAGCCATAAATTCGCTGATTTCGGCTTTGCGCTTATAATCCTTGCCTAACCCTTCTCCTTCCAGATAAGCCCGGTCTTGTGAGTGAATGCTTGTATAAGTTTTTTCCTTGCCGCCCATATCCAGCCTCCCTTCGGCATCCAGAGCCTGAATTTGCGCTTCGGTCAGATTGTTGTTCTCGCTGGCTTCTTTTTTCAGCATGTCTTTGACATGTTGCTCGCCAAGCCCGAGCTCTTCCAGATAAGCGGCGTGTTGAGGATTTTTCTCGGCAAAAGAAGCATAGCTCGGCCCGTCGATAATTTTGCCCTGTTTGTCAAATTTGAATTGCTGCCTCAGTCCGCCAAAGTCCAGACGTCCTTCGGAATCCAGCGCCATAATCTGGGCTTCGGTCAGCATGACGTGGCCGTCTTTGTTGCGGCGCAGCTTATAGGGTTCTTTTTCTTCTTTCTTATCGTCTTTGCCGACGTTATCCGTGCGTTCGCCGCTGCCGGCTCGTCCGTCGCCGCCCATGCCTTCGCGGGACATCTCTTGGAATTTCTGATCCATTTTCTCTTTGTTCTCAATCGTCAACCCTGCGGCCTCCGCAGCTCTGACCATGCTGGCGTAAAATTCCGGCGAAACGTTCTCGTCAACGCTGAAAGATTCATAGTTGTCCTGTTTCAGCTGATTGACAAATTCGGCGCATTGCTCGTCGGTCGGATTTTTTCCGCCTTCGCCGCTGATGTTATAGGTGTTTTCATCCGGTTGGTAGACTTCCAGTCCGGAAGCGTAAGTCTTGACAACTTCGCCGTCACGACGTTCTTCATGGGTAACGACGGCATTGGTGCGCGTTTCATCATTGTTTTGGCGCTCCGTTTTCTTTTTATCGATTTCTTCCGTTTCCGAAACGTCGCGGTTTGGCGTCTGTGTCTGCTGTTGCCGCTCGTCGGCTTCGCGCGGCGGGAACAATTCTGCGACTTTGGACGCCAGTTCATCTCCTTTGACGCCGCTTTCAAGCAGGATTTTTTCATAAACGTTTTCGGCGGTAATCGCTTTTTCGGTCAGGCCGTTGACTATGGCGTCCAGTTCTTTTTTCTGTTCCGCCGTCAGGCCGCCGCGGCTTTGCAGAACCGTCAACGCTTTGTATCTGTCGCTGGATTTGACGGTGCGGATGCGGTCTTTTTCCAAATTGGCGGCCATTTTTTGCAGCCGTTCGCGGATATTCTGTTTAACCGGCTCGGCCTGAGTGCTAATGTTGCCGATTTTGTCTTTGCGCCGTCCGGACACTTTTTCCGATTGGCTGCTGAAAGCGGCTTTTTGCGCTTCATAAGCCTGAATTTGTTTTTGCAGGCGGGCGCGGCTTTGCGGATTCTCGGCGGCCTGCATCTGAGCATTGAGCTCTGTCAGCTTGGCTTCGAGGCCATCGAGCTGCTGCGCGGTCTGAGTCAAATTGAGGCGTTTTGCATATTTTTGGGTAACGCCCTGGGCCGTCAGACGTCCTTCGGCCAGACAATTGCGTATGAGCTTAAAACGGGCTTTGATATTGGTTCCCATATTGCGGCTCCAGAACGCGTTCTGATGAATAACATCCTGCAGTTCGGTTACTCTCTGGTGCCGGGTTTCAAGACTTTTGGTCTTGTTTTTGTTTCTTTTGGCGTTCCAATCGCGCAGAGCAGCCCGTACGCGGTAATACGGGACGGTAAGCCCCGAGGCGTGAACGATTTTGGTATCATAATAAGCCGGATCGACTTTTTTGAGCTGATTGTTCAGCTTGCGCCGGTTATTGAAGTTGAGAATGCCTTTTGCGTTTTCCTGAAGTTCTCTGATTTTGCCGATTAACTCGCGGCGGGCCGACATGTTTCCCTGCGTTTCGCCGTAGGCTTCGACGTTGGCCGTCAGCCGGGCAACCTGCTGCTGCAAATCGGCCATTTCGTCTTTGGGAGCGGCGCTTGCCAGATCTTTGAGTATCTGTTCGCCGAAGGAGTTGTTGCTGTCCGGGACAAATGCCTTGTCTGCGGGCATCATGGTCTGGTCGGGCTTTTCGAGCTGGCGCAGAACGTTGTCGCG
>JAFUQJ010000039.1 GCA_017480995.1 Alphaproteobacteria bacterium
CAATGGCTTCTTAGCCAAAGATGTTAATGATTTTGCCGCTAAAATGGCCACTTTGATGAAAGATAAATCATTACGCATCAAAATGGGACAAGAAGCAGTCAAAACCGTCGAACAATATGCTGAAGAAAATATTGCCGACCAGTGGGAAGCCCTGCTCCGCCGCCTGACGGCAAAATAACCGCGGCAAAATTACAGTTCAACCCGCGGGATTGAACGACGCCAGTTGGCATAAGCGTCGATTCTGCTTCTGTCCGTAAAACGAACTTTCTGCTCCAGACGAAACCCTTTTATCGCCGCTTTGGCAAAGGCGCTTTTTTGCAGAACCGTATCCGCGGCCAAATTCTGTATTTTGGGCAGCGGAATAAAACGGTCGCCGCCCTGGCGCAGCGAATTTTCGACCGCGTTTTTCAAAATATTGTTGGCAAACGTCTGCAGCAGCAAAGCGCCCCTGCTCATATTTGACACCGGCTCAAACCCCATAAAATCATGCTCGCCGAGCGTCTTGGGAGCTTTGGGGTTCCCGACGTTCTTAAACCATTCTTCGGGCTCGACAAGTTTATAAACCCTTTGGGGATTGCCTTCCACGCCGGCTTTGTCAACCTGCGCGCACATTAACGTGCGTCCCCATTTTTTTGTCAGATAACAGACGCCGAAATCCTTAGGCGACATCAGCAGCATTTCTTTGATATAAGTGTTATAGTCATTGTGCCGATCCTGTGATGACTCAACGGATACCATATACAAATCGGAAAACCCGCGCGGACAGTCGGGATTGTAACACAAAGCCAGCAACTGCGATTTAAGCTGTTTTTGTTCCTGCTCGGAATATCCGAGCTCTGCCGTCTTGGCAGTCATCAGCTTTTCCAAAACCAGAGCCGTATACCCCGAATGACAATGCGCCACGATATTCAACCGCCGGATATTCTGCAAAGCCTCGGTCTGGCTCAGCCGCATTTTGCCACCGTCTTTTGAAATACGCGGCAAAATTGCCAAATCAAAAATGTCATGAATATACGCCGGATCAAAAGTTTCCTGCCGGTTTTCTTCTGCCACGCCGTTTTTCAGCTCTTTCAGATGATTGGGCCAATACTTCTCAAAATACATCCCTTTCCGGGCCGTCCGATCATGATGATATTTTCCGAAATCGCAAACCGCAACGCAAACCCGCACATCGCGCCCGGCCAGCGTCTCGCTGCCTTTCACAAAATTGTCCGCCTGTTTCAACATGCCGTTATAACCGCGCAGCGTGCCGCCAGTTCCGGTCAGAACCAACACCATCGTCTCCTGCGGAGAGACTTCTTCGGCAACGCGCATCCGAAAAGGCGCCTCGGCCGAGGTTTCGCATCTTTCCGCCAAAAAGGCATAACTTTTTCCCTGCCGCTGCTTCCGGCGGGCTTCGACATAATCTTCAATATTCATCACTTTGTCCTAAAAATAAAAGCAGGAATGAAGATAGTCTATTTTGTCACTTTTGTCAATATATGTCGCAGGAAATTTTCTGCCGTACAAAAAAAGCCACTTCCGAAGAAGCGGCCGATAAAATTTTCGTTTCACTTAATATTAATCGCATAACGGATTTTTCCGTTAAGGACCTCACCCGTAGCATATTTGCCGCGGAAAGGATCCCCGCCGAGCTTGTTAAGCAGTCGGTTCAGCTCTTTGGCTTCTCTGCCTGCAATTCCGGCTTGAACAAAATTCATAACTGTCCAGACCTCGCCCTCAAACTTCGGTAATTTGCCGGCGGCATACGCTCTGGCCGTCTTGAGCGGCATTGAAGCGATCTCATCGGTCGTCGCAATGGCAAACTGCCGATAAACGCCTTTGCCCGCCTGGCCGTAATCCAGACAAACGGCTTCCGGACACAAATCCCGCAGAATATAGCGGCTGCGCACATACAAACGCGGTTTCCAGCGGTAAATAATGCCGTAAGGATACTCTTTGCCCATGCGCAAAGCCGTCACTTCTTCAAGCGCCTCGGCGTCGACGATATGAATTGTATTGTCAAAGCCGGCCGGCGGCGGAAGATTGTCTTTTGCCGCATCGTTTTCTGCCGGTTCCGCAACAGTCTCAGCTTCTGCGGAAGCCTTGTCCGTTTCCGCGGCAATATCCTCCTGAGCGGCGATTGATTGCTCCTCAATTTCCGCAGCGGTTTCCACAGTTTCGTTTTTTACCCGCGGCGGGCGTCCGAGACGCTTGCCGTTTTTGCTGTAATGCGGCTCTTTAGCGATTTTTGACGCGGTCTTCCGACCTCTTTTACGAACCTGCGGCGCCTCGGAGGTGAGCAGATCTTTGCTGACGCTTTCCGCGGCCGCCGGCTCCGTTCTTTCCGTCCCGGCAGTGTCTTCCCTCGCGGAAACCCCACGCTGAACAAGTATTTCCCGAACTTCCCGACAAATACTGTTTATTCCTTGCAGACCGTTCAGAATTTCAGACTCGGGAACCAGTTCGTCGACGCTGATGCCCCATTGTTCCCGCAGCTGCCGAAGCAAAACCACAACTTCTTCGCGTGACACCCCGAATGCGGCAAGCAAATCGCACACCGCTTTAAGTTTTTCATTCATAAGCAGAAATTTTTAGAAAATTAAACAATTCGAAAATTTATACAATGTAATTTTTGACAAAATAAATCTATAAATAAGAACAAAATCTGCCCGCTTATACAACAAAACGAAAAGAAAATCCACTCCAAATTTCCGTCCGCGGCCAATTTTCCACCGTTTTTGTCTAGACAACGGACGTTCTCTGTGCTACAAACACGACATTCCGATTTATAGTTAACATTTATTATATCATCAAAAATTATTTGTTTATGAACAAAAAAGTCATTACTTTCGGAGAAATCCTGCTGCGTCTGACGCCGGCGGATAACTTTAGTTTCGAACAGGCGCCCGCCTGCGAAAAATCTTTCGGCGGCAGCGAGGCAAACGTGGCTGTTGCTCTTGCCGGCTACGGAATGAATTCGGTCTATGTCAGCAAACTGCCTGACAACATCATCGGACAGGCCGCGTTGAACGCTTTGCGCCGTTACGGCGTTGACACCTCGTTCATTGCCCGCGGCGGCAGTCGTGTCGGAATGTATGTTTTGGAAAAAGGCTTTTCGCCCTGTTCCGCGGTCTGTACCTATGACCGCGCCGACAGCGCAATGTCTCAGGCCTGTCCCAAGGACTTCAACTGGCGCAAAATATTCGACCGCGCCGACTGGTTCCACTTCAGCGGCATCACGCCCGCTCTGAGCCCGACGCTGGCCCGCATCTGCCTGTCTGCCTGCAAAGCGGCAAAAGAACACGGCCTCACGGTCAGCTGCGACGTCAACTACCGTTCCAAACTGTGGGACATGGAAAAAGCGTCTGCGGTAATGCGGCAGCTCTGCCGGTATGTCGACGTTCTGATCGTCAACGAAGAAGAAGCCAAAGTTCTCGGCGCCGACATGACCGAAGAAGATCCCGTTTCCGGTTTTCACCGTCAGATTGAATTTCTTCAAAAGAATTATCCGTGTTCCGTAATCGCCGCGGTTGCCCGTCTCAACGACAACACTGCCGCTCAGGCCGTTATCTGGGACGGAACGATACGGTATTCGCAGGTCTATCCGCTTCATACCGTTGATCCTGTCGGCGCCGGCGACGCATTTTGCGCGGCTCTGATATACGGAATAATTCATCGGATGCACACCGACGAGCTGATTAATTTTGCCGCCGCGGCCTGCGCGCTCAAACACGGCATCAAAGGCGACTTCAATCTGGCCTCCGTCGACACCGTCAGACAGCTGATGAAAAACAACGGACATACCGGCGTTCAGCGCTGAGGCGGTGTCCCTTCAAAAAAAAGCCTCGCCCAAAGCGAGGCTTTTTTTATTTTTGCGTTTTTATTTTTGCGGCCTCAGCCGACGTCAATGCCGAACCCCAGCTTTGCCAGCAGCCCGATCAGGAAAGAAATCAGCGCAACCGACAGACTGATAACCGCCATCTCGACAAACTTCGGCCAAAACGGTTCGGATCTGACCGTGGCAATATAGTAATTGAAAACAAACACCAAAAATACCACAATTCCGATCATGCAGACCAGCGCCGGAATAAACATCGCCGGCGGAAAGACCAGATACGGCAGCACCAGAAAAACGACCGTGACCAGATAGGCGACACCGGTATAAACGCTTGCCATCAGAGCCTTCGGATTACCGTCGGCACGTTCGGCCAGATAATTTGACGCGGTCATTGACAGCGTCGCGGCAATTCCGGTGATGATTCCGGCCATGGCAATCAGCGACGTGTTCATCAGCACAAAGGTCAGACCGGCAATCGTTCCTGTCAGTTCGACCAGCGCGTCATTCAGTCCCAGAACCATCGCCCCGACATAATTCAGCCGTTCTTCGTCCAACATATCGATAAGAGACTTCTCGTGCTCTTCTTCCTGCGCGATAATCTTTTTGACCTCGGGAATCTCGCCGGCGAGCTGCTCCAGCCCCTCAATTCCCTTATACTCGCCCAGTTCCAGCAGTTTGATCACAAAGGTATACCCCAAAACATAAGTCAAAAAAACATACCACCAGACTTTAAGATAATCCGGCCGCAGCTTTCGCCCGGTATACTGCTGCCATACCTGCGCGTGAGCGGCTTCGTCTTTGGAAATCTGCTCGAGAATCTTGCGGTTTTTGCGGTCTTTCATCCGACCGGCAAAACGGGCGTATATCACCGCGCTGGTCAGTTCGTCTTTCTGAAAAGCCAGCATCAGTTTCTGCGCCGTTTCCGAATAGTTTTTTGTCTCTGTCATGATTCTTTCTCCTTTTGCCCTAAGCAAGCATTTTTAGGCTAAAAAGTCAACTCCCCTGACCGCTTCCGCCACAAAAAAAACCGGCTGTGTTCCAGACACATTACCGGTTTTTTTTCAGATTTCAAAACGATTTTCAGTCGATGGACGTCACCTTTCCGTCCCGGCGGAGATAACGACGGCCGTCTTCCATTGCAAATTCTTCGCCGTCTTTAATTTCGACAAAACTGAAACCGCCCTCGTCGACAACATGCATTTTTGTCATTGTCAGGTGCCGCTGCGCAAACGATTTGACGTATACAATGGCATGACAAGTTTTGTTTTCTCCGGAAATATACCCTTGATAATCCGCGGTATAACACGGACAGCCGACTTTGTCTTCGGCATCCCCGTCACGTGAAAACCAGCCGTAGCGGATAACATACTTAGGCTCAGGATCATTAGGATTCTCCACACTCAACTCATTATCCAGCATGTTGGCTGCCAAAAAAGAAAGCATCAGCTTAAGCGCCTGTTCGTCTGAGGTCACTTTTAAATCTTTGGTACTCATAATAAAAAAATATTAGATTAAACATCACGACTGGTTGTTAAACCGGCCGCATTCATAATAACATCGAAATCATCCTTAAATGAAATAACATAAGGCAGTTTCACCTTGCACTCCGGCGTAAACCACTTTTCCGAAAAGCAATCGATCTCTTCCCCGGTCCGGCAGTCATAAAGTCCCATACCCAGAACTTTTGCAATCGCCATACCCGCGGCAATGTCCCACAGATTGGCCCGAAGAATTGCACCGCGGACACGTCCGAGGGCAATAAACAAGAAGTAGATTACCGCAGAAAAATAATCCTGCCAGACGAACGCGTCAGGTTTCTGAGCATTGACAACCCAGGCATGCGCCATCAAAACGCGGGAACAAGACTTGACGTTTCCCGGGATGATTTGCATCTTCCCGTCTTTTTCCAGCCAGACGCTGCGCCCGTTGGTATACAACAGCTCGCCAAGCACCGGCGCATAGAGATAACCTTCCAGCATCCTGCCGTTTTTCATAACCGCGACCGAAATCCCGTACAAAGGAATTCCCGCGGCATAATTAACGGTTCCGTCTATCGGATCAATGACGAATTGATAATCGGTTTCTTTTATCTTTTCAAAAATACATCCG
>JAFUQJ010000040.1 GCA_017480995.1 Alphaproteobacteria bacterium
ACCTTGTCGATATTGGCGTCTTTGCACAGCAGTTTTATCTCAACCGTGGCAAGCAGGTTGTTCACTTCTTCGGGCAGCGGGCCGAAACGATCCGTCAGCTCCTCGCGCATGTCGGCGATTTCCTCATTATCGGCAAGCTCGCCGATGCGTTTGTACAAGCCCAGCCGCACGCCCAGATCACGCACGTATTTTTCGGGAATCATAATCGGGATGCCGGTGGTTATCTGCGGCGACCAATCTTCAATCCGTTTGGCGCGGAGCTCGTCCTGCGCGCCGGCACGAAGACGCATGATTTCTTCTTCCAGCATGTGCTGATAAAGCGAAATGCCGACTTCTTTGATATGGCCCGACTGTTCCTCGCCCAAGACATTGCCCGAACCGCGGATGTCCATATCGTGGCTGGCCAGCGAGAAGCCCGCGCCCAGCGTGTCGAGCGCCTGCAAAATGCTCAGGCGCCGCTCGGCAATCGGTTTAAGCTGTTTTCTGGGCGGAACCGTAAAATAGCAATAACCGCGCAGTTTGCCGCGGCCGACGCGCCCTTTGAGCTGATAGAGCTGAGCCAGGCCGAACATGTCGGAACGGTGCACAATCATGGTGTTGACGCTCGGCATGTCGATGCCCGATTCGATAATTGTGGTCGAGAGCAGCAAGTCGGCCTTGCCCTCGGCAAAATCGGTCATGACGTCTTCAAGCTGTCTGACCGGCATCTGACCGTGCGCCACCAAGATTTTGATATCGGGCACCAGCGCGCGCAACTCGCGCTCCAGCTCGGCAATGTCGGACACCCGCGGGCAGACGAAAAACGTCTGGCCGCCGCGGAATTTCTCGCGGTAAATCGCCTCTTTTATCATCACCTTGTCAAACGGCATGACAAATGTGCGCGCCGCCAGCCGGTCTACCGGCGGGGTGGCGATGATGCTCAGCTGTTTGACGCCGGTCAGCGACAGCTGCAAAGTGCGCGGTATCGGCGTAGCGGTGAGCGTCAGGACATGAACGTCGGATTTGAGCTGCTTGAGTTTTTCTTTGTGCGCAACGCCGAAATGCTGCTCCTCGTCGATAATAATCATGCCGAGATTGCAAAACTCAATGTCTTTGGCCAACAGCGAATGCGTGCCGATGACAATTTCGACAGCGCCGTCTTTGAGCCCCTGTTTGGTCTGCGCCGCCTCTTTGGGCGCAACCAGCCGCGAGAGCATTTTTACCCGTATCGGGAAACCTTCCAGCCGCTGCTTGAAGTTCAGATAATGCTGGCGCGCCAACAGCGTGGTCGGCACAATCACGGCCACCTGCGCGCCCGAAGCCGCCACGGCAAAAGCCGCCCGCAGCGCAACCTCGGTCTTGCCGAAACCGACGTCGCCGCAAATCAGCCGATCCATCGGAATCGCGGCGTTCAAATCGGCCATGACGTCGGCAATGGCGTTGAGCTGGTCATCGGTTTCGTTATAGGGAAAACGCGAGCAGAAATCGTCAAACAGTCCCTGCGGCGGCACAAAACAATCGGCTTTTTTGAGCTGGCGCTCGGCGGCAATCTTTATCAGTTTTTCGGCAATGTCCTTAATCCGCTGCTTGACTTTGGCCTTTTTGGCCTGCCAGGCCATGCCGCCCAGAGTATCGAGCTCGATGTTCTCGTCCTCGATGCCGTAGCGCGAAACGACGTCGATATTTTCGACCGGTACAAACAATTTGGCGTCGTTGGCATAAACAATCTTGAGGCAGTCGTGCGGCGCACCGCCGGCCGTGATGTTTTCCAACCCCATAAAACGGCCGATGCCGTGCTCGATATGAACGACCAGCTCGCCGACATTGAGCGCCGATATGTCGGCAATAAAATCTTTGGAAGTGACTTTTTTGGCTTTGCGCTGCTGGCGGCGCTCGCCCAAGATATCGGCCTCGGCAATAACAATCAGGTCTTCGGTCTTGAAACCGTGCGGCAGCGGCATGACAACCAGAACAATCTTCTTTTTGGCCTTTTCAAGCGCCTCTTCCCAGCTCTCGGCAAAACCCAGGTTCGGAATTCCGTACTCGTTCATCAGTCCGAGCAGGCGTTCGCGCGAGCCCTCGGAATAACACGCGACAATACGTCCGGTTCGGCCGTATTCGGCCAGATAATCCTTGAGTTCGGTATAAACTTTGGCCGCGCCGGCATTGTGCGCGCTCGAAAAATTGCGCACCGGCAGCACGCCGCAGTTGTGACTTTTGTCGGCTTCGGGCAGGCTCAAATTCGTCAGCCGGACGGCACCGCGACGCTCCAAAATATCCTTCAGCTCTGTTTCGCGCAGATACAAAAGCTCCGGCCTGACCGGGCGATAAACGTCTATTTCGGCGGCGGACTTGACTTGCAGCGCCTCCAGCCGCGCCTGATAATAATCGGCAATGCTTTCGCTCTTGGCATGCGCGGCTTCGTCAACGCTCTTGCCGGCAACCAGATAAGCCGCGGGCAGATAATCAAACAGCGAGGGCAGCGGCGCGTCATAAAAAAACGGCAGCCAGTTTTCGTAGCCCAAGTATTTTTTGCCGTTGGAAATCGCTTCGTAAATCTCGTCATCGTTAAACGCGGCCCCGAAAGCCTCGCGATATGCCGCGCGGAAATTTTTGACGGTATTGGCGTCGAGAATAACTTCGTTGACAACCTGAAAAGTATAGCTTTTTATCTCGCCGGTGGTGCGCTGGCTGACGGCGTCGAAAGTGCGGATGCGCTCAATCTCGTCGTCAAACAGGTCAATGCGCAGCGGCTCGAGGCTGCCGACCGGAAAAATGTCGATAATATCGCCGCGGACGGCGTATTCGCCCTGCTCGATGACCTGCTCGACGCGGGTATAGCCGTTGACGGAGGCATAATGCAAAAAATCGTTGAAATTCAGTCTGCCGCCAACCTTAACTTCACGCGATGAATTAAGAAAAATTTTGGCAGGAGGAAGTTTTTGCAGCACGGCGCCGACGCTGGTGACAATCACGCGCGGCTTTTTGGGGTCGGGATTGAGCGCCAGTTTTGAAAGCGTTTCCACGCGCTCGCTCATAATCGCGCTGCCTGGCGAAACCCGGTCATAAGGCACGGTGTCCCAGGCCGGAAAACGCAACACCTCGACCGCCGGATACATATATTGCATAACCGCCGCCGCGCGCGCCAGCTCGCCGCCGTCGCTGACAATATAGACAATGTCGCGCGGGGACGAGAGCGCAAACCGCCCCACCAGGAAGGAATCGTATCCTTCGGGCACCGAAGAGAGCGTACAGCCGCCCAAATATTTAATATCGTGTGGCATTTGTCATTCTGCTATTTACTTATTGCTCCAAAATATATACAATCGGCGTATTAAGGCAACTGTTTTTTTTGAGGAATTTATGCGGCCGGAAATTTTGTATCCCCTGTTTGCGAGCGTCGGCAGTCTGAGCGGCGTCGGCGACAAGGCGCACAAATTTCTGAACACGCTGCTCGGCGGCGACAAAATCGTCAACCTGCTGTGGCACCTGCCGTCGGGAATTGTCGACCGCACTTACAGCCCCAGGCTCAGCGAAGCCGTCGCCGGCCGGATCTGCACGCTCAAGGTTCGCGTTGTCGAGCACATTGCCCCGAAGACCAATCGTCAGCCCTACCGCGTCGTCGTCGAAGACGAAAGCGGCCGGCTGGAATTGATTTTTTTCAAAGTCTATGCCGACTCTATCAAAAAAAACCTGCCGGACGGCGCCGTCCGCATCATCAGCGGCAAGCTCGAAAGTTTCAACGGCATGTGGCAGATGCCGCATCCGGATTTTATTCTCAGGCCCGAGCAGTTCAGCGACGACATGAAGAAAGAAACGGTTTATCCGCTGACGGCCGGCATTACCGGAAAAATGATCCGCAAATTTGCGGCGCAGGCGCTGGCGCGGGTGCCGCAGCTGCCGGAGTGGATTGATGCGGAATTTCTGCGCCGGCAGAACTGGAAAGGCTTTAAGGGCGCACTGGCGGCCGCGCATCATCCCGAATACGAATCCGACCTTGAACCGTGGAGCGGCGAGCGTTCGCGCCTGGCTTACGACGAGCTGCTGGCCAACCAGCTGGCGCTCGCGATTGTCCGCCAAAAAGTCCGCAAGCAACCCGGCCGCGAAATCCGCGGCAACGGCATGCTGCGCAAAAAGGTTCTTGAGGCGCTGCCCTTTGCCCTGACCTCCGCGCAGCAAAAGGTGTTGGACGAAATATACGCCGATCAGGCCGCAAAATTCCGAATGCTGCGGCTGTTGCAGGGAGACGTCGGCAGCGGCAAGACCGTCGTCGCGCTGCTTTCCATGCTCAACGCGGTTGAATGCGGCGCGCAGGCGGCGATTATGGCGCCGACCGAGATTCTGGCCAAGCAGCATCTGGAAACAATCGCGCCGCTGCTCGAAAATGTCGGCCTGCGCGCGGAGCTTCTGACCGGCCGCATCAAAGGCAAAACGCGCGCCAAAATCCTCGAAGACCTCGAAGCCGGCAAAATCAACATTCTGGTCGGCACGCACGCCTTGTTTCAGGAAAACGTCATTTTCAAAGACCTTGCCTTTGTGGTGGTGGACGAACAGCATCGGTTCGGCGTGCACCAGCGGCTGAGTCTGTCGGAAAAAGGCAATCAGGCCGACATGCTGGTGATGACGGCGACACCGATACCGCGGACACTGGTTCTGACCGCCTACGGCGACATGGAATACTCGAAAATCGACCAGATGCCCGAAGGCCGGAAGCCGACCGATACCCGCGTGCTCCCGATTGACAAACTCTCCGAAGTCGCGGCCGGCCTGAAGCGCCGACTGGACGGCGGCGCCCGCGCCTATTGGGTTTGTCCGCTGGTTGAAGAGTCCGAAAAACTCGATCTGGCCGCCGCCGAAGAACGTTTTGCCTCCCTGCAAAAGGTTTTTGGCAACAAAGTCGGGCTCGTACACGGCAAGATGAAAGAAAAAGACAAAGACGCGGTTATGGAGCGTTTTAAGAAAGGCGAAATTTCGCTTTTGGTGGCAACGACGGTGATTGAAGTCGGCGTGAACGTGCCGGAAGCCACAATTATGGTCATTGAGCATGCCGAACGTTTCGGGCTGGCACAGCTGCACCAGCTGCGCGGACGCATCAAACGCGGCTGCAGCGCCTCGACCTGTCTGCTCATGTATGCCGGCCCCTTAAGCGAAACCGGCAAAGAGCGCCTCAATATCATGAAACACAGCGAAGACGGTTTTGAGATTGCCGAAAAAGACCTCGAACTGCGCGGCGGCGGCGAAATTCTCGGCACCAGACAAAGCGGCTTTACGATGTTTCGGATTGCCGACATGAGCGCCCACAAAAATCTGCTGCACATCGCCAACCAAGACGCCAAAATGATTCTGGAAACCGATCCGGAGCTTAAAAGCGAACGAGGAAAGGCGCTGCGTGTGCTCCTGTATCTGTTTGAAAAAGACGACAGCGTCAGAACTTACAAGGCTTAAAAATTTACTCTTGACTTATACCCCGGCAGGGTATATTTCATACCCATACAGGGTATATTGAGAAAGGAAACAAAATGTCTGAACATCATCATCACGAACACGAAGCCGCTCACGGCCACGAGCACGGAATCGGCCATCATCACCACGGCGAAGTCAGCGAAAAGACGGTCAAATACCTGTTTGTCTCCTTTCTTATCAATATACTGCTTTCGGCCGTGGAAATTATCGGCGGCATTATTGCCGGCAGCGTCTCGCTGATCGGCGACGCCCTGCACAACACCTCGGACGCGTTTTCCATTCTGATTGCGGTCATCGCCTTTAAGATCGGACGCAAAAAGGCCGACCGCAAGTATACCTACGGATTTAAGCGCGCGGAAATCATCGGCGGCTTTGTCAACCTGATCCTGCTGTTTATCTCGGGCGTTTATCTGGTTGTCGAGGGAACCGGCCGGCTGATTGCGCCCGAGCCGATTGAAGGCGGCATCATCGTCTGGGTGTCGGTCCTGGCGCTGATTATCGACGCCGCAACGGCCAAGCTCTCGCATCACGGCTCCGAACACAACACCAACATGCGGATGGTTTTTCTGCACAATCTGGCCGATGCGCTCGGTTCGGTCGGCGTTATCGTGTCGGGCCTGTTTGTCATCTGGTTTGACATTTATTGGGTGGACGGGCTGGTTGCGCTGATGATTGCCGCTTACATGATTCATCAGTCGGTGCTGTCCTTTCCGAAAGTCGTCAATATTCTGATGAACGCGGCGCCGGACAATCTGGACACCCGGGAAATTATTGCCGCGCTCGAAAAAATCGACGGTATCAGCAACGTGCACCATGTGCATATCTGGTGCGTCAACGAAAACGACGTTGCGCTCGAATGCCATATCGAGGCCGGCGACCTGAAGCTGGCGCGCAAAGCCTCCGAACTGCTGCATGACAAATTCGGCATTGAGCATTGCAATATTCAGATTGAACAAGACTGCGACTGCAAAAAGTGCAGACTTTAGCCGAGCAGCGTCAGGACGGCGCCGACAGAAAGCGGAATCGCCAGATTGTCATCAAGTTCCAGCCGATCTTCATAAAGCTCAACCACCGTCGCGACGGCGCAGGCAATCACGCTGACGTAAGTAAAATGATAAATCGGCTCAAACAGCATATTGACAATCAGGGCGCTCAAGAAAAACGCATTGGTGCCTTCAAGAGATTTCTGCTTATAAATTTTGCGCTCGCCGACGGCCTTGCCGACCAAGGCGGCCATCGTGTCGGACACCAGCATGACGGTCAGCGCAATCACGGCGACCGGCTTGGCAAAAAAGAGCGTGCACATCAGCGCCGAAGAAAGGACGTAAACGCCGCCGCTCGGCACGAAATGAAGGTGACTGCGCTCGGCGCTGCGCAGGCTCTTGCCGAAAATAATGCTAAACGAAATGCGCGCCCATTTCCAGCGCCGGAAATTGCCGTATTCGATTAAAACGTCCCCCGTCAAAAGCGCAGAAAACACCAGCAGCGAAACCCAGCCCGACGCAAAGTAAATCAGCGTCGGAATCCACAATGAGCTCAGATGGATGGTCTTGCGATACATTTCCTGCCGATAGGATTTGGGAACGCTGGCTTCGATATTGGCGCGGTATTCGTTCATCTTCTCGACGATCTTCTCTTTGTTTTTGATAAGACGGCTCATCAGATTTGCTCCGGATATTGTTTGTCTTATCCGAGCATACAAGCTTTGCTTCATTTTGCAAGTTTTTAAATCGGGCATGCTCGTTTTGTATTGCTCTTTCAAATTAAAATGTTATAGTGGCGCCAAATTAACATCGCTACGGTTCCGACAGGGAGAAATATATGCTTTATAAATTTGATTTTCAGCAGTTTGTCAGTTCTTTTTTTGTTTTGTTTGCCATTATTGACATTATCGGAACCATGCCGATTATCATTTCGCTGAAAAAACGCGGCAAAAAGATTAATCCGCTCAAAGCGGCCCTGCTCGCTTTCGCGATGTTTATGATTTTTCTGTACGTGGGAGAGGCCTTTCTGAAACTGTTTAACGTCGACATCTCGTCGTTTGCGGTGGCCGGCTCGCTGATTATCTTTGTCATGGCGCTCGAAATGGTGCTGGACATTCATATCTTCAAAGACACCGACGAATCGCCCAAAGATTCCACCTTTTTCCCGATTGTGTTTCCGCTGATTGCCGGCGCCGGCGCATTGACGACGCTGCTGTCAATCCGCTCGCAGTTTCACAGCATCAACATTATTCTGGCGGTGGCCGCCAATATGTTCGTCGTCTACTGGGTTTTGCGTTTTGCCAAAAGAATCGAAGCGCTCCTCGGCGCCGGCGTCATTTACATGATCCAAAAATTCTTCGGCATCATCCTGCTGGCAATTTCGGTCAAATTGTTTACCACCAACATGACCGTTATCATCGAGACGTTTATCCACCAGGCAAATTAAGCACGGGAAACATTCCGTGCGAGTTGAAGCTGTATGCGTCGCCGGGGCTGATGATTATATGGTCGATCAGTCTGACGCCGATGGTCGCGCAGGCGTCTCTGATTTGCTGCGTTATCTGAATATCGGCCTGAGACGGCGTGACGTCTCCCGAAGGATGATTATGAACCATGATGATTGAGGTGGACTTATTGGCCAGCGCCGCTTTGACAACCTCGCGCGGATGCACCGAAACCATATTAATCGTGCCCTTTTGCATCAGTTCCTGTTTCATGACATGCAGTTTGCTGTTGAGGTAGATAATGTGCAGCTCCTCAACATCGGAAAAAGCCATGGTCGCACGGCAATAGTCAACCAAAGCGTCGGTTGTCATCAAAACGGGAAGTTCGTTTTCGTGCAGATTCTGCCACGTGACGCGTTCAAGCGCCGCAACAATCATCCGAAAAACGATGTAGGTGCTATCCTTGACGCCGGAGATTTCAAACAACTCTTCCCTGTCGGCGTTGACAACTCTCGCAAAACTGCCGAACCTGCGAATCAGCGCCTTGGCAATCGGTTTGACGTCGCGCCGCGGAATGGCGATGGTCAGGAGCAGTTCCAAGAGCTCGTAATCGGCCATGTCTTTGCCGCCGCCTGCGAGAAAACGTTCTCTCAGACGCTGACGATGACCAAGATAATCCGGTTGAATGTTGGTATCAGTCATGTAGTCCCTTATAATAAGATGAATAAGTCAGATTTTGTAAGGCGGCTTGTCCAGTCCCCGCGGCGACCAGGTAAAGACTTCGCAACCGTCTTTGGTGACGGCCAGCGAATGTTCAAACTGCGCCGAAAGCGTCTTGTCTCTGGTTGTGGCGGTCCAGCCGTTTTGCAAAATGATGGCGTCTTTTTTGCCAATGTTAATCATCGGCTCAATGGTAAAGAACATTCCCTCTTCCAGCAGCGCGCCGGTGCCCTTGCGGCCGCAGTGCATGACATTGGGCTCGTCATGAAACACCTGGCCGAGACCGTGGCCGCAAAACATGTCTACCACCGAATAGCCGTATTTGTGCGCATATTCCTCGATAACGGCGCCGATGTCGCCCAGACGCGCGCCGGGTTTGACGACGTCGATGCCGCGCATCAGGCATTCGTAGGTTACGTCGCACAGGCGTTTGGCCTTGATTTTGGGCGTGCCGGCAAAATACATGCGGCTGGTGTCGCCGTACCAGCCGTCGACAATGGCGGTAACATCAATGTTTAAGATATCGCCGTCGGCCAGTTTGCGTTCTTCGTCGGGAATGCCGTGGCAAATTACGTGGTTAATCGAAATGCAGGTGGACTTGGGATAGCCGCGGTAGCCGAGACAGGCCGGTATCGCGCCGTTGTCTTCCATGAATTTGCGGCACAAATCGTCGAGCTCACCGGTGGTTACGCCGACCTGAACATAGGGCGTGATAAAATCCAGACAGGCGGCCGCGACTTTGCCGGCAGCCCGCATTTTTTCAAAATCTTCCTTATTGTCGTGAATAACCACGCCGTCTTTTCTTTTGTACGACACTTTATCAAAACCTTTCTTCTAATATGTTATCTCGATTTTTTCCGAGACGCTGACATTTGTTTTATCGACATTACAACCATAACAGACAAACTGCAATCCGTTTTTTGCTTCTTCAAAAAATTTTGCCGCGGCAACCGGCGCCGCCGTCCAGGTAAAACGGGCTTCCGGACAATTCCCCCGCGGCACGATCATGAAAACGGCCGTCTCAAAACCGGCGGCGCGGAGCTTGCGCATTTCCTCAAACATGCCGATCTCGAAAAAATTGATGTCAATCGGAAAAACCGCCCGGCCGCCCTGCCAGCCGTATAAGGTCGTGATGTATACAAAACACTTGCGGCCCTGCCCGTCGGAAAGCTCAAAATGAATATGCGGCAGATGATCGTCCGGCTCGATGCGGCGGTATTCGGAAAAGGCAGAAAACTCCGCTATCCTTTTGCGGTCGAACGCCTCTTTGAACAGACGTTCCTCATAGCGCGGGCTGGTAAAGACCAAATTCCCGTCTTTATTGATGTACTCTATTTTGTATTTGACAATGCGGTTTTTGTTGGTGGAGCGCTTAACCCAGACCTCCATTCCCTCGGTGCAGACCGAATTTATCTCTTTGCGCGAACAAAACGCGGGCACGACGGAATCGTCTGCCAGCCTGATGTCTGTTATCATCGAATTATAGCGTTTGACCACGACGGCCGGAAACAGCTGATGACGGTATTGCACGCGAAATTCCTCCCGGATGCTCTGCAGTTTTATTCAATATGCCCGAAGTTTGTTTTTTTGGCAAGAATAACATTATTTTTAAGCAAAAAAACAGTGGACAGCACCGCAAGTTTGTTTTATTAATCAGAGGTTAATATTTTTTAGTTTCGGGAAGCAAAAATGACTACGAGCGTTAAAGAAATCAGAAACACCTTTTTAAACTATTTCGCCAAAAACGGACACAAGATTATTCCGTCTTCGTCTTTGGTGCCGAACAACGATCCTACCCTGATGTTTACCAACTCGGGCATGGTTCAGTTCAAAAACATTTTCACCGGCAACGAAACCGCCGCTTTCAAGCGGGCCACCACTTCCCAAAAATCGGTTCGCGCCGGCGGCAAGCACAACGACCTCGACAGCGTCGGTTACGACGTCCGCCACCATACTTTTTTCGAGATGCTCGGCAACTTCTCGTTCGGCGACTATTTTAAGGAAGAGGCAATCAATTACGCCTGGGAGCTTGTTACCAAAGAATTCTGCATTCCCAAAGACAAGCTCGCGGTGACCGTCTTTCATACCGACGAGGTTTCGCGCAATATCTGGCGCAAGGTTTCGGGGCTGCCCGAAGACCGCATTATCGGCATAAAGACCAAAGACAACTTCTGGCAGATGGGCGATACCGGCCCGTGCGGCTACTGTTCCGAAATTTTTTATGACCACGGCGAACAAGTCTGGGGCGGCCTGCCCGGCACGCCCGAAGAAGACGGCGACCGCTGGATTGAAATCTGGAATCTGGTTTTTGACGAGTTTGAAGACCTGCCCGACGGCTCGCGCATCGAGCTCAAGCAAAAATGTATCGACACCGGCATGGGGCTGGAGAGAATCTCGGCCATTCTGCAGGGCGTTCACTCCAATTACGACATTGACCTGTTCCAAAACATTATCCGCGACATTGCCGATATCGCCAATTCCGATCCCAAAGGTCCGTTACAGTCTTCGCACAACGTGATTGCCGACCACCTGCGCTCGGCCGCCTTTCTGATTGCCGACGGCGTGCTGCCGTCCAACGAAGGCCGCGGCTATGTTCTGCGCCGGATTATGCGCCGCGCCATGCGCCATGCCCACATGCTCGGCGTCAAAGAACCGATGATGTATAAGCTCCTGCCCTCGCTGCAGCGCGAAATG
This sequence comes from Alphaproteobacteria bacterium, assembly GCA_017480995.1. Lineage (GTDB taxonomy): Bacteria > Pseudomonadota > Alphaproteobacteria > RF32 > CAG-239 > CAZU01. The sequence continues at coordinate 11,285 of JAFUQJ010000040.1, forward strand.
GGCGAGGCTTATCCGGAACTCTACTCGGCCGAGGCGCTGATTAAAGACACCATCAAGACCGAGGAAGAGCGCTTTATCAAGACCATGGAAAAAGGCCTGCGCCTGCTGGACGACGAGACGGCAGCGCTCAAAGCCGGCGACACGCTTTCCGGCGAAACGGCGTTCAAACTTTATGACACCTACGGTTTTCCGCTGGATTTGACCGAGGATGCGCTCAAACTGCGCGAGATTAAGGTCGACACCGAAGGCTTTGACGCCGCAATGGAACGCCAAAAGGCCGAAGCCCGCAAAAACTGGGCGGGTTCGGGCGATGCCGGCACCGAAAAGATATGGTTCGAATTGCAGGACAAGCTCGGCAGCAGCGAGTTTGTCGGCTATAACACGCTGGTTTCCGACGGCGTTATTACCGCGCTGGTTAAAGACGGCGCCGAAACCGGAGAAGTAACCGGCGGCGAATTTTATCTGCTGGCCAATCAGACGCCCTTCTACGGAGAAATGGGCGGCCAGGTCGGCGACAAGGGCGTCATCGGCAGCGACAGGTTTGAGGCTGAAGTGACCGACACCAAGAAAAAGGTTCACGGTTTGCACGTTCATGTCTGCAAACTGCTGCGCGGCAGCGTCAAAACCGGCGAAACGGCTTCGTTCCGCGTGGACGTTCAGAATCGCCGCAACATTCAGGGCAACCATACCGTTACCCACCTGCTGCACAAGGCTTTGCAAAAGAAATACGGCAAAAACGTCACCCAAAAAGGTTCTTACGTCGCGGCTGACCGGATGCGCTTTGACATTGCCTACAACAAGCAAATTCCGGAAAACGAAATCCGCGAACTTGAAAATGACGTCAACAATATGATCCGCGCCAATTATCCGGTCGTCACCAAACTGATGAGTCAGGAAGAGGCAATCAAGGCCGGCGCAATGGCTTTGTTCGGCGAAAAATATGGCGACGAAGTGCGCGTGGTCTGCGTCGGCGACGGCGTTTCGATGGAACTGTGCGGCGGCACCCATGTCCGCAGCACCGGCGACATCGGCTATTTTAACATTGTCGGCGAATGTGCGATTGCCGCGGGCGTCCGCCGCCTGGAATGCGTCAGCGGTCCCGGCGCCGAGAAATTTACGCAGGACGTCGAAGACAAGCTGCACCGCGTCGGACAGGCTCTGAAGTCGAGCTTTAATGACATTGAGGCGCGCGTAGCCCAGCTGCTGGAAGAGAAAAAAGAACTTGAAGTCAAACTGTTTGAGCTCAAGAAAAAGTTTGTCAGCAACAAAGCGGCCGACAATCCGAACAGTTATGAAGACGTCAACGGCATCAAGTTTGTATCGCGAATTCTCGAAAATATCGAGACCAAAGAGCTGAAAGCCTTTGTCGATGAAATCAAGGCGCAGTATCCGAGCAATCTGGCGGTTGCCCTGTTTACCGTCAATGACGGAAAAGTCTCGGTCGTTATCGGCGTTACCGATGATTTGACTGCCAAAATTTCGGCCGTTAATCTGGTTAAGGCCGTGGCGCCGTTTGTCGGCGCGCAGGGCGGCGGCGGACGAAAGGATATGGCGCAGACCGGCGGCACTGACGCTTCGCAGCTTGAGGCGGCTATTGACGCCATCCGCAAAGCACTGGCTTAAAACAGCGCTTTGGGCTTTCCATAACAAAAAGAAGACGGCTGACGCTGTCTTCTTTTTTTATTCAATCCCATCCCTGGATTAAATCAGTCGTTTTGCGCAGCTAATGATCTTTTATAAAAATCGCCCATGTCAAAAGCATGATAGCCGTCCTTTGACAAGTCCCAGGCCAAAACAGAAGCGGTTGCGCCGGCTTCCATGTAAAACAGCCATGAGGTGTCGTATTTTTTGATTTTTGTTAAAATTTGCGCATAGGCGGCAAAAGCGTTTTTATTCGGAATATACAAAAATTCTTTCCGCGCGACGTTGTCAAACAAATTGAGAGCGTCGTGAATCAGCGGAGATTCCGAATTGCAGACAAACAAAACTTTCCGCTCCTGCCACAATCCTTTTATTTTGCGCAATCCCTCCTGATTAAGCCGATTGCCCGATAGCGACAATCTCAGCAGAAAATAGGTGTCGCCGTATTCTTCCGGCTTAAATTCTACCGTATCCAAAACCTTATTTAAATACCTCGCGCCGTGGTGCAGAAACCATTTATAGGCAGAATGGCCTTCGGGTAATTTATAGTTGTTAAGACAAACCAGGCAGGAAGACGTCGAACCGGCTTCGCAGATTTCTTTCAATCTTACGGCCAACGCGGGATCGGCCGAATTAAAAGAGTTGCGGCCGCCGATAATATTATTGAATTCGCCGTCGCCTATTCTTGAGAAAGAAAGTTTTTGACAGGCCAATTCAAAAGTGTCTTCCGAAGACAAGACGTCAGGATACCGCCGGAGTATCTGCGCGTATTTCGCCATGGCTTCATCCGAAAAACTCAATACGTCCCACTTCTGCGGCATGGACTTTTTCAGTTTTTGACGTAATTTTTTCGACGGGACAAGATTGCAGGCAAGTTTTTTGACGCGCCACGCAATATAGGCCGGAGTAATCTGGTATTTGATTGTCATTTCGGGAAACTTTCAATTTTGTTTATTCGGGTTGTTTTATATTGCATCATTATTGCCGCCCGGTCAAGCCTCCCAGCTTATCGAGGTCTCTGATTTCAATACGCAGATACCCAAAACAAATATCCGGGTAACATTTTGGGAATGCGTTTTTTTGTTATAAAAAATTTTTCCGACCGACAACAGCAGCTCTTTGGTTCCGGAAAGCGGAAATAACGCCGCGATCTTATTGTCCAGCAGTTTATTCGCTATTCGGAAATACCTGCGCCATATTTTTCTTTGCGGTTTGGTATAGGAAAAGTTCCAAGGCTTGAGCGCGCCGGTATAATGGATTATTGCGGCGTTTTTCAGCCACGCTCTTTTTTTATCAAAATCCACCGTCGTGACATTATATCTGCCGTCCAGTTCTTTTATCTTGCCCCTGAATGTCAGATTAATGATATCCTGGTCCTGAAACTTTATTATCGAATCGTATTTGTTTTGATTGAAAAACAGCTGTTCGACCATATGCTCGTCTCTGATTTTTTTGAGATTGAACAGCAGAACTCCCGCATTGACATATAAATCTTCCGAAGAGAGATTAATGTCGGTTTTATGGCGCAGTCCATGAATATATGCATCGGCAACCCCGCCGATATAAAAATCCCGAATGTCGGCGTTATATAAATCGCCGATATTTTTGTTGACGACCAAATCCGCGTCCAAATACAAAATCTTATCAATATCCGGCAGCCAATCGGCAATAATGTACCGGAAATAGGTTTCTACCGTTATGTAATTAATCGTAAAGTTAAAACCTTGGAACAACGCCGCATCAACGTCTATATATCTTACGGAAAAATTGGGATAATGCTCCGTCAGTTTACCGATAAGTTCCTTGTCCTTTGCGGGCAATCCGGTTGACAGAACGTAAAAATTTATATCGGAATCCTGATTGTTTTCCAAAACGGATACCATCGTCGTTATCATTTGGAAAACATAATCAGCGCTTATTGAAAAACAAATGTTCATTTCGTTTACTTTCATCAGATTGTTTTAAAGAAGATTTGGCCCTCAGGACACATCTTTTATTTTTCCTGAGGCATTTTCCGCCAATAAACCGGAATTTTGCATATCTTGATTTTTAATAAATTCCGCTTGAGCGTCTTGCTGAACAAAAACCTTCTCAGAGGCAAAACAAGGCTGCTTAAAACAAATCCGACATTTGTATCAAATCCTCTGATTTCGTAACCGCTCTCAACAACGAGACTGCCGAATGCGCGCTCCAATACGTGCGCTAAGGTACCGTCTTTTGTATTTTTGTCCGTTTGTTCAAAATCTTCAAAAGAAAAATTGTCTTTGATTTTTTGCAGTAAACAGCTTCTGACCATAAACATTGTGCCGGCCACAAATTTGATTCTCGCCGGATAAACGTTTATCATCTTTTTCATCAGTTTCCGGACGTCGCGGACAACGGGTTTGCAATTTCTGAAAGCGGAAGTAATCAGATATCTGGAACCGACCATACCCAACTTGGGAAACTTTTCAAAAGCCTGCATGTTTTTTGCAAAAAGTTCCTCGCTTCCCAGCAAGCCTTCAAATAATAGCCTGCTCCAGTATTTTCTGCTGACAGAATAATGACCGATCCGCCAATCGCAGCCACTTTTTCCTTTGGTGTGCAATTTCAGTATCAAATCATAATCCGACAGGTTTATCCGATGTAAAAAACAGACAAATGCTCCGACATCGTAGCCTCTGTTTTCAACTACAAAAATTTTTGTTTCTTTATGAAAGGCTTTAATTTTACGAATTAAAGCAAAATTGTCCTCCGGCAGTGATACATATAAATCATAAGAGGACTTAATATTGAGCAAATAGTTTTTGATTTCGTCCCATTGCTCCTCATAATACAAATGCAAATGGATTGCCAAGCTCATTGTTTTCAGTCTCCCGCGTGATATACAAAAAAACCACCTGGAAAGGTGGTCAGGGAGTTGAACAATCACATAGCACTAAATGACTCTTTCAGCCTTTAGGGTATACAGATTACCCTTGGACATACGCTGAAAGCTCCCCGACCAGAGCCGGGGATATAATTGTTAACGGTGTTATATCAACACCGAGTGCTATAAGAGCCGTTCAAAGCCCCGCACCTTAAATGGTGCCGGATCCGGCATTTGCCAAATCCTGATTTATACTAGAACAGTTCATCAAAAAAATAAAGAACTTTTTTAGGCCGACAGACTTTGATTATGACAGCCTATTCATAAGTTTGTTTCGCTCAAAACATACAGCAATTTTGCAGAAACACTATTGACAAACTCCTCAAAATATGAGATTTAGACAGTCAGTTTATATCTTTTTGTGCGCCCTTAGCTCAGCAGGATAGAGCAACAGCCTTCTAAGCTGTGGGTCAGACGTTCGAATCGTCTAGGGCGCGCCATAAAAAAAGCCTCCCAATGGAGGCTTTTTATCATGCCGGAAACGGATTATTCAATCACGTTGCCTTTGAGATCGTATTTGGTAACTTTGGCATTTTTGCCGAGTTCCTGAAACGTTTTGGCCAGCGAAGCCTGTGTTACCATTGCCTTCAGCTGCGGCTCAACTTCTTTCAGACCGGCCGGCTTGGAATCGCGGACGTCTTCAACCTTGATAACATGGTAACCGAACTGGGTTTTGACCGGGGTTTTGGAATATTCGCCCTTTTTCATGGCAAAGGCGGCTTCGCTAAACTCAGGCACCATGACTTTTTTGGTAAAATAGCCGAGATCGGCCGGCTCCTTGGAATATTCCTTGGCCAGTTTGTTGAAATTGCCGCCCTTTTTGAGTTTGGCAATAACCTCTTTGGCCTTGGCCTCGCTGTCAACCAGAATATGTTTGGCTTTTACCTCTTTCTCGGACTTGAATTTGGTTTTGTATTCCTGATAAAGTTTTTTGACTTCGGCATCGCTTACCTGCGAAGCAACTTTTTTCTCCAGGTAAATTTTGCGCGCGAGTTCCTGCTCGGCCAGTTTAAGCTGGGTCTTGTATTCCGGCGTGTCCTGAATGTTCTCTTTTACGGCTGCCTGATAAACCAGCTCGCCGTCGACAAAGACGTCCAGCGTCTTTTTGTAAAACTCGTCAAAAGAGGCTTTGTTCTTGATGGCCGGATTGCTGTTGTAGGCATCGCGCATTGAGGCGACGGTCACATCTTTGCCGTTAACGACGGCGGCAACGCCGTTTTTGCCTTCGGCCCGGGCATCGACGGCGGCAATAACCACGCCCATTAGAGCCAAAGCCAGATATTTTTTGTTCATGTTTATTCTCCTCATACAAGATTAATTCTTTTTTTCTTATATAATAATTCTTCGCCGATTTCCAACTTTTTTTTGCCGCGAGGTATAAGTTGTCGGCAACTATTGACTTCCGGCCGATAAAACACTAAATGTAAACTAACGTATATATTTAAATAAGGAAAATTAATCACATGATAGGCTCGCTTGCACGCAAGATTTTTGGCAGTGCCAATGACAGATATGTCCGCAAACAATACAAAACCGTCGAAAAAATAAATTCTTTCGAACCGTCCGTCGCTCCGCTCAGCGACGAACAGCTCCGCGCCAAAACCGAAGAATTCCGCAATCGACTGAAAAACGGCGAAACTCTGGACGACATTCTGCCCGAGGCTTTTGCCGTCGTCCGCGAAGCAGCCAAACGCACCCTCGGCCAGCGTCATTACGACGTTCAGCTTATCGGCGGCATCGTCCTGCACAAAGGCCAGATTGCCGAGATGAAAACCGGCGAAGGCAAAACTCTGGTCGCCACCCTCGCCGCTTATCTTAACGCTTTGGAGGGCAAAGGCGTGCATATCGTCACGGTCAACGACTATCTGGCCAAGCGCGACGCCGAATGGATGGGACAGGTATACCGCTTTCTGGGTTTGAGCGTCGACTACATTATTCACGACAAAACCGACGAAGAACGCCGTGCCGCCTATAATGCCGACATTTTGTACGCCACCAACAACGAACTCGGTTTTGACTATCTGCGCGACAATATGAAGTTCCGCCTCTCCGACATGGTACAGCGGCCGTTTAACTACGCCATTGTCGATGAAGTCGACTCGATTTTGATTGACGAAGCGAGAACCCCGCTGATTATCTCCGGCGCCGCCGAAGATTCATCCGAAAAATACATTCTGGTCAACAAAATCATCCCGCAGCTGGTTGACGCCGATTATGAAAAAGACGAAAAAGCCCGCAGCGTCACCCTCACCGAAGCCGGCATGACGCATGTCGAAGCGCTGCTCAAACAGGTCGGCCTCATTAAGGAAGGCGGTTTGTACGATATTGCCAACGTCAGCCTCGTTCACCACGTTAACCAGGCTCTGCGCGCGCACAAAATGCACCTGCGCGACGTCGATTACATCGTCAAAAACGACAAAGTCGTCATTATCGACGAATTTACCGGCCGCATGATGGAAGGCCGCCGTTATTCCGACGGTCTGCACCTGGCGATTGAGGCCAAAGAAGGCGTCACCATCCAATCCGAAAACCAGACGCTTGCCTCCATTACCTTCCAAAACTACTTTCGCCTTTATCCCAAGCTCTCGGGCATGACCGGAACGGCCATGACCGAAGAAGCCGAGTTTGGCGACATTTACAACCTCACCTGCGTCGAAATCCCGACCAACCGTCCGGTTTTGCGCGAAGACCTGCATGACGAAATTTACCGCACCGAAAAAGAAAAATACGACGCCATCATCAAAACCATTCTGGAATGCCACGAAAAGGGGCAGCCGGTTCTGGTCGGCACCACCTCAATCGAAAAGTCCGAACTGGTGGCCGATTTGCTGCGCGCCAAATCCAAAGTCGAGTTTGAAGTTTTGAACGCCCGCCACCACGAGCGCGAAGCCGCCATCGTCGCTCAGGCCGGCGTTTCGGGCGCCATTACGATTGCCACCAACATGGCCGGCCGCGGTACCGACATTCAGCTCGGCGGCAACGTTGACATGCGCCTCAAAGAAAGCCTCAAAGGCGACGAAACGCCCGAACAGATTGAAGCGCTGAAAGAAAAAATCAAAGCCGAAGTCGCCGCCGACAAAGAAAAGGTCAAAGCGGCCGGCGGTCTTTACATCCTCGGCACCGAGCGCCACGAAAGCCGCCGCATCGACAATCAGCTGCGCGGACGTTCAGGACGTCAGGGCGACCCCGGAACCTCAAAATTTTATCTGTCTTTGGAAGACGATCTGATGCGTATTTTCGGCTCCGAACGCATGAGCGTGATGCTGCAGCGTCTGGGGCTCCCCGAAGGCGAAGCGCTGATTCACCCGTGGATCAGCAAAGCGCTTGAAAAAGCTCAGCAAAAAGTTGAAGAACGCAACTTTGACATCCGCAAAAACCTGCTTAAATACGATAATGTGATGAATGACCAGCGCAAGGTCGTTTATGAACAGCGCCGCGAGCTTATGGAAGCCGAAGACGTTTCCGAAACTATTACCGATATGCGGCACGACCAAATCCGCAACATGGTTTATTCGCGCATTATGTACGGCTCCGCGCCGCGCGAATGGCCGGCGGAAGACATTCGTCAGGATATGGCGCGGTTTTCCGGACTGGAGCTGCCGATTGAAAAATGGGTGAATGAGCCCGAAATGGACAGCGAGAAACTGGTCGACCTCATCAATGACACGATTGACGAAAATCTTGCCGCCAAAAATGCCGACGTTCCGGAAGATATTGTCCGTTTGGTTGAAAAGTCCGTTCTGCTTCAGGAACTTGACGCCTTGTGGAAAGACCATATCGCGACGCTCGACTACATGAGGCATACGATTGTTCTGCGCGCCTACGGCCAGAAAGATCCGCTCAACGAATACAAAAAGGAGGCTTTCAACCTGTTTTCCGAGATGCTGAACCAGCTCGGCGAAAAAGTCACTTTTATCCTGCTGCGCACCGTTATTCAAAACAAAGACGCCACGGCCGTCGAATCGCGCAACCGCCAGCATACCAATATGCAGGCAATTCACGAATCGCCGGAATCTCTGGTCGGATCCTCCGCGCCGGCAGCCGAAAAGCAGATGCCGTTCCACTATGACAGACAAAACTTCAATCCGCAGGATCCCGGCACCTGGGGCAAGGTCGCGCGCAATGATCCCTGTCCCTGCGGCAGCGGCAAAAAATACAAGCACTGCCACGGCAACCTGGCAGGTTGAGGCGTTAATGGGCTGTCAGACGCGCTGCTCCCTTTGGTCGGAGCGCTGCAATGTGCTTGTTTGAAAACAAAAGGTTGAGGCGTCTCTGAGCTGCCTTTTAGGGGCTTGCCGTCGTGCCGAGACCGCCTTAAGCGACCAGGGACGTTAATGAGCTGTCAGACGCTTCACTCAAAAAGCCGCTTTTCCGAGCGGCTTTTTTCGGGGCGCTGCGCCGGTGCCCGCTAAAAAAATTATCGGCAGACAGCGACATGTCCAAGCGGATTTGAGAGAACTGACAAAGTCAGCTTTCTTTTGGTTAAAAAATTTAACGGGAAACTTTATTCAGGAGCTCGGCCTTGGCGCGGTAATCTTCCCACCGGTCCTGCAATTGCTGCCAAAAGGTGCGTTTTTCCTCGCATTGTTTGGTCTTTTTATTCCAATAACCGCCGGCTTCTTCGCATTTGACAATATCCTGCCGGGAATAATCATAATAAAGATACCTGCCAATGCCCAGCACCGCCAAAATCAGCAGCAGCGTCAGTACATATTTGGCCATCATCCACAGCAGCCACAACAAAACGACGCCGAGCAGCAGCATTTTATAATAAAAGGCATCATTGCCCAAAACCCAGATATAAAAAACCAGATACAGCAAAGCGCCCGAAAAAAGCGTGTTAACCGGAGAACGCAGACAAGCTAAGGCAAAGCGTTTCCAGCAGGATGGTTTGTTGGGTTCGTCACTCATGGTTTCGTCCTATTTCTTTTCCGATTTGCGGATTTCGTACAGTTTGTGCGCAACATAATCCTTGCGCTCCAGCTTATGCGAATCCTTTTGCAGATAGTTGTCAAAGATATTGACGATATCCTGTCCGTAGCGGCTGCGGGCTATGGCAATATTGGCCAGATTATAAACCGCGGCCTGAAAAATCTGCTCGTCATCCACCTCAAGCTGCTCAACCAGACTTAAATACGGCGGCGTGTAGGTGTCTTTGTGAAACTGCTGGCTGAAGTCGTAAGAGTTTTTTTGAATTTTCTGGGCGATTTTCTCGGAAATGTCATTATCCTGAGAACGTCCGCGCCAAATGATGCTGCGGCCGGTTTTGGCCACCATCGCTTTAATCTTATTGAAAAAACTTCCCTGCTTTGCTACTGCACTCATTCATTTCACCTTATTCTGTTCAGGCCTGCAATATCAACATAATGGATAAATGCAAAAAAATCCAGCATATATTTTTACACAAATTGTTGACGAATAGACAAAAATAAGTTATATTATCGTTTATAAAAACATATTAAACACATATAATTATGATAAAGTTAATAAAAAAAATGGCCATCAAAAGAGAGCTCAGAGCTCGTTATGGCGCGCATGTATTCAAGCATCAAATCAACGAACAGGCTGAAGAGATGCTGTCTTGGTCCGAGGTTGAAAGAAAATTTATTAACGCTCTGGAAAAGGATGACGCCGAAGGGGTTATCGAATGCCTCAAAAAAGGCGTCGACGTTAATAAGGAATTTTTATGGCTGGTCTTTGATTTCGGTTGTGATGTTTATGACATGGGAAGATGGGAAATAAACAGGGTAACGCCGCTTGATATCGCCCAAAGCCCGGCGATAAAAAAGCTGCTTACAGCCATGGGAGCCAAGCCGGAAAGTTTCTTTCATGCCGAACGGTATGATGCGGCGCGCAGAGAGGAAGAAAAGAAACGCCTGCGCGAACGCGAAGAAGAACAAAGAAAAGAAGAACATAATGAGACGCTTGTCAGCGCCTTTATGGCTTCTCTGTAAAAAACGACAGCTTTCTGCGGAAAGCTGTTTTTTTATTGTTAACAACTAAACTTTAATTTGCCAATTGTTTACATATAGATTACACTTCCTTTGTACAAAAATATTACCGATACGAAAGAATTTACAATATATTAAGCGGTTTAGTCTAGATTTGTTCTGATTTATCAATGAGGAGAGAAACATGGAAAGCCGGGAAATCGTCCCTTTTGCTCTGGGAGAAAGAAACAAAGGGGATTTGAATCAGATTCTGGGCGCGTTCAAAGCGCTGGCAGACCTGACGGGACAGCAATATGATTCAGATCGGCTTTTTATGCTGCCCGAAAACGTTTCAAACGTCGGAGACATGAAAGATGCGTTCTTTTACTCTCAATTCGAAAGCTACGAGGCCTTCCGCCGCAAAATTTTTGAAATGGCCGACGCCTATTTCCAAAAAACAAACTTTATTCCCAAAGTTTTCATTACCGTCTACAATCCGACCGAAAGCCGCAATGCTGCCGAAGACAGCGACATGTTGTGCCGCGCCGTCAA
>JAFUQJ010000041.1 GCA_017480995.1 Alphaproteobacteria bacterium
GAATGTTTTGGTCAGGTTGTACGGCGGATCGGCAATCATCAGGTCAACGCTGTTCGGCGGCAGTTTGGGCATGATTTTCAGGCTGTCGCCGCAGATAATCCGGTCGGTGACTTCGTCCGTCGAATAGGTTTTCTGATTTTTCAGGGCCAGAGCCGCATAAGCGGCCGTTTCTTTGGCCGTCAGCTCGATAGTTTTGTTGCGGGGTGCTTTGCAGCGCTGAGGCAACTTAATCTTCTCCGAATTTGTTGTCAAGCAGGGCTTCCAGCGCCTCCATGGCCTCTTTGCCCTGTTTGCCCGACGTCGTGACTTTGATGGTGGTGCCCTTGGAAGCCGCCAGCATCATCAGCCCCATAATCGAGCAGCCGCTGACGCTCTGGCCGATTCTCTCGACTTCGACTTCGGCGTCAAAAGGCTCGATAGTTTTGACAAAGGCCGCCGCCGCGCGGGCGTGCAGGCCTTTTTTGTTTTTTATTTCCAGGTCTTTGGTAAAAGTGTCGCTCATTTCCTAAAGTCCCAATAACTGAGAAGCTACGTTGATGTATTTCTTGCCGGCTTCCTGCGCGCCTTCGACCGTTCCTTTGAGGTCTTTTTCCTTGCGCAGCGAAGCGATTTTAATCAGCATCGGCAAATTCATACCGGCAATGATTTCGACCTTGGCGCGGTCCATAATCGAAATTGCCAGATTCGAAGGCGTGCCGCCGAACATGTCGGTCAGAACCACCACGCCGGAACCATCGTTGACGGCTTCGACTTTTTTTAAGATTTCGGCGCGGCGCATTTCCATGTCATCCTCGGGACCGATGCATACCGGCTCGACCTGAGCCTGTTTGCCGACGACATGCTGCATTGCCGAAATAAATTCGTTGGCCAGATTGCCATGCGTAACCAATACTAAACCGATCATTTTTTCACCTGTTTCTTTATTTGCCGGCCGGGCCGTTGGACCAGATTTTAACGGCGCCGAAACTTTTTAAGAGCTCGTCGCGGCTTTTGGCTTTGACGATTTCGTCGGCGCGGGTTTGGTGCCCTTCAAAAACGATTTCTTCAACATTCTCAACCGGAACGGCATAAACGCGCTCAACCATTTTGCCCTTGAGTTCGACAATCATCACAAATTCGGATTCGGCCAGCGGCGCCGCCGTTTCTTCATGAATATCGTCCAGACGCACCGCCAGATGCGCGTCTCTTTTCAGCAAAGCGGTCTGTCTGCCGTCAAATTCCAACACCGGATTTTCCGGAAGGCCGTCGCGCGCGTCGATAAAAATCGCCAGCTCGCCGTATTTGTTTTCGATGATTTCGTAAAAATCCTGTTTCTCAATCAGAGTATAATATTGTGTTTCCATACCTTTGGGGCCTTCTTTGTTGAGTAAATTTTAAACTTATGTTATTACAATAATCGAAAAGTGTCAATTTTGAGTTAAAGCGATGGAAAAAACAGCGGCAAAATTTGTCTGGCATTATGCCAGGATTTTTAAGTGGTTCATTCTTTTGATGATTGCCCTGCTGGTTGTCGGGCAGGTCTGCCGCCAGTTTATGCCGTATTACCTGTCGCGGCTGTATGACGCGGTATCCACCTTTTCCGGTACGCCGCAGGCCTGGCGCGGAATTTTGTTTTGCATTTTCATGGCTTTTGCCATGCAGTTTGTCGGCTCGGTCATTGCCAACAGCAATTTCTTTATTGTCGCGCACATTATTCCGCGGCTGCGTACGATTGTCATCCGCGATGTCTTTGACTATGTCAACAAACATTCGATGGCGTTTTTTACCGAAGAGATGACCGGCAATATATCCAATAAGGTGCAGCAGCTTGAAAACGGTACCTGCGACCTGATGGAACGCAGCGTTGGCGCCTCCTGGGGCTTTTTTTACGTTGCGGTGGGACTGGTGATTCTGAGCTCGGTCAGCATCTGGCTGACGCCGGTTTTTGTCGTTTGGGCCGCCGCCGTCATCACGCTGGGGTTTTATCTCGGCCGGAAGATAAATCTTCTTTCCAAGGAGACCGGCCGGGAGCAGAGCCGCGCCAACGGCATGATTGTCGATTCGATAGCTAATTACAGCGAGATAAAAAGTTTTGCCAATTTCCGTTTTGAACGGCTGCACCTGCTCAAAGCGCTGCGCCGTCTGCGCAAAGCCGAAAGCCGCGAGCAGTTCGGACAGGGAAGCATCATCATGATTCAGCACCTGACGGTCGTCGTCTCGTTTTTGGGTTTTATGCTTTACAGTGCCTGGCTGTTTTCCGAAACGATATTGAGCGCCGCAGATTTCATTTTTGTCAATGCGTTGTTTATGACCATGAGCGGCACCATTTTTAACATCACCTGGTCTTACAACGGGCTGCTGCGCGTTTTGGGCAAAATAACCTCTGCGCTGGAAACGCTGTCGGTCGAGCCCGAAATTACCGATTCTCCGCAAGCCCGGAAAATCGTGTTCGACAAGACGCGGATTGATTTTGAAAACGTCGGTTTTGCGTATAAAACGCGCCGTCGCATTTTTTCCGGTCTGAATTTGACAATAAAACCGGGCGAAAAAATCGGCCTGGTCGGGCCGTCCGGCGGCGGCAAGTCGACTTTTATCAAACTATTGGCGCGTTACTATGACGTTTCCGAGGGCAGCATCAAAATCAACGGCGTTGACCTGCGCGACATGACTCAGGAATCTCTGCACCGGATGATTGCCGCCATTCCGCAGGACGTCTGCCTGTTTAACCGCTCCTTGTACGAAAACATCCGCTACGGCCGCACTTCGGCGTCGGAAACGGAAATTTACGAGGCGGCGGAGAAGGCGGCTGCCGATGAGTTTATCCGCAGGCTTCCCAAAGGCTATCAGACGGTTGTCGGCGATCGCGGCGTCATTCTTTCGGGCGGTGAGCGCCAGCGCATCGCAATTGCCCGCGCCATTCTCAAAAACGCGCCGATTCTGGTTTTTGACGAAGCGACTTCGGCCTTGGACAGCGAGAGCGAAAAGCACATCCAAAAATCGCTTTCGCTGCTGATGAAGAACAAAACCGTTATCGCGATTGCGCACAGGCTTTCAACCTTGCGCGAAATGGATCGGATTTTGGTACTGGACAACGGAAAAATCATTGAGGAAGGTTCGCATCAGTCGCTGCTGCGCAAAAAAGGCGCCTATTACAAACTCTATAACATGCAGGCCGACGGTTTTCTGAACTATTCTTCAAACAGCTGATTGTCTTCGATATGCAGGAAGCGGGCCTTGCCGCGCAGGCTGTCAAACAGCTCGGCGTTGGTCGAGGTAATCCAGGCCTGCACGCCGAGTTCCTGAATTTTGCCGATAAGAGCTTCGCGCTTGAGGTCGTCCAAATGGGCAACGACTTCGTCAAGCAGCATCACCGGCGCAAAACCCTTATACAGGGACTGGCACTTGCTCTGCGCAAGAATAATGCTGATGAGCAGCGATTTCTGCTCGCCGGTGGAGCATAGGTCTGCCGGCATGCCTTTTTTGCGGTAATAGACCTTAAAATCGGTCCGGTTAACGCCGTCAATCGTATCGTTATAAATCACGCTGCGGCGCATTTTACGCAAAATCTCGCGGTAGCGGTCTTCAACCTCAATCGCCGGCAGGGTGTCGAGCAGCTTCTCAATTGTGCCGTCGAGTTCCAGCCGCACGCTCGGAAAAACGTCGTCGGGCTCGTGTTCGATAAAGGTATTGAGCCGCGCAATCTGCTCGCGTCGCGCCGCCGCAATCGCCGCGCCGGCCGAGGCCATGTTTTCTTCCAGGCCGGAGAGCCAGAAATTATCATGCTTGCCGTCTTTGAGCAGGCGGTACCATTCTTTGTACAGATGTTCAAAAGAAGAAATGCGCTTGGCATGTTCCGCGTCAAAGTCATAAACCAGCCGGTCCAGAAAACTGCGCCGCGGCTGGCTTCCGCCGCGAAACAGCCGGTCCATCTGCGGTGTCAGCCAGATAGCCGAGATATAATTGCCGAGCTCGGCCTGCGAGGATATTTTGCTGCCGTCGATCTTGACGATTCGCCGCTCAAAGCGCTGCGAGCCGTCTTCGTCTTGGCCGACTTCGCGCAAGACCGGTTCGACCGCGGTGGCAATGTCATAACAATCGTCTCCTTTGCTGACCTTGGCCGCGACCGCCCAGCTGACGCTGCTGCCGAAAGAACCGTCTTCCGCCGAGGAAATGCGCTTAATGTCGGCCAGTCTGGCGCCGCGCAGGCCGCGTCCGGGCGTCAGAAAAGAGATTGCCTCAAGAATGTTGGTCTTGCCGGCGCCGTTGTCTCCGGTAATGACAATCGGTTCCGTTCCGGCGTTTATGCGCAAAAACTGATAGTTCCTGAAATCAGTTAAAGTCAGACGCATAACGCCTGACTTTTCAACTGCAAAACTATCTAAGTTATATGCCAAATTATCCATCTTTTTGCGTGCTATACTCTCATCGGCATCAGAACGTAAATCGCGCTGGCGTCGGAAGTATCATGAATAACCGACGGAGAGGAGCCGTCCGCAAAAGAAACGCGAACCGTCTCGCCTTTGATTTCGGCCAGAATGTCAAGCAGATAACGGAAGTTGTAGCCGATTTCCAGAGGCTCGGATTCGTATTTTGCTTCCAGATCTTCCGAAGCGCTGCCCAAATCCGGGCTGGAAGTCACGATTGTCACTTTGTTCGGATGCGTCAGCATCTTAATGGCGCGGGTACGTTCGGCCACAACCGACACGCGGTCGACGGCAGACGCCAGTTCCTTGACGTTAAGTTCAAGGTTTTTGTCGTTGTCGGTCGGAATAACGCGCTCATAGTCGGGATAGGTTCCGTCAATAAGTTTAGACGTCAGGGTAACGTCGGCAAACGAAAAACGAACTTTGTTTTCCGAAATTTCAATCGTTACGTTTTCAACCGAATTGTCATCCAGCAGCTTTCTGATTTCGGTAATCGTCTTGCGCGGAATAATCACGCCCTTGAGTTCTTCGGCGCCTTGCGGCAGCGGCGTTTCGACGCAGGCCAGACGGTGTCCGTCGGTGGCAACCACGCGCAGAACGCTGGAGGCGCCTTCTTTCTTGGCGTGAACATACAGACCGTTCAGGTAGTATCTGGTTTCTTCGGTCGAAACGGCAAACTGCGTGCGGTCAATCACGTCTTTGAGATCGTCTTTGGCCATGACGAAGCTGGTCGGCAGCTTGTCGCCGGAAATAACCGGGAAGTCTTCGACGCCGATGGTCGAGAGCGAAAATTTCGAGCGGCCCGAAGCGATTGTCAGCTGGCCTTTTTCGTCGGGAAACGTCAGCTCGACCTGAGAACCGTCGGAGAGCTTGCGGACAATGTCATAAAGCATGTGCGCCGGAGCGGTGGTCGCGCCGGTTTCAATGATTTTGGCGTCGGTGATTTCGGTAATTTCGGTGTCCATGTCGGTCGCTTTAAAGCTGATGCCGTCGCTTAATGCCTCAATCCGCACGTTCGACAATACCGGGATGGTATTTCTTTTCTCAACGATGCTCTGAACATGGCTGAGTGTTTTCAGTAAATTTGCGCGTTCAATAGTAAATTTCATGTCTAATTTCCACTAGTGTTTAGAAAGTAAAACGGTCTACCGTCATTTTACGGATAAGTTTAGCATAAACTGCGGAAATCAGAAACCCAATCGGCGAATCATCAACAACTTTTTGTTTTTTGGAAGCACAAAAATCCCGGCATGCGCTTTCTGCGGTGCCGGGTTTTTGTTGTCAGATATTTAGGCTTCCAGAGCTCTTCTCAGGGCGTCGACGTTTTCGGCCAGCGAAACGTCCTCGACAATCAGCTCCTCGACTTTGCGGACGGCGTGCATGACCGTGGTGTGGTCGCGGTCGAATTTGCGGCCGATTTCCGGCAGCGAGCGCGAGGTCAGCTGCTTGGCCAGATACATGGCGATCTGACGCGGCCGGGCAACCGTGCGGGCACGGCGCGAAGACTGCATTTCCTTGACCGAAATGTTGAAGTGTTCGGCTACTTTTTTCTGAATCTCGTCAATCGTCGTGCGCTTGTCAAACGAGCGCAGCATGTCTTTGAGAACGTCCTGCGTCATGTCAAGCGTAATCTCTTTGTCGGACAAAAGCTGCGAATGGGCGATTACGCGGCGCAGAGCGCCTTCAAGCTCGCGGATGTTGGAGGTGATTTTCTGCGCCAGAAATTCGGCGACGCGCTCCGGCAGTTCGATTCCGAGCTGGCGGGCCTTGTTGTTGAGAATGCCCATCCGGAGGTCAAAGTCGGTTGCGTGGATGTCTGCCACCAGACCGCAGCCGAGCCGCGATTTGAGGCGGGTCTCGATTCCTTCCAGATCCGCCGGCGACTTGTCGGCCGAAATGATAATCTGGCGGCCTTCCTCAATCAGCGAATTGAAGGTATAAAAGAATTCTTCCTGCGTGGTGTCTTTGCCGCCCATGAACTGAACGTCGTCCACCATCAGAACGTCAACCGAGCGGAACTGTTCCTTAAACGCGGTGGTGTCTTTGTAACGCAGGGCGCGTACGAATTTGTACATGAATTTCTCGGCCGACAGATAAACGATGTTGCGGCTCGGATCCTGCTGTTTGATATGCCAGGCGATGGCGTGCATGAGGTGTGTTTTGCCGAGGCCGACGCCGGAATACAAAAACAGCGGATTAAAGGAAATGTTTCTCGATTCGGCAACTTTGCGGGCGGCGGCATAGGCAAACTCGTTGGTCTTGCCGACGACAAAGTTGTCAAAAGTATATTGCGGGTTCAGAGGAACCGAAAGAGAGTCGTTCAAAGAGCCTTCGTTGCTGTTGGCAATAACGCTGTTGATGCCCGACTGATAAATGTTTTGCGGCGACGGCGTCGATGTAATTTTCTTCAAAAGCGAGCGGCAGGTCGGATCATAGAGGCTGCGCGGTTCTTCCTGAACGGATTGGACGACAAAGTTAACGTTTTTAATCGCGGGATTTTTCTTTTCCCAAATTTTGTGAATACGGTCGCTGTAGTGCGTGATAACCCAGTTTCTCATAAAGCGCGTCGGAACGCAGACATTCATAACGCCGTCGTTAAAAGAACCGGGTGTCAAAGGCTTCAGCCAACTGTCAAAAGCCGTCTCCCCGACCTCGGTCCTCAACTGGCTGCAAATCTGGCTCCACTGATCCTGAACGGAACTGTCGTTATTTATTGCTTCTTCAGCCATTTTTACTCCCCAATTTAAACTAAAAATTAAACCCGAGATTAACCTTGCATAAACCGTCTTTATTTGCCTGCCGGAAACCCGGCAAAACTTTTTTGAACTTTCGTTCCGTTTGCGGCCTGCGTGTCAGGAGCCTCTGTAATTCAAACGGAAACTTTCCGATCTCCGAAGTCAAAAATCTTTTGAAAACCCGTCGCCCCTGCCGCTGAATATCCTGCGGCCGTCGTCCCGGCGGAAGCCTTTCCAAAAAATTTTCGGACAATTCCCCAAAAGGCGGAACATGTAGTTGTTAACAAACTAATATCTTTTAATCTTGTTTGTCCGGAAAGTGATTCGATTTTTTCGTATTGCTTTCTTAACAAATCCTTAAAAAGTGATTCGGATGTTATCGGCTATTGATTCTAAAAACAACCTAAAAACGACAGAACATTATCAGAACATTGCAATTAAATTCCTTGACATAGATTCTCGGCAGAGTCGCAGAGATTCGCCATTTTTGAGCACAAAAAAACACAAACCGCAACCTGTCGGACATGTCCGGCAGCGGGTTTGTGTTTTGATAAAAAATTCCGAAAAATAAGGACTACAGAGCCTTAATTTTTTTGGACAGACGAGAAACCGTGCGAGAAGCGGTGTTGAGTTTGAAAACGCCTTTGTTGACGGCTTTCATCATTTCGGATTCCGCAATCTTGAAAGCGGCGGCGGCCTGCTCTTTGTTGCCGCTCAGAATTTCAGCTTCCGTTTTTTTGATGAAAGTGCGAACGCGGCTTCTGCGGGCACCGTTGATAACGGCTCTCTTTTTGTTTCTTACGATTCTGTTTTTTGCCGATTTATGATTGGCCATTTTTCTTATTCCATTTCCATAAAAAAGTTAAAGACAAGTTTTTAAATGTAATGCTTTATAAACTCTAAGTGCTTCGGAAGTCAACAACAATTTTGTCCGCAGGGCCGATTCTCTTACATTTTTTGCTCAAATTGCGCCAAAATCTGCTGAAATTCCGGCGTGTTCAATGCCAGGCGGCAGCTTTTGGCCTCCAATTCGTAGCCGTTGCTGAGGTTCATGTCTTCGACCTGAGCGATTGTTTCTTTGGCCTGAATCACGGCCTGATAAGGCAGGGCCGAGATTCTCATTGCCGTTTTGAGCGCTTCGTCTTCCAGATCGATCAGGTTGACCACGCGGCTGATGAGGCCGCAGGCGGCGGCTTCTTCCGCCGAGATGGCCTTGCCGGTCAGGATCGCTTCCATGGTTTTGGCCTTGCCTATGGAATGCACCAGTCTGGTGCAGCCGCCGAACGAGGGAATAAAGCCGATGCTCACTTCCGGGTATCCGAACTGGGCGGATTCGGAAGCCAGAATAATGTCGCAGGCCAGCGCCAGATCGCAGCCGATGCCGAGCGCATAACCCGAAACCGCGGCAATCAGCGGCTTGGCGCAATGCGCGATTTTGGCAAATTCGTCTTTCCAGGCTTTGAGCGCAAAGCTCTGCTGAGAAACTTCGGCGCTGAGTTCGGCAATGTCGATTCCCGAAGCGAAGACGTCGGGCTGCCCTTTGATGATGATGGTGCGGACGGCGTCGTCGTATTCCCAGGTCTGCACCTGATAGGAAATATCGTTCAGCATTTCGAGGCTGATTGCGTTGGCTTTGTCGGTTCGGTTCAGGGTAATGATGCCGATATTGCCGTTTGTTTCAATCAGAATGTTCGATTCTTCCATGGCCGGATCCTATATTTTGCTTTTGACGGTAATTCTGACAACCAGCGGTTTTTTCGATTCGCAGGAAATGTCCATAACCTCGCCCTCGCGTTCATAAACGAGGGTGTCGCCGCGTTTGCCCTGAAAATGCCAGCCCAGTTCGGGCAGGTTTTTGGCATAAAACTGCTGCACCTGCCTGAAGCTGAGGGTGTCGCTGGTCAGCAGCGTGTCGACCAGACGGCTTTCTTCATTGCCGAAAGAGATGTTGTCGTTGCTCGGCTGCGCCATGCCTTCGGGCATCGGCACGTCTTCGAGCCCCTCAATGAAAGCCGCCCGGCTTTCAAAACCGATTAAACAGGCAATAAGAATAAGTATCAGCTGTTTCATGTCGTCGTTTCCTATTTTTGTTTGCGCGGGCAATAAAAGGTAGAGCGCCCCGCCAGAACCGTTTTGCGGATTCCGCCGGTCTTTGCCGTGTCGCATGTACACTGAGGACATTTTTGCCCGGTTTTGTTATAAACGCAATGCAAATTTTGAAAATACCCCAGACTTCCGTCCGGTTTTTCATAATCTTTGAGCGTCGAGCCGCCGGCGGCAATTGCGCTTTGCAGCGTTTTCCGAACCGCCTCGATTAATTTTCTGCATTCGCTCCGGCTTACCTTGTCGGCCGGCCGCAGCGGCGATATCGCGGCATGATACAACGCTTCCGAGGCATAAATGTTGCCGATTCCCGTCACGATTTCCTGATCCAGCAGCGCGGCTTTGAGCGGAATTTTTTTCTTTTGCAGCCTGTCGTACAGATAATCCGCGGTCAGGGCCTCGTCAAAAGGTTCCGGTCCCATTTTGGCCAGCAGCGGATGTTCGTTCAGTACGGCGGTTTCGCAATAGGTAAATAGGCCGAAGCGGCGCGCGTCGTTATAGACCAGGCAGCCTTTGTCGGTGCGGATAATGATATGGTCGTGTTTGCCGGGCGGATCGGGCGGCACGTCGCAGATAAGCACTCTGCCGCTCATGCCCATGTGCCAGATAATGCTCAAACCGTTGTCAAGGTGGATAAGGATATATTTGGCGCGCCGCCGGTAACCGGTAATCCTGCGGTTGCGGAGACGCTCTTCGGTATCGTCCGGCACCGGCAGCCGCAGCCTGCGGTTGCGGATAATGACATCGTCGATTCTCGCGTTGCCGATATGGCGCTCGATGGCGGTCTTGATTGTTTCGACTTCTGGTAACTCCGGCATGACACCCTCTTTGCTTTTGTCTCATACTAAAAAAGTTTTGCATAAGATACAACACAAATAAACAAAGGCAAATGACAAATCGCGAATAACGAATGACAAATCGCAAAATTAAGATTATAATATTCCGGTTAACTTGGAAAGGACAATGAGAAAGACACCGCGCCGCCGCAGCAAATATTTTGCCCCGCAGAACGAAAACACCTATCATCGGTGCGACCATCCCGGCTGTGCCGAGGCGGGGGAATACCGCGCGCCCAAAGACCGCTGTCTTAAGGAGTATTATTGGTTCTGCCTCAAGCATGTGCAGGAGTACAACGCCAAGTGGAACTACTTTGACGGCATGGAAGACGGCAAAGCGGAAGAAACCGCGCGGGACAGATTCCGCCGTTTCCGCTTCAGTTCCAAAATCAAGTATAATTTCGGCTTTGACTTCAACGGTAATTTCGAATTTATGGACGATTACAACCCGCGCCTCTCGCCGATGACCGAGATCCGTTTTACCGCGCAGGAGCGCCAATGCCTGCGGATTCTCGAAATAGACATTGAAGATCTGACGGTTGCCGGGCTCAAAAAGCAGTACAAGAAAATGGCCAAAAAATATCATCCTGACCTTAACCGCGAAGACAAAGAAGCCGAAGAAAAGTTCAAAATCATCAGCACCGGCTACAAGACGATTCTCAACAAGATTTCCTAACCGCGTTCTTTTTCGATTTTTTGGATGGTTTCCCGATTCTTTTTGGACAGATTCGGATTCTTTTCCTTGATTGTTTTGGCGGCGGCTTTTTTGTTTTTGCGTCCCGATTTTTTGAGGATGATCTCGGCGACTTTGTTGTCGTCGGCGCCGCGCTCGCCGGCATTGATGATGTCGTCTATTTTCAGGCCTTCAATCGCTTTGAGTTCGGCTTCTTTGCCCTGCATGGCCACGCGTTTGATACGTTTGATGCCGCGCAGCAGATTGACCGTTTCGGCCTTGGAAAGCTGACGGGTGCTGATTTTGGCCTTGCTCATGACGTCGTCTTTGAGGATTTTTTCAAAATCGCGCGAATTAAGCGTTGCGTCCTGCATGTTTTTGTTGATGACTTTTTTATCAATATCGCCGAAGCCGAATTCTTTTGAAAGCTGGTTGGCCATGCGGACGGCGCTCATTTTTCCGGCGTCTTGCTGCAGTTTCTGATTGTTGAGGGTGTTCTCGCGAATGCCGAGCTGTCTGCGCTCGTCTTCGTACAGGGCGTTGACCAGCGACGAGGCGATGTCGTTGGGAAGAAAGGTGTAATAGTCTTCGTCTTCCTCGTCTTCGTCGTATGCTTCTTTAATTTTTTTGCGCAGTTTTTTGAGCCCTTGCGGAAGCTCGGCCGGCAGCGGCCGCTGCGCGTTGCTCAACGACACCGGTTTTTTGCTTTTGGCCTCTTCTTCCAGGGCTTTTTCTTTGTCAATCCGGCGCGACAGCTTTTCGGCGGTACCGAACCCTTTGTTCTTTTTCCATTCGATATTCGGATTTGCCGTTTCGTCTTCCATTTTGCTCTCCAAAATACTTTTGCATGCCATAATGTTTTATGCTCTTTCTACCAGACCAGTGTCGCATAAAAAGATTTTTTTGTCAAATTATTCCAAAAATCACTGCCGGCGGTAAGTAATGATCAGCGAGCCGTCCGACAGGTTGCGCGCCGCGATTTCGAGCGTATCGCCGCCGATGCGGCTCAGGGTAAAGGTTTTGGTGGTCATCGACAGCAGATGTCCGGCAATGTCCCGCTTCAGTTTTTCCCAGTCGACGTCAATGGCCAGAAACTCTTTTTGCGATTCCAGAAGTTCGTCCAGGTTGGGCTCGCTGTCCAAAAACATCCGCTCGGCGTTCCATAGCTTAAGATATGCCTCGTTATACGAAGTTAAACGTCCGTTCGAGCCGAAAATCAGCACCGCGTCGAAAATGTTTTCGAGAATTTCCTGCTGTACCGAAAGCAGCGCGTTATAGGCGCTGGTCGTTGCCAGCTTGTCGGAAATGTCTTCGTAGGCGAAAATGAGCCCGCCCATCGGATAAGGCGCGCGCAGCCGCCGGAGCGTGGTGCCGTCGGGCAGGTGCAGCATGTCTTTCTGCGGCTCGATTATCTGCGAAAACTTTTTTTGCTCTTCCGCTTTGAACAGGAGATAATCCGGCACTTCCGGCAGCAGCCTTTTTTCGCGGACCGCGTCCAGAAAAGCCGAATAAGTCGGCGCGCCGTCCAGCCATTCCGGATCGAGTTTCCACAATTCCGCAAAAGAGGAGTTGTGAAACGCCAGCTTGAAGTGCTGGTCAAACACGGCAAACGCCGTGCCGAGCGTGCGCAGGATTTCGAGCTGCGCGCTTTGGTGCAGTTTGAGGTTGCGCTTGAGTTCCTCCAGTTCGTTAACGTCGACCAGGGTTCCCGCGGTATAAATGCTTTCAAGGCTTTCCTCGGCATGAAACGGCGTTTCGAAGGCCTTCATCATAATTCTCTGTCCGCCTTTGACGATGCTGACGGTCGCTTTTTGGGGTTTGTTGCTGTCCTGCGCCTTTTGCGCCAGATTTTTGGAAACGCTGTCGCCGCTGCTGGTCGTGATTTCGCTTTCGCCGTCAAAACCGCCGCCGCGGGACTTGCTGAGATAATCGCCGAATTTTTTGTTGTAGTCGATGATTTTGAGATCGCTGCCGCGCAGCCAGACCGGAAACGGCAGGTTGTCGATCAGGTCTCGCACCCGCCGCAGTTCGTCGGAGATTGCCCGGCGGCCGTTTTCCAGCTCCATGATTTTGTTGGTTTCGAAACTGACGTCGCGGAACCAGATCATGTCGCAGTATATGTTGCCGTCGGCGCCGTTGATCCGGGCGCCGACCAGACGAAGATGCTTGTTGGAGCTTTTGAGCGCAAACTCGTCGTCAAACGAAACGCCTTCTTCATGCAGAAAATCGACGTATTTCCGAATTCGTTTGACGTCTTCTTTGTAAAAATTCTTGAGAATATCCTCAAAACCGGATTTGGTGCCGCCCGGAAGATTCATTATGACCGCCAGCCGCCGCGAACATCTCTCGACAATATGTTTGCGCGGATCATTGACCTTTTGGTCGGGATAAATAAAGGCAAAATAGCCGTCGCGGGAGGCATAGAGCGTTTCGGCATAGCGCTCGCGGTCGCGGTTCAGAAAATAGTTTTTCTGCCGCAGTTTGAGGATTTTGAACATCTCCGCTATGGCAAAGGCAATCAAAACCGTCAAAAACGCAAAAACGATATGCCAGAATTCAGGGGCGGCATAGTAGATGTCCAGCAGCAGCGGTTTGTCTATCATTTGCGTTTTTATCCATAAAAATGTTGTGCTCAATGAGATTTTATTATATAACCCACATTAATTAAACTCATTTTTTTTGCAAGTGGAAAACATGTATGTCTTAGCTTTTGATACGACGGCCGCCCAATGCGCGATAGCTTTGCACAAAGACGGGCGGATTGTCGGCCGTTTTTGCGAATATATGGATTTCGGGCAGTCCGAAGTTCTGATTCCGCAGATTCGGAAAATGCTTTCGGCGGAAGGAATAACCTTCGACGCCGTCGGCATGGTTCTGGTTTGTGTCGGCCCCGGTTCGTTTACCGGCGTGCGCGCAAGCATTTCCGCCGCCAGAACTTTTCAGTTGGTTCGCCCCGGGTTGCTGCTCGACGGCGTGTCGGCCTTTGAGGCTTATGCGCTTAATTTATTGCCGGAAGAACGCGGCGACGTTAACGCCGTGCTCATCGAAACCAAGCGCGACGACTTTTATCTTCAGCTGTTTGACAAAGAGCTCCAAAAACTGACGCCGCCGCAGGCGCTGCATTATGATGACATTATTCCGCTGCTGCGCCACAAAAAAATATCTCTCGTCGGCGACGGGGTGGAACGTTTTCTGGCCAAAAACAGCGGGCTGAGCCTGCATTGCATCAAGATGTCCGAGGGAATAGACCTTGCCGACATGATAACCGCCGGTCTGCGTCATCTGGCCGAGGGCAAGCTCGATTATCCGAAGCCTCTGTATCTGCGCGCTCCCGATGTCGGCGCGCCAAAACTTTAACGATTAAAAAAACAATCAGGCGGTTTGTCTGGAAGCGTCGCTGAGCAGATTGTGAATTGTCAGACGCAGGTCGTCGTTATGATGCGCTTCGATAATCTCGACAATTTCAATTTCCTGTTTGTCCAGCCGGCGGTTGATGCCGAGAGAATCATAAAATTGCTTGCTGCTGTTGTATAATTTGGCGGCTTGCAGACTGTTGCCCTGATCATACAGGTGCTGCGACAGATGCTTGTGCGCATTGGCCAGCTCGCGGGCATTGATTTCCTCGTCGGCAAAATTGACGGCATTCCGATACGCCCAAATTGCCTTGTTGACCGAGCCGGCCCGCAGATACATGTCGCCGACGCGGCTCCAGGCGTTGGCGTTGTTGGGCGACAGTTCGATCGACAATTCGAAGGCGCCGGTTGCCAGCATCACGTCGTTGACCGCCGACAGCGTGCCGAAGACGCAGGCCTGTTCGGAAATGGTTTTGTAAAGGGCGTCGCGTTTGGCTTCGTTGGAAGACTGCGCGGCTTTTTCGATGCCGTTGTCCATCAGCCCCTCAAGCAGGGCAAGCGCCAGCGAGGCGTCGCCTTTGGCCAGATGATAAAGAGCCTCTTCCTCGCCGGGAAGCTGCGCGCCAACGGGCAGCTTGGCAAAAGCCTGGCTGCGCGACAGGTCGACAAAATATTTGATTGCGTCAATCGTTTGCAGAATATCGTCTTCGGAATTCAGATTCTGATTGCGGAACATCACGGTCTGGGCGATTTTCAGATCGTCGACGCCGCGCCCGAGCATATCGATAATCAGCCCGAGCAGCTCGCCGAGCTCTTTGTGCTCCTGATGATATGACAAGGCCGAGCCGTCGGCCACCGGAGCAATCCGTTCCTGCGGCAGGGTGCCTTTTTTCCAGTCCAGATCAATCTGCGGCGTTTTTCGGGAACCGCGTCGGGCAGGTTTTTCCGTTGTCTGCTTTTCTTTTTCCTCTTTGGCGGCGGCTTTTTCTCTTTCTTGCTGCTTTTGTTCTTTTTTGAGTTCTTTTTCTTTTTGTTTTCGGTCTTCGGCCGCGGCTTGTTCCAAAAGGCTCTGGTCGCGTTCGGCGCGCGCCATGTCGAGTTCTTTCTGGAGCTCTTTTTCCAGTTCCATGTCGCGTTCCTGATTGCGGATGATTTCCTGCAGCCGCTCGGCGTCTTCTTCGTTGAAAATGTCGTCCTCCTCTTCCGCAGCTTCGGCCTGAGGCTCTTTTTTCAAAAAGGCGACGATTGTTTTGACGTAAATGATTATAATCAGGAACAAAAAGAGAATGAGCGCCAGAATCATCAGGATAATCGAAACCAGCCGCAGGTTGTTGGCGCCCGACAGGTAACCGTCTACAAGACCGGTCAGCAAATCAATCTTGTTCGATATTGTGCCGATAATGTCGATTGAAGAAAATATGGTTACGAGTTGTTCATACATGTTTTTCAAACCATTTACAAAATACATTTTAAGCGCTAAAATGTCAAGACAAATAGGGGTGCCGTCCGGCCTCGCACTAAACATTACAAGAAAAAGACTTAAGAATGGGTTACCTCAGCCAAAGAAAAAAATCCGAAAGGGAAAATATTTTTCTGAAAATCAGCTCGGCAGTCTTTGCCGTGCTGACGCTGTGTTCCTTTGTCTGCGTTTCCGGCGGCGTGTTTCCTGACTTGCTGCTTCATTTCTACTTTTTCAACCTTTTGCTGTTTGTCTATGCGTTGTACATCGGTCACTGGGGATACGGCGGTTTTTTCCTGTTGCTGCTGATTGTCAATTTCTTTCATGTTTCGGCATTTGCCAATATCCTGTTTGACGCCAAAATCGAGGCGCCTCACCATCTGGCCTTGGAATATACGCCCGACAGCCGCAAAGACCTGATTGATTCCGATCTTCTGGTGCTTCGCTCGGGGCATCTGGAGTTTGGCAATAAGACGCGGGCGCGGTTTTGGGCGCTGGAAAAAAACGCGCATGCCTTTAATCTGATTCGCGTCGATTTTTCTGACGGTTCGGCCGCCGCACGGCGCAAAAGTTTCCGCCAGTTGGCCGCTTTTATCGACGCGCAGGACGATCCGGTCATCCTGTACGGCAATTTTGGCGAAGCGGCCTGGAGCCGCAACATGCGCCGCTTTTTGAACGAGACCGGCCTCAAGGTCAAGAACCGCCTGATTTTTGCCGAAAAAGGCCGCCGTTTTAATCCTTTTGCCCTGCCCGGATTCTATGTGCTCGGCTTTGCCAATCTCGGGGTAGACAGCCTCCGCGTCAGTCCGTCGTCCGGCGGCGAGTTTCCCGTCGTGACGATGCTGCTTCGTTTTGAATAAGCCTGTTTTCCAATATTTCAAGAAGTTCTTTTTCTTCCAGTTCGCGGGCATAGTCAATTGCCAGTCGCAGATATTTCTGCGCCTGCGCCGCGTTGCCGGTCTGCGTTTCGAGGTTGGCCATGTTGGCGTAGTCAATCAGCGCGCCGAGCGTCCGTTCGCTGCGAAGCTCGCAGTTTAAGGATTGCGAAAACAAAGCGCGCGCGCGGCCCAAGTCTTTTTGCAGCAGATAAATCAGCCCGAGCAGGTTGTACGAATTGGCAACCTGAAAACAGGAACGCCGTTTTTTGTCTTCTTCGATAATCTCGCGCAGTATTTTTTCGGCCGCGGCGTATTTTTCTTCGGCAAACAGCGTTTCGGCCTGCAAGAAGCGCATTTCCAGATAAGCCGGCCGGTTGCCGGTCTTCTGATAGAGCAGCGCTGCTTTTTTCGCCTTTTTTGCGGCGGCGAGCCGGCGGTGTTGAGCGCGGTCGGCATAGGCGCCGATTTCCAGGCTCAATGCCTGTCCCGGCAGATTGCCCAGACGAGTGTGTTCTTTGAGGGCGCGTCCCGCTTCCTTTACGGCTTCGGGTATTTTTTCTTCCAGCAGAAAACCAAGCGCCCGCTGGTTGACAATCTCCGCCCGGCCGGCCTCTTGTCCGCATTCGGCGAAAAGGCTTTCGGCTTTCTCAAAATCGGCGCGTGCCTCGTCAAAGCGTTTTTGCGTCGTCATCAGCATGCCGAGCGTGCCGAGGCTTTCGGCTTCTTTGTTCCGGGCGCCGAGATAATGAAAAACTTTGGCCGCCGTCCGCAGCATAAAATCGGCCACGTCAAACACCGCGCTGACGCGGTAGATTGTGCCCATCAGCAGATAAGCCTCGGCCTCTTCGTAAACGTAATTCAGTTTGTTGAAGATTTTGGCGGCCCGCGAGCTTTTTTCCGAAGCCGAGAGTAAATCGCCCTCATTCAGGTTTTCCCGCGCTTCTTGCAGAAGAACGGCGGCCTGCTGCGCTTTTTTGTTTTGGTAAGGGACCCTTTTTTTAATTTTTCCGCAAAGGGATTTGAGGTTTTGCGCCAGATTTTTGTTGTTTTGTTTTTCCCAAAAGCGTATCAGCGCGCCGCCGTCGCGCTTTTTCAGAACGGCGGTCAGCCGTTTCAGATCCGCTTTCGGAAGTTTGGCGGCGGCGGCGGCCGTTTGTATTGCCGTTTCGCTCGAATACGGAACGTCGGCCGGCAGACTGCTGCGGGTTTCGAGCAGGATTCTTTCGATAATCCGGCGCAGATAATCCTTTTTCAGACGTTTGGCATAGTTCCAAAACAGTCCGACCGCGCTTATTATAAAAAGGATGATGAGAATGAAACGGAGATAATTCATAAATTTGCGATTTCTTTACCCAATGTTAGTCTTTGCTGTTATAGTATTTGACATAGCTTACCAAAAATTTAACGTATAGGGATTTTTTATTATGACCATTACCAGATTGAAATCAAGCCAGCTGTATACCAAATGCGATCCCAAAAAATTCAAGTTTTCAAGCACGGCCGAGCTGGAAGAACGTTTGTCCGCCCTGGGGCAGGACCGCGCTTTAAGCGCCGTTGAGATTGGCATCAATATTCAGTCTAAAGGTTATAACCTGTTCTGCCTCGGCCCCGAAGGGACCGGCAAAACCAGTCTGGTCAAACGCGTCCTGCACAAAGAGGCGCAAAACCGGCCGACGCCGGACGACTGGGCCTATGTCTATAATTTCGAAGAGCCTTATAAACCGTGCGCCATCAGCTTTCCGGCCGGCACGGCCGTCGAGTTTGCCAAAGACATTGACAAGCTCATCGAGAATTTGTCGGTGACGATTCCCGCCATTTCCGACAGCGACGAGTTTAAGGCCGGTATCAACATCATTCACGAAAAATACCGCCAGTATAAGGAAAAATATATCAAACTGCTGCAAAAGAAAGCCAAAGGCAAGAGCGTTTCGCTGCTGCACATGCCGGTCGGTCTGGTCGTGGCGCCGGTCAAAAACGGCGAGGTCTTGAGCCCCGAAGCCTTCGACGAACTTCCCGAGGAAGAGAAAAAGCAGCTGATTGAAGATCTCAATCAGATGCAGGAAGAGATTGAGAACACGGCTTCCGATCTGCCGCAGTGGGAAGACAAGCAGCGCGGCGAGATAAACGATCTGCGCGAAAAATTTCTCAAAATGGCGGTCAAAAAGCCGATTGACGATTTGCACAACAAATACAAAGGGCACAAGCAGGCCAATGATTTCTTGCGCAGTATTCAGAAATACATTGTCAATAACAGCGAGGAATTTTTGCCAAGTCAGGATAATTCCGAGGCCGGCGCCGATGCCGCCGAGGATCCGCTGAGCGCGATTTTTTCAAAAATCAAACAGCCCGAAGAAGACAAGTTTGCCAAATTCAAAGTCAATGTCATTGTCAAAAACGAGCCCGGTTCCGGCGCGCCGATTGTTCATCTGGACCATCCCACGCAGGGCAATCTGGTCGGCAAGGTCGAACGCATTCAGCAATACGGCGCGCTGCTCACGGACTTTACGTTAATCAAGTCCGGCGCGCTGCATCAGGCCAACGGCGGTTTTCTGCTGATTGACGCGCGCAAGCTGCTGCTTCAGCCTTTTGCCTGGGATTCGCTTAAGCGCGCGCTGGCGTCAAAAACCGTCAAGATTGAGGCGCCGAGCGACGAAACCACCTTCACCACCATTTCGCTTGATCCCGAGCCGATTCC
>JAFUQJ010000042.1 GCA_017480995.1 Alphaproteobacteria bacterium
GCAAATTCTCTCCCGGCCGGAACAGGAATATACCCGGCAGCTAATCGGAGCCGCCCGGCTGTAACGGATAAAAGCATGCAAAAACAATTTATTGACAACTTAATCTTAACTTTGGGAAACATCAAAAACCTTCGCCGCCGCGGCAGCGAAGGTCTGCTCCGGGAATTCTCCGCTCATGCCGCCGCGGGCATATCTGCCTCCGCCGGCGCGGACAAAGACGTCTGTTCGGAAATCATCAATACCGTCATCAATAATACAAAGCAATCGTAACCAACATCAAAGGAAGGACAAACATGAACAAAACCAAGACTTATTTTACCATTCTCATTGCGGCGGTTGCCGTTGCCGCCGCCGGCTATGTCATGAACATCGGCCAGATAAAATCTTTTGTCAGCCTGTGTTTGAGCTATGCCGGCAATAATATTCTGGCTACTTCGGCGGCCGTCTGTACTTTTATTTTCCTCGGCAGCAAAAACTACTGGTTCGTCTTGCTCGGCTGCGCGGTTGTCGCCGCTTTGCTGCTTCAGTTCATGACCGGCGGACACGGGGCAGGGATAACCGCCGCGCTGGCCCGGGTTACCACGTTTTTAAGCATTGCGTTCCTGATGAATCTGATTAAGCTGGTCATCAACAAATAAAAAGGAACGATATAAAGGAACGGCCGCAGACGCAAAAAATCGCCGGCGGTCGTTTTTTTATGTCCCGGACAGAATACAAACAAAACGCTGCTCGAATATTCGGCCGGGCAAAATATTTTTCCGCTTTTTGACACCGTACAATCAGCGGCACAGCAACTGACATAATTTCTGAAAATACGTTTATAAAGCGGATAATAATAATCGAATAAAAATTACAAAAAAATAAAATGTAAAGCACGATATCAAACTCTATACGAATTTTGTCAACATCTGCTTAAGACCGGTTGACGGCAGAGACAACCGACTGAAAATACGCACAAAAGAAAGAGGGGCGTCTGTCGACGTCCGCATTTTTTCTCACGCACTTTTGTCGCATAATGTATATTATGGCGAATCGTGGAGGTAAATTTTAATAAAAAAGGAAAACGAAGAACTTTTACACGAAAAGAAAGGAATAACCGAAAATGAAAAAAACAGAAAAGCTCAGAAAAATCACAAATCTGATAAATCTTATCCGCAGACTTATCGAGCTGTGTTCTGAGCTTTTCGAATTCTGAATAATTATTTGCCGCTGTTACCGGCGTTTTTCATTATCAGCGCGCCGGCAACATCCTGACCGCGTGCATTCGGCGCCAGATTGATGCCCGAGGCTTTTTTGAAACTGCTGTACAACATTTTGACGTTTTCAACCTCTTCGGGACCGGCATGCCGGTTCTGCATCTTGTCCAGAACATCTTCCCATTTCACCATAACCCAGCGCATTTCGTCATAATTCAGGTAACTGTTGCGCGAGCGGATAATCCCGCGCATAATTCCCATACCCGACGGATTGGGCTCGTTATCGGTATCATAAAAATTCTCAAACCGGCGGTTGTAAACCTTTACGCTGTCGGCCACGCCGCCTTCATACATCTTGGCGGCAATCTCCGGCAGCAGATGATACGCGCGGTCATGCACTTCCAAAGTCGGCGCAAAGCCATGCCCGGTTATCATCTTTTGTTCTTCATAGCGCGAAAACATCGAAACCTGGCTCACATACTGATGCACGCCCAAAGCGGCGCATTCAATCCGGTAGCCGGCGTTTTTGGCTTTCATCACCGTGCCGAGTTTCCAGTCGTCCGGGCTTCCCAGAATAGTTTCGATTAAAATATTCTGCCTGTTGGCAATAGCGTGCTCGACAATCTTTTCTCTGGCCAAAGACGCGTCTTTTTTGGTCAGAAAGGGATAATTTGCCTCGTCATAATTCAGGGCATCCTGCGCATACGGCAGCAAAATCCGCAGATCGTCCGCCCCGAAGCGGATCGGTTCTTCGGCCATCCGCTTGGCATAATTAACCGAAGCGAAGGTTTTCCCTGCTCCCGACTGAGCCGTCAGCAGCACCAGCGTCGGTCTGTCGGCGCTCTTTTTCCCTTCCACAAATAAGGGTTTTATCACGGTTTGAAACCAATTTTCATGTTCTTCTTCTGTCAATCCGAATTTTTCCATAACTTTATCCTATTGTTCTTTCATCATTTCTTTAAGTATCGGAACATACACCTGTCGGGCTTTTGTCACCATCTGCTGTTTGTCCAGATACATCATGTCGTGTTTAATCCGCTGCATTTGTTTTTCATAATATACATTATACTTATTCTGCAGCAGCCGTTTTGAATATTCGCGGTATAAAGAAAGCATAATAAAATTGGCTTGTTCAATCTGAACAGCCAATTCGTCATCATTTTTCAAAGCCACTCGACCACCCTCCATACGCCGTTATCATAACCGATATGCAGGATTGCGCCGTTTTTCACCTCGACAACGCCGACTTTCATGGCAATCAATACCTGCGTCAGCATAATTCCGTGCGAAGAAACGGCTATCACGTCATAAGCCGAATTTCTGGCATAATCCTCGAGTCCTCCGAAAACTCTTTGCCGCACTTGTTTTTTTGTTTCGCCGCCTTCAAAGCACATGTCTTCATACTTGCAGTCAAGGCTGCGCCACTGTTGATACTTCTCGCCGTATTTTTCCTGAATTTCGGTATAATGCATTCCCTCGATTTCACCGACATTCACTTCAATAAAACGATCGTCCGCCAGCACCGGAACATTAAGCGTTTCATTGGCCAGCTTGGCCGTTTCGCGCGCGCGTTCCAGCGGAGATGTAACAATAACTTCGATTCCCCTGTCTTTCAACTTCTGTCCGACTTCCCTCGCCTGTTCGCGGCCCAGTTCGGTCAGCACCGAATCATTGGTGCGTCCCTGCGTGCGGCCGGCCAGGTTATACGAGCTCTGCCCGTGACGGAAAATATAAAAATCCTTTTTCAATTTTTGAGTTCCTCTGCAAAGACTTTGTCCATGACCTTATACAGCAAACCGCTGACATGTCCGCGGTCCGGCACAATCACTAATTTGGAATTAGGCACAAGTTTGTGTATCATATAAGCCCCGTATACAGGGCAGACAAAATCTAATCTGTTATGTACAATTATTACTGGTATGCCCGAGATGCTATCAATATTTTTCACAATTTGCAAGTCTTTTAACATAAAATTTTGCACAGCATAATTCATATAGATGCGGTTTGACGCCAATTCGGCCTCGTTCAGCGCCTCATTGCGGCCCCAGACAGGCTGCAAAGCGCCGCAGACGCGCTCGTAAGTTCCATACAAATTCACGGCCTCGAGCTGCCGCCGCAAATCCCCGGAATTTATTTCTTCGGCAAAAAACGTACGAATACCGCGGCTTCCGGCCTTTTGTTTCAATTCATCCACAAATTCGGGATAAAACGCTTTCAGCCCCGAAAATTCCCACTCGGCCGTCGTCTGATCCGCCAAAAAGACCTGTGACAACAATAATTTTTCAACTTTTTGCGGATAGGCCTCCGCAAACAGGAGTGCCAGCGTCGAGCCCCAGGAGCCTCCTCTGACCACAACCTTGTCCTCGATATGCAGATAATCTAATAACCGCGAGGCGTCTTTCAACAGCTCCTGCGTATTATTGTTGCGCATGTCGCCCAAAGGCTTCGACTGTCCGCAGCCGCGCTGATCAAAACCGACAACCCGATGCTTTTTCAAATCCGCAAAAGAAACATGTTTGGCCTTAAAACTGCCGCCCGGTCCGCCGTGAAAGACCAAAATCGGTTTCCCCGACGGATTCCCGAACTCCTGAAAAAACACTTCATGACCGCCGTCGGCCGGCAGGTATCCCTGATTATAAGGCTTTGGCTCCAGCCATTTCTTCCAAAAATCTATCCTCATCTGAC
>JAFUQJ010000043.1 GCA_017480995.1 Alphaproteobacteria bacterium
GGGCGCGGTGGTGCAGGTTTGAGCCTGTGCTGCCGAGGCTGCCGTTAAGGCAGAAGTAAAAAGCAAACAGACACAGGTATAGTGTTTGTTGATTGTGTTGGTCATGTTGGTCATCCTAGTTGGTCTAAAACAATATAACTGTTAAAAATATGTTTTTTCGTACAGAAAAAACTTTTGCAAAAATGTTTAAGTCTTTTTGCATGACTACAGTTATAAGGCTTTCGACACCTCGGACGGCCTCACGCCATCTTCTTTTATCATAATATTTTTTTGTTGAGATGGCAAGTAAAATTCTAGTCTTTGTACAGGGAACTGTCTTTGTAATTGTCAATGGCGTGGCGGATTAAGACGCCGATAATGGCGGCGACCGGAACCGCTATCATCAGTCCCAAAAAGCCGAGCAGCACACCGCCGGTGAGCAGCGCAAACATAATCCAGACCGGATGCAGTCCGACGGAATCGCCGACCAGGTTCGGCGTTAAAAAGTTGCCTTCGATAAACTGACCGACGGCAAATACGCCGATTACCTGAAGAATCGGCATCAGCGAATCAAACTGGGCAAAAGCAATCAGGATGCTGATTAAAAAGCCGGTAATGCTGCCGATATAGGGAATAAACGAAATGATGCCGGCCAGGAAGCCGACCAAAACGCCAAGGTCCAGCCCGACGACGTAGAGGCCGACGGCATAAAAAGTGCCGAGCAAAACGCAGACGGAAAGCTGACCGCGGATGAAAGAAGACAAAATGCAGTCAATCTCGCGCGCCTGTTTTTCAATCGACTTTTTGGATTTTTTGGGCAGCAGGCTGTCAACCTGAGCGATAAACTTGTCCCAGTCGCGCAGCATGTAGAAGGCGACAATCGGCGTAATCAGCAGCAGAGACAGGATATTGACCAGCGCGAAACCGCCGGTAATCAGCCGGCGCATGAGGTTGCCGACAAGTTTGAGCGAGTTGGCGATATTGCCGCGCAGATATTCGCGGATTTTTTCGGCTTCCAGCGCGGGAAAACGCTCCTGCAGGCCGGCGAAAACCGGCTCAATCTTTTGGGCAAAGGAAGACAGGTAATCCGGCACAACGCTGATAAAATGTCCGACCTGGCTGTCTATGACGCTGAACAGGGCTATTAGGGCCGGAACCAGAATAAGAATGAGGATAAACATTACCAGAACGGACGCCAGCGTGCGGTTGACGCCCCATTTTTCAATTCTGCTGGCCCAGGGATCAAGCAGGTAGCCGATGATAATGCCGGCGACAAAAGGAAGCAGCACCGACCGCAGTACATAAACAGAGGCGCAAAAAATGCCGAACAAAACAAGCCAGATGGTCATATTGCGGTTGGACAGGCGGTGTGAAATCATCGGTATTCCTTCTTAGTATTTTTCGAGAGCATACCAACTGCCGCGGTTGTGCAGCGTGTAGCCCTGAGAGTTGAGCAGTTTTATCAGTCTGGCTTCGGTGCCGACATAGGTGAGTTTCAGCTGCACCTTGTTGTTGGCAAAGGCTTGCAGCGTAACGTTGTTGATGCTCGGCGTATTGGACAATGCGCGTTCGGCGGCAACCCATTCGGGCAGGCGGCCGAAACTGTACAGAACCGTCATGGAATTTTCGAGCGAATTTTCGCTGATTGTCTGGGCGGAGATATGATCTTCAAGCTGTTTTTTGACGGCGTCGACCGCATCGGCAAAAAGTTTGGCGCCGGAGCTGCGCGAGCCGGCAACGCGGATTGTGCGGCTGTCTCCGCCGTATGAGACGGCGCGGACAATGAGGCCCTCGATGCCGTCGTAGGCGGCGTCAAGCACATAGGCGTCGGCGGCGTTTTCGGCACGGATAACTTTGGAAAGCGCTTCGCCGTCAAGCGCCAGAGCCTTTTCGGCGTCAACGGCCGAATAGTTGAACGCATTGGCGGCCAGCGGAACGATGCTTACGGCCGAAGAGTTTTCGGCGGCGTCCCAGGCCTGTTTCCAGAGGTTTGTGCTTTCCCACAGCTGCGGTTTGTCGCTGCTGAATTCGCGAAAAACGGGAATAACCAGAATTTTGCCGCTGCCGGCCAGCAGCAGGGGGATGTCGCGTTCTTTCATATATTGCTTGAGCATGTCTTCGTGGAGAACGATGCGCAGGTGCGCAATATAGCGCACGGGAGAAGACTTTTCTTCGATAACGGAGACTTCTTTGACAAAGTTGACCAGCTGATTTTCGTTCAGCGCGCTCATGCGGGCAACGCCGTCAGCCGTCGAGATGCGTTTGGTGACGGCCAGAATCGCGGCCTTGTTGGCTTCGGCCATGGCTTTTTCCCGCGCGGCCGACGCATTGACGTCGGTAACGTCTACGTTGATGTCGACAACAAAGCGCTCGTCTTCGGCCCGGGCCTGGACGGCAATAAACAGGCACAGCAAAAAACAGCTCAAAAAACGAAAAAACTTATACACCGTCCACCCCTATTCGCAGATTTCGATTTTGCTGAAGAAAAAGCCGATTTCGCGTTTGGCGCTTTCGGGAGAATCGGAGCCGTGAACCGTGTTTTTGTCGATGGAAAGGGCAAAAGTCCTGCGGATGGTGCCTTCTTCGGCGACGGCCGGATTGGTGGCGCCCATAATCTTGCGATAACGCGCGACGGCGTCTTCGCCTTCCAGAACCTGCACAACGACGGGAGCCGAGGTCATAAAGTCGACCAGGCTGGTGAAAAAGGCTTTGTCTTTGTGTTCCTGATAAAATTCTTCGGCCTGCGAAGCCGTCAGGCGGATGAGTTTTTGAGCAATAATCTTCAGGCCGGCCTCTTCAATCATGGCGTTTACTTTGCCGGAGATGTTGCGGGCAGTGGCGTCGGGTTTGATGATTGACAGTGTTCTTTCCATCGTAAAATCTCCCTGTTTGTCATTTCCTTCTCAAGATATAATACTTTGTCCAAAGAATCAAAAGATATTTTGACTTTTGAAAACGAAGAGTGTAAACCTTTATAAAAAATAATTAATAAAAGGTAAAGGAAGTTGTTATGAAAATCAGTCCCTATATTGAAAGCCTGATCGAAAAGGCCGGAAAACTCAACAAAACCATCGTTCTGCCGGAAGGCGAAGACGAGCGTGTCCTGCAGGCGGCTCACGAAGCGGCCGAGCGTAAAATCGCCCGCTTAATCATCCTCGGCAATCCGGAGGAGATTAAAACCTATTTTGACAAACAAGGCTGGGGTTTGGACGGCATTGAGCTGCTGGATCCGGCCAAGTCTCCGAAGCTCGGCGATTATGCCAGACTGCTGTTTGAACTGCGCAAAGAAAAGGGCATGACCGAGGAAGAAGCCGCCAAGACGGTTTTGATTCCCAATTATTTCGGCACTCTTATGATTAAGGCCGGCGATGCCGACGGCATGGTTTCGGGCGCCAATCATTCGACGGCCGACACGGTTCGTCCGGCGCTGCAGATTATCAAGTCGGCGCATAAAGACCGCGGGGTTTCGGCCTTGTTTATCATGGTAGCGCAAAACGGCAAGACCTATTATCTGTCGGACTGCGCCATCAATATCAATCCGACCGCCAAGGAGCTGGCCGACATTGCTCTGAGCAGCGCCGAGAGCGTTATCCAGTTCGGCGGCGCGCCCGAGATTGCAATGCTGTCTTATTCGACCTACGGTTCGGGCAAAGGCGAGGGTGCCGACAAGGTCCGCGAGGCGACGGCTTTGGCCAAAGAAGCGCTCAAAGCTCCGGAATATGCCGCAATGAACATCAAACTGGACGGCGAATTGCAGGCCGACGCGGCTCTGGATGCCGTTGTTGCCAGGAAAAAAGCGTCCGGTTCGGATGTGGCCGGCCATGCCAACGTTTTAATCTTTCCGAATATCGAAGCCGGCAACATCGGGTATAAACTTTTGCAGCGTCTGGGCGGCGCCGAGATGTACGGTCCGCTGCTGCAGGGGCTCAACGCGCCGATTAACGATTTGTCGCGCGGCTGCTTTGCCGAAGATATTGTCGGCGTTATCGCCATTACCGTTTTGCAAACCCAGAAATAAGGACAGAAACTTATGAAAATTTTAGTGTTGAACTCGGGATCTTCTTCCCTCAAATATCAGCTGTTTGACGTCAACGGCGACAAATACGAAGTGATTGCCAAAGGTCTGGCCGAGCGTATCGGCATTAACGACTCCTGCGTCAGCATCAAATACCTGGCGACCGGCGAAAAAAAGACCGTTAACGTCGATCTGCCGACGCATAACGAAGCCCTGCGCGAAGTTTTTGCCCTGCTGCTGAATGGCGCAATCCAAAGTCTGGACGAGATTGCGGCGGTTGGGCACCGCGTAGTTCACGGCGGCGAAATCTTCAAGGAATCTACTTTGGTAACGGACAAGGTTATTGAACAGATTGACGAGCTGTCCACTCTGGCGCCGCTGCATAATCCGGCGGCCGTCCTCGGTCTGAAGGCGGTAAAAGAGGCGCTGCCGAATGTTCCGCAGGTTACCGTTTTTGACACGGCGTTTCATCAGACCATGCCGAAAGAGGCTTTTCTTTACGGTCTGCCGCTGGAGCAGTATACTTCGCACCAGATCCGCCGCTACGGCGCGCACGGCACGTCGCATTTGTATGTATCGCAAGAAGCTGCCAAGATTGTCGGGCAGGGCAAGAAAATCGTCACCTGCCACATCGGCAACGGCGCTTCGATTTCGGCGGTTAAGGACGGCAAGTGCATTGACACGTCAATGGGATTTACGCCTTTGGCCGGCGTGGTTATGGGAACGCGCTCGGGCGATATCGATCCTTATATTCCGCTGCATATCATGAAGTATCAGAACAAGTCGGTTGACGAGGTTAACAAACTGCTCAACAAACAGAGCGGCATGCAGGGACTGTGCGGTTTTTCGGATATGCGCGACGTTGAAGCCGCGTATCTGAAAGGCGACGTTCGGGCGGTGGATGCCATGAATGTCTACGCTTATGCGATTTTGCGCTTTATCGGCAGCTATATTGCGGCGATGGGCGGCGTTGACGCAATCGTCTTTACGGCCGGCGTCGGCGAAAACTCTCCGATTTTGCGCAAAATGCTGCTGGAGCGTTTGAGCTACCTAGGGATTGAGCTTGACGAAGAGAATAACAACAAACGCGGCGAAATGCTTGAGATTACCAAGCCGGGTTCCAAAGTCCGCGCCTTTGTCATTCCGACCAACGAGGAGTTGGTTATTGCTCAGGATACGGTTGCAAAAGCGCATCTGACCGCGAAGTAACAATCGTCTTTATGTTGTCGGAAAGCCGGTTCCTTCGGGAGCCGGCTTTTTTTGGCAGGCAATAAAAAACAGCGCCGTTTGCGGCGCTGTTTTGGGGTTGCCGGGTATTGCGGTTATTTCCACCAACATTTGACGGCCCCGTTACACCAGTAGGTTTCGAGATCGATGTATCCGGTTTTGCAAGTACCGTATTTATAGTACTTAGTAGGGTTATCTCCTTCGCATGGATTTTCGCAGGGATCTCCACAGTTAGCATTA
>JAFUQJ010000044.1 GCA_017480995.1 Alphaproteobacteria bacterium
ACGACGGCAAGGGCATGAACCCCGGCGAGCTGCCGCTGGCCGTGGAGCGCCACGCAACTTCGAAACTGCCGGACGATAACCTGTTTAACATCAGTTTTCTCGGGTTTCGCGGCGAGGCGCTTCCTTCGATCGCCTCGGTCGCGCGGCTGACAATCACGAGCCGGACCAAAGATGCGGACAGTGCCTGGCAGATTTGCGTGGAGGGCGGGCAGAAATCGGAAGTCCGGCCGGCGGCGCATCCGCAGGGAACGCGGATTGAAGTCCGCGATTTGTTTTACGCGACGCCGGCGCGGCTCAAATTCCTCAAGGCTTCGAGCAGCGAAACGGCGCAATGCGTCGACATTTTGAACAGAATTGCGCTGGCGAACGCCGATATCGCTTTTTATCTTTATGACGGAGAGAAAAAGAAGATTTCTTTGCCGGCCTGTCACGGCGATTTGTTCGAAGCGCGACTGGAGCGCCTGTCGGCGGTAATGGGGCGCGATTTTGCGACAAATTCGATTTTGATAAACGCCGAGCGCGAGAATGTCAGAATCACGGGGTATACCTCTCTGCCGACCTTGAACAAAGCCAATTCGCTGTCGCAGTTTTTGTTTGTCAACAACCGTCCGGTGCGCGACAAACTGCTGCTCGGGGCGATTAAAGGCGCGTATCAGGATGTTTTGGCTTCGGGCCGGTATCCGGTGTGCGCGCTGTTTATTGACGTCGAGCCGAAAGACGTGGACGTCAACGTGCATCCGGCCAAAGCCGAAGTGCGTTTTTATGACGGCGCGCTGGTGCGCGGGCTGCTGGTCGGAGCCATTCGCAACGGATTGAACCTGCATTCGAACCATACGTCCAACGTTTTGGACTTGTCGGCACTGGTTGCGGACAAAGTGCCGGAATTTGAGGATAAACCGCAGCCGAACGGCGGATTTTTGGAAGAATACAAGCCGAACTATTCTTATCAGTCCAGGCCGGCGGGGACATATTCTTATTCCAAACAGGCGGCGCTGCCGGAGCTGGAGCGCAAGCTGTCGGTGCGTGTCGAAGCGGTTGAGGACACGGTCGAACGCAGCGACGTGGGCGAGCTCGGCGTTGCCAAGGCGCAGTTTCATGACACTTACATTATTTCGCAGACCGCAGACAGCATCATTATTACCGATCAGCATGCCGCGCATGAGCGGATTGTGATGGAACGGCTGAAAGAGAATCTGCGTTCAAACGGCAAAACGGCGTCGCAGATGCTGCTGATACCCGAAGTTGTCGATTTGGACGAGGTGGAGAAAAACCGTCTGATTGCGGCAGCGCCCGAGCTGGCGAAGCTGGGGCTGGTTTTGGAGGAGTTCGGAACCACCGCGGTGATTGTCCGCGAAATACCGGCGCTGCTCGGGGAGTGCGACGTTCAGGCGCTGGTGCACGACGTTGCCGAGCAGATGGCGGAGTGGGGCACCGGTTTTGAACTGGCCGAGAAACTGCACTTGGTTTGCGCGACAATCGCCTGTCACGGTTCGGTGCGGGCCGGGCGCAGGCTTAATGCCGAAGAAATGAACAAGCTGCTGCGCGATATGGAGCATACGCCGCATTCGGGGCAGTGCAACCACGGACGCCCGACCTATGTCGAGCTGAAAATAAGCGATATCGCGCATTTGTTTGACAGGAAATAAATATGATGAATGCTGTTTTTGCACAGGGATTATTGGCGGCGCTCGGCGCCGGACTGGTGACCGGTCTGGGCGGTTGTTTGATTTTTTTGAAAAAAAGGTATCTGAAGTCGGAAATCAATCAACTGCTGAATCTGGCGGCCGGCGTTATGCTGGCGGCTTCGTTTTTTTCGCTGCTGGTGCCGTCAATGGAAGAAATTATGCGCGGCGCCGCGGATGCATGCAGCGCGGCCGGGGGCTATGTTCTGGCGGTGTTTGCCGGCGTGCTGCTGGTGTGGATACTGAATTTGCTGATTCCGCATGAGCATAATGCAATGGGACATCACGGTCCGCATTTCGATTTGAAAAAAGCCTGGCTGTTTATTATCGCAATTACGCTGCATAAACTGCCGGAGGGTCTGGCCGTCGGCATTGCCTACGGCGCGGAAAACATCGTCAGCCCGTTGTCGCTGGTGGTCGGTATTGCCGCACATAACATTCCGGAAGGCCTGACTATCGCCATTTCGCTGGTGGGAGCCGGAAACTCGCGCCTGCAGGCGGCTCTGACGGCGTTTTTGATCGGACTGGTACAGCCGCTCGGCGCGGTTATCGGCCTGTTTCTGATGGACGTGAGCTTTAATGTCGTGCCTTACGGCATGGCGCTGGCCGGCGGCACGCTGCTGTTTGTGGTGATTAACGAGATTTTGCCCGAAACCTACGGCAGCAAGGATACAAACCGTTCGGCCGCGGCGGTGTTTGTCGGTTTTATCTGCATGACCTATTTGACGATGGTTTTGGGCGATTGAGGCGGAAAGTTCATTAAGCGGTTTTGTAAAAAGCAGCCGGCCTCGGTTTCGTAAAATTCATATACGCAATAAAAATTAAAAAAACATATTGACGTTCAGAGAAACATAATATACATATACTCAAGTGCCGCAATGGAGAGTTGGCAGAGTGGTAATGCAGCGGATTGCTAATCCGTCATCGTGAATAACGATGCACAGGTTCGAGTCCTGTACTCTCCGCCATAAAAAGCCGTCCCGTAAGGGGCGGCTTTTTATATTGGAGACAGGACTATTCCTCAGGAACTTAAGTTCGCTGCGGTCGCTGTCACTTTCCTTGCTCACTAAAGTTTTCTGAGATGTTGCAGACAAAAGCCTGACGTCAGGTCAGCCTTTTGCTTAGCCATTCTGTACTCTCCACTATTAAAAAGCCGTCCCGCAAAG
>JAFUQJ010000045.1 GCA_017480995.1 Alphaproteobacteria bacterium
AAATGGGGAACTTTGCTCAACGCTTTGTTTGCCTTTAAGAAAGATTATGACGGCAATGCGCCGCTGGAAAAGGTTTTGCCGAAAGTTGCCGCCGGCAATCCGGAGCGTTATGCCGGCATGGGCCTGAAAGATCTGGCCGACGAAATGTTTGCCAAAATGAAGGAACTGCAGACAACCAAAGCGCTGGCCGACGGTTTTGCGGTTCTGCCCAAGCCCGACATGACGCCGGTTGAGGCGTATGAACAACTGGTGCTGGATAATGTTGAGGCACTCAGGCTCGATGAAGCCGCCGGCCGTACCGTGGCGACCGGGGTGGTTCCTTATCCGCCCGGCATTCCGCTGCTGATGCCCGGCGAGAACGCCGGTGCCGCCGAAGGGCCGCTGCTCGGATATTTGAAGGCGCTGGAGGCTTTTGACCGTCATTTTCCGGGATTTGGGCATGATATCCACGGCGTTGAGCCCGATGCCGACGGAAATTATGAAATCATGTGTATTAAAAAGTAATAAAAAGCACTCGAAAGAGGGCTTTTTTGCGAACGGTTCAGCCATGTATCCAGGGGGTGACGCCGTCGATAACCTTCTGTATCAGGTCTTCTTCGCTTTGGCAGACCGGCCGGTCGGACAAAGACAGCTCGGCTTCGATTGCCGCATTGCAGTGCGTCAGGGACAGGGTTTTGATGATGCCGATGGCGACGAGGGCTTCGTCCGCATTGTCCGCGACAATTTTTTGCGCAGGTTCGGTGCCGGGCAGGGAGATAAACATTTTTTTGGCCAGATAATCCTGGCGGATGTTCAGATTGAGGTAGTTCAGCAGGGAGATTTCCTTGAAAATCATTTTCGGCGTCTGCTCCCGCAGGCGCATGGCATATTTGAGGCCGATGGTCAGCGCGACATAGGGTTTGTATGCTTCGGTCGCCGCATGCGCGTTTTCGACCTGAAAGACAACGGCGTCCAGTTTGGCGTCGAGGTGATATGTTTCGATAAACAGGGCGAGGGCAAACAAATTGATCGAGAAACCGGCCGCCTCGGAACGCACGATGACAATGGGATCGTTTTGGAAACGCTTTGCAAATTCGCGGGCCCGCGCGCGATATGCGGACAAATCCGCGCCCGAGAATTCCCGGACGGTATAAACCGGACGCGCTTGGTTTAGAAAAACATCGGTTTGGTTTTGATCCAAAATAACTTCAATCATAAAATTCTCTTCCGGAGCAGACGTTTCAATCCTTAGACTATATAGCGCTTATTGGTTACGACTTTGTTAAAATGCGCAAAAAATAAGGCTGAGCCGATTGGCCCAACCTCATTTTTTTTAGCCGAAGATTTCGAGGTATTTCTCCTCAATTTCTTTGGCCAGTACCGAGAAATCGGTATTTTCGTCAAAGCCAACGGCCCAGACTTTGCGTCCGCCCTTGCGCATGGCTTCGGCAATTTCTTCCCAGTCTTCCACGCCGTTGCGATTATACAGGATAATCTGCGGCGTTTCGGGGAACATGGCCAATAAGTACCATGTGTGGGTTCCGGCAATGCCGACGGATCCTGCCAGCGCTTTGTACATGTTATAGTACTTGGCGTGGAGAATCCCGCGAATGCCGAGAACTTCCGGGTTTTCGCTCAGGCCGGGAACGTACATGTCGTACGCTTTGGCAACAGCTTCAACTCCTGCAAGGTCGTTGACCTTGTGGAAATGCT
This sequence comes from Alphaproteobacteria bacterium, assembly GCA_017480995.1. Classification (GTDB taxonomy): domain Bacteria; phylum Pseudomonadota; class Alphaproteobacteria; order RF32; family CAG-239; genus CAZU01. The sequence continues at coordinate 1,693 of JAFUQJ010000045.1, forward strand.
GTCCGAACACGAGGTTCTGAAGCATTTTGCGCAGGAAGCCGAACACTTCTACCGGCAGGCTTTGCTGTTTGGCCGTGATGCCGCAGCCGTTGTCCGACAGCCATTTCTGCATAATCACCAAAATGTTTTGGCGGTTTTGCAGCTGTGCGTATTCGGGCAGTCCGTCCGTTGCGGTCGGCCGCAAAGAAACTTTTGCCAGTTTTTTCCAAAAACCTCTCGGCAGCTTGCCTGCGCGAAGGTCTTTTACGATATCCCACCCGTTGGCGAGAGTTTCTGCTTTCTTGGAAAACGGGGCCGTTTCCAGTCCGGATGCGAAGAATGACATCTGGATACGGATTTTCTTGGCTTCTGTGTTATACTCTTCTTCACTGTCTTTGTCCGGACAGATGAATACTTTGGAGTTAAACAACTTGGCTACCCAGAGGGCAAAAATTTCATGCCCGAAACTGCTTCTGATGATGATGTTTTTGTTCATAAAAAACTTTTTTAAGTTAGACATTTACAAAATTATCAGGAAAATCAGTCTTCGGGACCACAATATATCCATAATAACTTTGTATCATTAGACATGATTGTATCATATCTTGGACAAAATCACAAGAAATTTTATGAAGGCTGATTTATGCTTGCGGGCATGCCGGATAATGCCAGACGCCGCAAAATAAAAAAACGGTTAAAGCGCCGTTCCTTTTTGGGGGCGGAACAGTTTGGACATGTCGGCCTTTTCGAGCTCCAGCAGTTTGATTTTTTTGTCAAGGCCGCCGGCGTATCCGGTCAGGCTGCCGTTGGTGCCGACCACGCGGTGACAGGGAATGATGATTGAGATTTCGTTATGTCCGACGGCGCCGCCCACCGCCTGCGCCGACATGTGCGCAAGCCCTTTTTGAGCAGCCAGAGTCCGGGCGATTTGTCCGTAGGTCGTCGTTTGTCCGTAAGGAATTGTCTGCAGGATTTTCCAGACTTCAATCTGAAACGGCGAACCGACAAGGTGCAGGGCGGGGATAAAATCCGGTTTGCCGCCGCAAAAATAAATGTCCAGCCAGCGGCGCGCGTCTTCAAAAACGGGAAGCTCGCCGCTCTGATGCCGCGGATTCAGGTTTTTTGCATAAAATTTTTGTCCCGCAAACCAGAGGCCGGTCAGTCCGGCTTCGTCGCCGGCGAGCAAAATTGCGCCCAGCGGGGAACTATAAGTCGTGGTGTATTGCATGGCGGATTCTCCTGTAAATTTGTTTTTCACTGCCGGTTCGTAAAACTTTTTTCAGGGGATGAAAATCAAGCAGTTCAGTCCTGTCAGGTTATTCATAAAAAACGGCAGATATAAGAACTGCCGTTTGAATGTTTTGCTCAAGACTTATTTTACTTTGATTTGGGTGGTCGTACAGTTATCGTTTGATACGGTGCCCATAAAGGCGTTCATATGAACTTGGCATTTTTCAATAATCAGGCCGCTGTTTCCGTCCGAAGAGATATTGGTAACAAACGGGCCGGCATTTGTACAGGCAGCCAACAGCAATGTCCAGCCGATCATCATAATTTTTTTCATTTTAGTCCCTCTAGAAAGTGTCATTAACGATGCGAGTATAACGGTAAAAAACAATTTTTCAAGTTTTTATCCCATGGTGTCAGTTAAAATTTTCGGAGCTTTTTTATCAGAGATGCTTGACGTGCGGATTATAGATTGATTTTTATAGATTTTACGGAAAAAACGTATATATTGCATAATACGGGCGTGAAGGAGGTGTCGATGTTAAAGGCCATTTTGCTCTTACCTTGCAATGTTTTGATAAGTATTCCGTTGCTTATTTTATATTTCGGTGGTTTTGAAATTATCGGCGCAAACAATGTTTTTCTGTTGCTTTTGATGTTTGTCTTGTTTGCAGGCGGATTGGTATTGATGATTTGGACGATGACGCTTTTTGCCCAAGTCGGCAAAGGTTCGCCGGCTCCATGGAATCCGATAAACAAATTAATTACCGGCGGACCTTATGCTTATGTCAGAAATCCGATGCTGCTGGGCGTCTTTTTGTTTTTGGGCGGGGAGTGCTTATTGTTTCAAAGTTGGGCATTATTTTATTATTTGCTGGTTTTTATCGGAATTAATCTGGTTTATTTTCCGTTAAGTGAAGAAAAGGGATTGTATAAAAGGTACGGCAGCGAATATTTGGAATATAAAAGAAATGTCCCGCGGTTTTTGCCGAGATTCACGCCGTATCGTCAGAAATAAAAATTAATTGCGATTTTACAACATTGGAAAATTAAGAAAAGCAGCCATTTTGCAGGCTGCCGTTTGCGGCGGCAATTTCTACGGGATTGTGTCGTCAGCTAAGTGTTGCTGCGGACAAATCCCGGCAACGCTAAGAGAAGTTTCTGACCAATGGGCGGAATAATTATGTGAAAAGGCTTCGCCTTAACGGGACTTTTCTTGCTCGTAAGCTCTCTGTTGTTCGCTAACTCGCTTCGGCCACTTGTTTGTTAATATTTGTTTCGGCGATTTACGTCGCCTCTCAAATATAACCAAACTTCGCCTCTTGCGGTAAAAACAACCGGAGCAACGGTTGTTTTTATCCTTGAGCCCATAATTACCAAGGTAATATGGCTTCGAATTTCCTGTCGGAATTGTCACCAATACAAAAAGACCTCCCGCAAGGAGAGGTCTTTTTGTATTGGTGATGCTTAACTCACAGTTTCCGAGCTATTTACAGCAACCACAACAGCAACTTGTTGGCTCATTAAACCATTTGTTGACTTCATCTTCTGAAGGGATGCCTCCGACAAAAGCGACTTTATCGTCAATGACAATCGCAGGCGTTGACATCACGCCATAAGAAATAATCTCGGCAATATCCT
>JAFUQJ010000046.1 GCA_017480995.1 Alphaproteobacteria bacterium
GGCGAAGACCACAACGGCATTATCTCTTTGCCGGAAGACACCGAAATCGGCGTGCCGGTTACAAAAATTCTGCCGGTTGATCCGGTGTTTGACATTGCGATTACGCCAAACCGTGCCGAGTGTCTGGGCGTGCGCGGCGTGGCAAGAGACTTGGCGGCGGCCGGCCTGGGCAAGTTGAAGCCGTTGAACATTGTCAAGAAAAACGGCACGTTCAAATCGCCGATTAAAGTAAAGGTTGAAGATTTTGAGGCCTGTCCGGTTTATGTCGGGCGCTATATCCGCGGCGTCAACAACAAGACCGAAACGCCGAAATGGATGAAAGACCGCCTCAACGCCATCGGACTGCGCTCGATTTCGCCGCTGGTCGACGTAACCAATTATATCAATTATGACATGGCGAGGCCGCTGCATGTTTTTGACGCCGACAAGCTCAAAGGCGACATCTGCGTGCGAATGGCCGGCGAGGGCGAAAAGTTTGTTTCGCTGGAAGAAAAGGAATATGCGCTTGACGCCCGTTCGCTCGGAATTTGCGACAATGAGGGGATTCAGTGTCTGGGCGGCATTATGGGCGGTTCGGAAAAGGGCTGCTCGGCCGAGACGACCAATGTTTTTGTGGAATGCGCTTTGTTTAATCCGGTCTGTATTGCGCGGACGGGACGCAAATTCCAGATTGATTCGGACTCACGCTATCGTTATGAGCGCTGGGTTGATCCCAAGTCCAACGTCTTGGGTTCGGATTATGCGACGCAGCTGATTCTGGACATCTGCGGAGGCGAGGTTTCGGAAATTGAGATGGCCGGAGAAGAAAATTATCAGCCGGTGACGGCATTTATCCGGCCCGAGCGGCTCAAGAGCTTTATCGGCATTGAGGTTTCGGCGGCAAAAATTGTCGAGATACTGACGCGTCTGGGTTTTGAAACCCGTGAGGACGGCGATAAAATCCGGGTGACGGCACCGACCTGGCGCGGCGATATTGAGGGTGAGCACGACCTGATTGAAGAAGTCGTCCGGATGATCGGTCTGGACAATATCCCGGCAGAATCGATGCCGCGCGATTATTTTCCGGCGCAGACATTGTCGCCCGAACAACGCCGCACCGTGACCGTCCGGCATGAACTGGCTTCGCGCGGGCTGCTGGAAACGGTTACCTGGAGTTTTACGGATTCTGCCTTGGCCAAAGATTTCCGCAAAGGAAACGAGGCGGTTGCGCTTTGTAATCCGATTACGGCTGAGCTCGATGAGATGCGTCCGTCGCTGCTGCCGAATCTGCTGCTGGGGCTGAAGAACAACATTGCTCGCGGCTATGCCAATGTTTCTTTGTTTGAAGTCGGGCCGGAATTCTACGGCCGCAAACCGGGCGAGCAGCTGTCAGTCGCGGCGGGTATTCGTTCCGGTCAGACGTCCAAAAAGCATTGGCTCAATGAGCAGCGCGGGTTTGACGTGTTTGACGTCAAGGCTGACGCTTTGGCCGTGATTGCCGCGGCAAACGGGCCGTTTGACAGTGCGCAGATAAGCCTTGACGCGCCGGAATATTATCATCCGGGACGGAGTGGCGCTTTGCGTCTGGGCAAAAACGTGATTGCTTATTTTGGCGAATTGCATCCGCTGATTGCCAAAAAACTGGGTATCAAGCAGCGGGTTTGCGCGTTTGAGGTAATTTTGAGCAATCTGCCGACGCCGCGCCAGAGCGGCGACAAAGCCAAAAAGAAGCTCGAACTGTCTGCTTTCCAGCCGGTGGACAAGGATATGGCTTTTGTGATGAGTAAAGACGTCAAGGCCGCGGATGTGATTGCGGCGGCAAAAACGGCCGATCGCGCGCATATTGCCGATGTTCGGATTTTTGACGTATATGAAGGCGAAAATCTGCCCGACGGCAAAAAGTCTCTGGCTTTGTCGGTTACGTTCCAGCCTAAGGAAAGCACTTTCAGCGACCAGGATATCGAAATCCTGATGCAGAAGGTGGAGCAGGCGTTGAAGTCCAAATTCAGCGCCGAGCTTCGAAAAGCCGCATAACAGTTTATTTAAGCCGGAATTGCGAAAGGCTGAAAATTCGTGTCCCGTCAAAGTACATTGGAATTTTCAGCCTTTTTATTTTTGCTTTGTCTAAACTATTCTTCGGCTTTTTTAGTTTGTTTGGTGTTTTTACTTTTTTCTGCCGGCGTAGATAAAGACGTTGGCGGAATAGTTCTGCGGGGTGACGGTGGAAGAACGCCCGTAAATGGAGTTGGAACGCGAGGCGTCAAACGAGCGATACATGTGTCCTTCTCCGGCTCCTTTGGGGATTTCCATGTGAGGCCAGCTTGTTGCATATTCCGTACAGCTTACCGCTCCCGAACAGCTGCCGAAGCCCGAATCTTCATAGGCCGCACGCCAAGAGGCGTAGATATTTGGCAAGCCGGCCTGCTGGGCTGTTTTGAAAGAGTAGGCGGAAGAGGTAGAGGCGGCTTTGAGGAAATATCCGGAATAGCTCGGCAGATATGAGCCGAACGAACCGCTGATAGCGGCGTAAAGTTCGGGATACTGCGAGGAAGAATAAGAGCGGCCGTTGCACAAGAGCCAGCCGTTATGGTCAGACGTGCGCAGCGAATACTTCAAATCGCCGGGCGAGGCTTCAAAATCGCATTTTCCTTTGGAACTGTCGGTCGGACATTTGACATAGGAGCCCGGACATTCGGACACGTTGTCGGTAAAGCCGAGGGAATCGCAGGAAGGCCCGTCTTCACAGAAGACGAGAGCCGTGTCAAAGGGACATTTAATCATGTTTTTGCCCGAACACTGCGAGACGGATTTGGTATAGCCGAGTTCGGCACAGCCGGGAGCTTCGGTGCAGGTTTGGGCGGAGGCCTCTGCCGCAGTGACCAACAAAACGGCGGCAGAGGAGAGAAAGAGATAAGACCAAGACAGACGAGA
>JAFUQJ010000047.1 GCA_017480995.1 Alphaproteobacteria bacterium
CGGCGGGATAAAAAAATCCCCGGTTTCAAACCGGGGACAGGAAAGCGGATTGCGGTTCAGTCGTCGAAACGGTCAAACAGCATTTTGAGTTCTTCGATTTTTTTGTCTTTGTCGTTCTGATTAAACGACTGGGCGACGCAGTGCTGCAGGTGCTTGGCCAAAATGTTTGATTCGACGGCTTTGAGCGCGGATCGTATGGCGCGCAGCTGAATGATGATGTCCGGGCAGTAGCGTCCGTTTTCAATCATTTTCTTGACGCCGTCGAGTTGTCCGCCGATACGGTTCAGCCGCGGCATGTTTTCCATGTGGCTGGGGTTGCAGTCGCTCATTTTGTTCTGCTTTCTTACTTGCTGCTGCCGGAGCATTTGTCGCCGCAGCGGTAGGTGGTGCCGTCACACTGGTAGTTGTCGCCGCACTGGCAGTCTTCACAGGTACATTTGGGATTGTTGCATTTAGACATTGGCGTTCCTTTCTTTTGTTTCTTTGACATCGAATATACCATACGGGGGTATATGTTTTTACAAATATACCATGCGGGGGTATATGTCAAGGCCTTTTTCAAAATTTGCGGCAGGTCATGACAGCTATTGACAAATTGTATGATTGTGGTTAACTGCAGACAGTTATTTGTATATTTAATTCGACTTATTTCACTTTAATCTAATTTTTATGTCAACACAAAAACTTGTTCATGTTCCGTTTATGAAATCGCAGGCAGAGGAGTTTGAACTGCTTGCTTCCGAGAATTTCCAAGCTCAAAGGCAATATATTCTCTGGTACGGTTTTCAATCAAAGTCTGCTCTGCAAATGCTTGCGCAATGCGGTCCGACAGAGCTGGTCAGGCTGCAGCACCGGTTTTATGCGTCACGATGGCATGACGGCGCAATGCGGGAGTTGTACCGGCGCGGACTGGCATCCCCGCCGACAGAGGAAGACGAGCGCCGGCAGCGCCGCGCGTTTGAAAACTGGCTGTATGTCTGCCGGAATTTTTCCTGCGGCAACGAAAAGGAATATGGCCGAATGCAGCTGCTGAGCATGGCTTTCGGCACGGTTTTCGGACCGGTTGTCAGCGAAGAAGAACAATTGCGCTGGTTTGAAGAAGGAAATCTTGAAAAAATAGTCTCTTACGGGGGATTATGGAAAGGGAAGGCGGCTGTCAGGTTTTGGAGCGAGGGACCTGAGGAAGCGCTTTATTATCAGCTGCATTATCGTCTGCTGAAGCGTGAGGAAGAGCAACTTGCTCTGGCCCAAAGAGACATCCGCAACGGCGAAAACAACCTGATCTGGTTTTATTTTTCCAGCTACCGGGCGTTTCCGTCGGTACAAAAGCTGCTGCAGGAGTACGACCAAAACCTGTGGTGGCGGATGCTGATTATCAATTACGGCTGGGAATATGAATTTGAAAGAAAGTTCGGCAGCCTGCAAAATTGGCAGGAGAAACTGGACGCCTGTTTTCCGATGCTGGCTCATTGCCCGATAGAAGATATCCGGCAGGCGCTGCACCGCATCGAGTAGCTTTTGAGCCTTATAGCCTGTCGGCTATAAGGCTTTTTTGCGTCTGTCGGCGCGTTCTGCGGGGCGAAGCGTTTTTTGTGTCCGCGGACTGGAAATCCGGTTAAGAAGGCTTATTTTACTTCGCAAAGAATTGGGAGTGAAAAAGCCATGATTAACGAAGACAACAAAATCGGAGTCGTGCCGGCGACGCTGCTGGTGGCCGGAAACATGATGGGTTCGGGCGTGTTTATGCTGCCGGCCAATTTGGCGGCCATCGGTTCCATCGCGGTTATCGGCTGGCTGGTAACGATTGTCGGAGCGATTGCTCTGGCGCTGGTCTTTTCCAAGCTGACGCAGATTTATACCGCCGCCGGCGGACCGTATGCCTATGCGCGCAAGGCTTTCGGCGATTATATGGGGTATCAGACCAATCTGGTCTACTGGCTGGCCAACGTGGTCGGCAATGTGGCGCTGGTGGTGGCCGGGCTTGGTTATCTGACGCCGTTTTTCCCGTCTCTGAGCGATCCGCTGGTGATGGCGCTCGGGCAGATCGGCATTATCTGGCTGCTGGTCTATGCCAACATCCTCGGTCCGAAAATGGTCGGACGGATTCAGAGCGTTACGACCATGCTGGCCCTGATTCCGATTATCGGCGTCGCGCTGCTGGGCTGGTTCTGGTTTCATCCGCAGACTTTTATGGACGGCTGGAACGTTTCGGGCAGCGGCAACATGTCGGCGCTGGCGATGACGCTGAATTTTACGCTGTGGGCTTTTATCGGCGTCGAGAGCGCTTCGGTTTCGACCGCGGTGGTCCGGGATCCGGCCCAAAACGTGCCGATTGCCACGGTGGTCGGCGTTTTGCTGGCGGCGGCATGCTATATTTTGAGTTCTTCGGCGATTATGGGAATTATTCCGAATAAGGAACTGATTGTTTCGGCGGCGCCTTTTTCGGACGCGGTGACAATGGCGCTGGGACCGGCGGCCGGAAAAATCGTGGCTTTTTGCGCCGCGGCAGGATGTCTCGGCTCGCTTGGCGGCTGGACGCTGCTGGTCGGGCAGACGGCGCAGGCGGCCGCCGACGACGGCTTGTTCGGCAACGTTTTTGCCAAAGTCAACAACCGCGGCGTTCCTTCGGCCGGACTGGCAATCGTGGCCGCGTTGATGACGCTGCAGGTTTTGGCGACAATGTCGCCGACGGCTTCCGAGCAGTTCGGAAAGGTGGCTTCGGTGGCGGTTATTATGACGCTGCTGCCCTATATTTATTCTTCGGTGGCAATCAAGATTCTGGGCCGTGACAAAATGAACCGGCATCAACTGACGTTTTATACGATTGTCGGTCTGATCGCCGCGGTTTACTGCATGATTGCAATGATCGGTTCAGACGCCGAACAGACGCGCTGGGCGCTGATGTTTGTTATTTCGACGATTATCTTTTATGAGCTGGCCGTCAACCGTAAGCTCGACATTAAAGAGCAGAACGTCCGTCCCGGCGGCTGCGTGCCGTGCTGGGTAAGGCATTTGACGCTGATTGTGACGGTTGCCGCATTGGCCGCGATGTTCTGGGTATCGGTCGGCCGCCACGACCAGGGCGAGCTGCGCACCCGCGGTTCGTACCATCGGATTGTGCAGGATTTGAAAAATTTATAAAAGGAGATGAAAATGCAGGAAGAAAAAAACCCGCTCGGCTTTAAGGTCTTGATGATTTATGACGGGATTGACGAGAACAACGCAAATGCCCGCAAAATCCAGGCGCTCAGAAAAAATCTGGAGGAGGCGGATATGCAGGTTACGGCGGCCGCGTGCTACGGCGATGCGGCGGCGGTTATTAAGTCCGATCCGACGGTGGAGTGCGTTTTGCTTAATCTGGACGATGATCCAGATCATCACTTTTCTCATACCGAACGGATGCTGCATCTGATTCGCGGCCGCAATGAAAACGTGCCGGTGTTTCTGCTAGCCTGCCGCACGGAAGCGTCGGCGGTGCCGGCGGACATTCTTGCCAAGGTCAACGATTTTATCTGGATATTGGAAGACACGTCGGATTTTATTGCCGGGCGTGTTGAAGCCGCGGTCAGGAGATACCGCGAGAATATTCTGCCGCCGATGTTTAAGGCGTTGGCGAAGTTCTCGAAAGTTCACGAATATTCATGGCATACGCCCGGGCATACCGGCGGTACGGCCTTTTTGAAATCGGCGGTCGGGCGCTCGTTTTTTAATTTTTTCAAAGAGCCCGTCTTTCGCTCGGACTTGTCCATTTCGGTCGGAGAGCTCGGTTCGCTGCTGGACCATTCGGGGCCGATCGGCGAAAGCGAAAAATACATCAGCAGTGTTTTCGGATCCGATCGCAGCTATACGGTAACCAACGGTTCTTCCACTTCAAACCGGGTTATCCTGATGGCCAGCGTTACGCGCAATCAGGTGGCGCTGGTCGACCGCAACTGCCACAAATCGGTGGAGCAGGGACTGACGATGTGCGGCGCGGTGCCGTCTTATCTGATTCCGTCCCGCAACCAATACGGCATTATCGGGCCGATTAAACCGGAGCGTCTGACCAAAGAGGCGGTGGCGCAAAGTCTGGAAGAAAACGCGCTGATTAAAGACAAAACCGGCGCCAAACCGGTGCATGCGGTGATAACAAACTCCACTTACGACGGTTTGTGTTATAATGTCAACCGGGTAAAGGAGCTGCTCGGCCAGAGCGTTGACCGGCTGCATTTTGACGAGGCGTGGTATGGCTACGCGCGCTTTAATCCGATGTATTGCGAGCGGCATGCCATGTGCGGCGACATCGACGGTTTTGACCGCGGCAGTCCGACGATTTTTGCAACGCAGTCAACGCATAAGCTGCTGGCGGCTTTTTCGCAGGCCTCAATGATTCATATCCGCGAGGGACGCCGGCCGATTGATCATAAACGTTTTAACGAGGCGTTTATGATGCACGCCTCAACCTCGCCGTTTTATCCGATTATTGCCGCCAACGACGTCAGCGCGGCAATGATGGACGGCCCGCAGGGCAAGGCGCTGACCGACGATTCCATCCGTGAGGCAATCGCGTTTCGCCAGACGGCGGCGCACCTGCACAAGGAGATGAAAGACAAAAACGACTGGTTTTTTGACGTCTGGCAGCCGGATTACGTTATCGACGCCCGAAGCGGACAGAAAATTCCGTTCTATGAGGCGGACGAAGAACAGCTGGCCGCTGATCCTTCGGCCTGGCATCTGCGTCCGAACGACGAATGGCACGGCTTCGGCGAAATCGAGGACGGTTACTGCATGCTGGATCCGATCAAGGTGACGGTTATTACGCCGGGTATGGGCAGAAACGGCACAATGGACGAGAACGGTATTCCCGCCGCGCTGCTGACGTCATATCTTGACAACCGCGGCATTGTGGTTGAAAAAACGCAGGATTTTACGGTGCTGTTTTTATTCTCGCTCGGCGTTACCAAAGGCAAATGGGGAACTTTGCTCAACGCTTTGTTTGCCTTTAAGAAAGATTATGACGGCAATGCGCCGCTGGAAAAGGTTTTGCCGAAAGTTGCCGCCGGCAATCCGGAGCGTTATGCCGGCATGGGCCTGAAAGATCTGGCCGAC
>JAFUQJ010000048.1 GCA_017480995.1 Alphaproteobacteria bacterium
ACGCCCGAGCAGCCCAACACCGACTTTATGAATGCGGTGCGCAGCATGGCGTATACCGGAGAAGTCGTCGGCTTTACGATGTATGATCCCGACGCCGAGTACGACGACAACTATAACATGTCGGATTCAAAGATACGGGTTTTTGACGGTCGCGGCTTGTATGATTCTTTTGTCCCGGTCGCCGTGCTGAATAACGCGACGTATAAAAAAGTGTGCGATATGGATGATGATTTGGTCTGTCTGGTCAGCGTGACGGCGATATAGCAACGGAGAAATACCATGATGAAAAAGTTTAACGAGTTATTTAATCAGAAGGGCAGCATGATGGTGGAAGCCTTGGCAATGCTCGGTCTGATTACGATGGTTACTCCTATTTTGTACAAAAAGGCGGCCGAGCGCACGACCGAGCTGCAGGATATCAACACGGCCAATCAGATGCGCACGATTTCCAAAGCGATGGACGACTATATCAAAGACCACTATTCTTCTCTGTCAACCGGTCCGGATCTGGTAAAACTTGATACTGACGACATTGAGCCGTATCTGCCTTACGGTTTTAGTTTTGACGATTCCAGACTGCTCGGCGATTACCAGATGGCGCTGCGCAAAGACAGCGTCGGCGAGGGAGACAAGCAGCGCGCTTCAATCACCGGCATGGTGGTGGCCGATCCCAAGAACGATCTGTCGATGATGAGAGCTTCCAAAATTGCCTCGATGATCGGAGCCAACGGCGGCGTGGTTTATCAGGGAGCGGATGACGGCAAGACAATTCAGGGCGTCGGCGGCGGCTGGAGCGCTACCGAAAAAGATTACGGTTTTACGACCGGTTCCGGCGATGACGAGACCGGAACGCTGTCGGTCGGCGGCATCGCGGTCGGTTCGGTACACGCGATTTTGGCCGAGGGCGGCGGTGCCAACGAGAAAGACGTTTTGTACCGCAACAATTCCAAAGGCGTTGAATACAATACCATGGAAACGACGCTGTATCTGGGCGATCAGGATATTGAAGACGTCAATAATCTGATTACGGCCACGGCGCAGGTGACCGGCGCGCAGGAAAACGCTTTGGAAGTGGCCGGCGGCGCCAGCGTCGGCAGCCTGCTTTCGCAGGGTGCGGCCAATATTCTGGGAACGCTGGACGTTGAAGGAGCCGCGGATTTGGGCAGCACTTTGAAGGTGGCGGACAAACTGTCGGTTGCTTCCAACGGCGCGGATATCAGCGGCGATACCAACATTACCGGAAACTTGACGGTAACGGGCAAGGGAACCGTCAATTCGGGACTGGAAGTGACGGGCGAACTGACGGCCAACGACGCATCGCAGCTCAAGGGCAAGGTGACGATCGGCACGGAAAGCACCGGCTCGCTGCAAATGCTGGATGTCCGCGGCAACGCCAATGTCAGCGGTTCGTTGACCGTGGGAACGGATTTTCAGGCTCCGAACATTTCGGGCATTACGTCGCTGCGCGGCGGCCGTATCGGCACGGCAGAGGAAAGCGCGTATAATTTTGTGGCCAGAAACGATGCCGTATCAATTACGGCGGAAAATTTTGCGGTCGGCATCGGCGGCCATCGTCTGTTGATTGACGGTACCAATACGCGGATGCAGTCTGCCGACGGTTCGGCCGGGATGTCTCTGAGCAGCGCCAACGCGTCTTTGGCTTCGGGTACGGATTACCTCAATCTGCAAAGCGGAACGGCACTTTTGCACGGCACGACGGAGACGCTTCTGCAAAGCGATCAGGGCGGAGAACTGTCGGTTGCCGGCGCGATTGTCGGTACCGGTGCGGAAGTTGATTTGAGCGCATATAACGGCGCGACCGGAGGCAAGCTGAATCTGGTTTCGGATTCTGCCAAGCTGGGGTTCGGCAATGACGTGGCCTATGTAAGCGCAGACAGCCAGGGCGCGCGGCTGGCGGTGCCGAACACGGCGCAGACAACGGCGCCGAAGGTTGAGGTTAACAGCGCCGGCGAAATTGATATTGACGGTGTCAAGATGCTGGTCGAGACCGATAATCTGTATTTGGACGAAAATAAGATGATTTTGGCCGACGGCACCAATGATCTGGTTTCGACTTCGGCCGGGGTTGTCAACAGCAAAGGCATTATCTTTAAACGCGAAGGAACAATCGAGCTTCCGCGCGGCGGCACGACAAACCGGACCGACTTGTCCAGTTCGGCCGGCGAGCAGGATGTGCCGGGATATATCAAGCTGGACCGTGTGTTGGCGAACCAGAGGTATGAAACGCCCGGATCGGGAAACGCCGGCGAAAACGCTTCGAAACCGTATGACGCTTATCAGCTGAATCCTGCCTATACTTCGGTTATGCACGATATTAAGCTGACAACCCGCGGCGGCGCCCGATTGAGCGATATTCTGCCCGATTTTATCAACCGCGGTATCTATGTTTTGGATAATACCTACAAGGAAGACAAAAACAATGCGAACTGGGAGGACTACACGGTTTCCAACAACAGCGGCGTTTTGAAAGTTTCGCCGCAGCTGGGAGACTGCAGCGGCGACGCGGACTGCATTGCGACGCCGTGGCTCGGCTTTGTGCCCGCGCCGCAGTGTCCGCCCGGATATTCAAAAGTTATTACCATCAATCCCATTCGCTGGAAAATGGCGGAAGCCTACTATATTACCGGCGTGGAATCGGTAGAGTCCGATATTGCGACCAAGTTTAAGAACTATTTTGTTCCGCAGACCAACCCGTTTATGGCCAAGTTTACGCTCGGCGAGACGGACGGCAGCGTCGGCATGCACACGCACCAGCTGAGCGAAGGCGGCGCTTTGACTTTCCAGACCAATACCTGGCTTAATACGACTATCAGCGGCTACAGTTCCGGCGACACGTTTATGGGCTGGCATGCGATCATGGGCTTTTTGTATTACGGTGACCAGTATTCGGAATACCTTGATAAGGTCGGTTTCAGCGGCTACAAAAACAAGGTTATCTGGAATCTGTTTCCGGTTTATAACGAGGAAATGAGCGCGATTGCCAACGTTTACTGCTATTTTGAACGCGATAACGTCAGCGGCCGCTGGACATGGAACCGGGATTATATCGGTACTTATGACCAGTTGAACTCTTTCCGCAGCGGGTATGAAAAGGATTCTTCCTATAAAAACCGTCTGAATGATCCGGCGCTTGAGTATAATGAAGCCTGGTAAGCGGGAAAAAGCCCTCGAAAGAGGGCTTTTTTGTGATTTGTGATTCGTGACTCGTGATTTGTTGTCAGAGCATTGTTTTTTGTGATTCGTGATTTGTGACTCGTGATTTATCTTTGACAACAAATCACAAATAACGAATCACATATCACACATCACATATCACACATCACATATCACTTAAAACTGTTTATCAGCGAGCCGGCAAGCAGATACCAGCCGTCGACCAGAACAAAAAATATTATCTTGAACGGCAGCGCCAGCACCGAGGGCGGCAGCATCATCATGCCCATGGACATCAGAACCGAGGCGATGACCATGTCGATAATCAGAAACGGCACGAAAATCAGGAAACCGATTTCGAAAGCGCGGCGCAGTTCGCTGATCATGAATGCGGGAATCGCGATTTTGAGCGGCGTCTCAGCCACGGTTGCGGCGGGTTTTTCGCCGCTGAGGTCGGTAAACAGCAGCAAATCTTTTTCGCGCGTGTTGTTGACCATAAATTCCTTGAGCGGCACGGCGGCTTTTTCGAGGCCGTCCATGACTTCGATTTTTTCTTCAATCAGCGGTTTAATGCCGGTTTCCCAGGATTTTTCGAGCGTCGGCGACATGACGAACAATGTCAGGAACAAAGCCAGCGAAACCATGACCATGTTGGGTGGCGTGGCATTGGTGGCCAGCGCGCTGCGGGTGATTGAAAAGACGACGACAATGCGGGTGAACGAGGTCATCATAATCAGAATCGACGGCGCCAGCGAAAGAACCGTAATCAGCATGATGACGCTGAATATGCGTCCGGTGGCGGTACCTGTCGGCGCATCGGCCAGATTAAGGCTGACCGACTGAGCGGCGGCCGGATTGCTGAGCATCATGAATGCCAGCAGGAAAAACAAACCAAAGCAGAAAAGTTTTTTAGTCATTGACGGTCGGTCCCGGAGAAAGAGGTTTGGTGCTGAGCAGCAGGCCGGAGCCGCTGTTGGCCAGAAACAGATATTCGGTATCGTCGCATCGGACAAGATAAAGCGAGCAGCGCGCGTCGAGGCGTTTGGTTTCGACGACATTAATGCGGCTGCCGCTTTTGAGGCGCCTGATAAACTGCGATTTGAGGCCCTTCTGCTCGCAGTATTTGAAAAAATATACCGTCAGCAGCAACAGGCCGATGACAAACAGCAGCGACAAAAAGGCATGAAAAAGATGCGTCCATTCCATAATGCGAATTCCCCCGAGTGTCTTTGCGCCGATTATAGCCGCATTTTGGCAGAGGCGTCAACAAAAGGCTTGCCCTTGTTGATATTGTTTGTTAGGTTGCAGGTATGAGTGCAAAACAAAACATTATTCCCGAGAGTTCGGAGCGCAGAACCCATGATCTGCAGTCGGTTTCGGCTATGCTGAGGCCGCTGGCCAAAAAGATTTTGGGCAGGAAGGGCTTTGTCGAAATCGATATCCTGACCAATTGGGAACACATTGTCGGCGAGGAGCTGGCCGCGTTTGCGCTGCCGCAGAGCATCGATTTCCGGCGCGGCGAAAAGACCGGCGGCGTGTTGAAGGTGGCGGTGCCGGGCGGCGCGTTTGCCCTTGAACTGCAGCATCGCGAGAAAAGCGTCATCCAGAAAATCAACGCTTATTTCGGCTATGCCGCGGTTGCCTCGCTCAAAATCATTCAGAATGCGGCGCCGGAATACCAAACCCGGCGGGAGCGTGTGGAGAGCGTGCAAAAAAATGTTGTAAGTAAACAAGAAGAAATTTATATTAAGGAACTGAGCGCGGGCGTGAAAAGCACCGCCCTGCAGGATGTGCTGGAACGGCTCGGCCGCCAGATTATCGGTCATAACAAGGAAGAAGACAAAAATGAAACTCGAAAAGATTATTAAGAACGTAAGCTCGTTTGTTGCCGCCGTCGTCATTTTTTTGATGGCCGGAGGAATGTATTTGTCCTCCAAGGGATTTGAAATGACGGACAACGGCGAAATCGTATTGATGAATCGGGCTTATGCGCAGGACGAAGCCCTGAAGGAACTGCCGGTTATTCCCGATAATTACGTTTTCCCGTCCGAACACAGCGAAGGCGCCGCCGACGCGCCGGTCGTCTTATACGAATATTCGTCTTTCGGCTGCTCTCACTGCGCCGATTTTCATTTGAACACCTTGCCGAAGCTGCGCGACAAATACGTCAAAGACGGCAAGCTGCGTCTGGTTTTTGTGCCGTTTCCGATTGACAGGGATTCAATGAACGCCGCCTTGCTCGGCGAATGTATGCCCGAAGACAAGTATGCCGCGTTTGCCGATCTGATGTACAAAAAACAGCGCGAGTGGGGGCTTTCCCGCAATCCTGAAAAAATCCTCAAGCAGTATGCGGCGTTAAGCGGTCTGAACAGCGAAAAGGCCGAGGCCTGTCTGCATGACGACGACGTTGCGCGCGAGATTCTGCTCAATCGCCAAAACGGCATTGCCCAGCTCGGTATTCAGGGCACGCCTTCTTTCGTTATCAGCCATAACGGCAAAAGCGAACTCATCGGCGGTGCCCAGACTTTTGAAAACATGAGCCGGATTATTGACGACAAATTGAACAATTAATCTTTATAAACGGGACTTTCTTTAATAACTGCTTAACACTTTATCGTGTAGAGTGAGAGATAATGAAGAAAATACCAGATGACATCAAAAGACTTGATGAAAAAATCGCCGGATTGAGGTTCAAAGAGGCGAAAATCCGGAAAGAACGGCAGGAGTCGGAATTTGCCCATGCGGCCAAAGCCGGTTTTCGTGTCGGAACGGAGCTTTTGTCGGGTGTTTTGGTCGGCGCCGCCGTCGGCTATGTGCTGGACGGATTGTTCGGAACACGTCCGTGGCTTCTGGTGATTTTTATGTTTTTGGGCGGAGCGGCCGGCGTTGTCAACGTCTATCGTTTTGCCAAAGGCGAAGAACAAAAACGTAAGGAGTAGCTATCTTGTCTAACCCGATGGAACAATTTGTCGTAAAACCGATTATTCCTCTGCAAATCGGCGGCGTGGACGTTTCTTTTACCAACTCGGCCCTGTTTATGGTGCTGGCCGTGGCGGCATCAACGCTTTTGTTTGCCTTTTGTCTGCGCAAAAGAAGTCTGGTCCCGAGCATTGCGCAGTCCGTGCCCGAAACGATTTATGAGTTTGTGCATTCGCTTTTGAAAGAAAACGTCGGCGTTGAAGGGCTCAAATATTTTCCGTTTATTTTTACGATGTTTCTGTTTGTGGCGTTCGGCAACGTTTTGGGGTTGTTTCCCTATGCTTTTACGTTTACCTCGCATTTGACGGCAGTCGGCAGTTTGTCGCTTATTGCCCTGCTGTTTAACGTCTGCATCGGTATCAAAAAGAAAAAAATCGGCTGGCTGCGCACTTTTCTGCCGAAGGGAATTCCGGTTGCGCTGGCGCCGCTGATCGTGCCGATTGAAATGATTTCGTTTCTGTCAAAGCCGTTCAGCCTGACAGTGCGTTTGGTTGCCAACATGACGGTGGGGCATATCATGCTCAAAATCATTGCCGGCTTTGTGGCAGCGCTCGGCGTTTTGGGGATTATCCCGATATTATTTAACTGCTGCATTGTGTGCTTTGAAATTTTCATCGCGCTTTTGCAGGCCTTCATATATACGGTGTTGAGCTGTATATATCTGGGCGATGCTCTGCACGAACATTAAAAAACTCGTGTAACGGGCATCTAATACAGAAACTGCAGGTCGCCTGCTCAGTCATGTACTTCTGTGTACACTCCTGTCGCAGCCGCCTTTGTTTCTTATTATATGCCTCGTTCTCCGAGTTTTTGCCGCTTTATTATAATTGTGTAACTTAATTAACTTAAATCGAAAGGAATGAATAAAATGGAACCTTTAGCTTATATCGGCGCCGGTATGTGCGCTCTTTCAATGATGGCTGCCGCTTGGGGCGTGTCGCAGGTTTGGACGACCATTATTTCGACCGTCGGCCGCAATCCGCAGGTTAAAAAAGATGTCGATATCTACGGCTGGGCCGGTTTTGCCGCCGTCGAAGCCATCGCTTTGTATGCTCTGGTTATTGCTCTGGTTATGCTGACCGGAAATTAATTCTTTCGATTTAACGGGTTTTCGGCAGGGCGCGGGGCGCCGCTGCGGTGAAATTTCGCGTTCTGCTTTGAGAATCCGTGCCGTCGGCTTATCGGACCGTCTGTTGACAAAGGGGAGTTTGGATGCCTCAGTTAGATTTCAGTATATTTCCGTCGCAGTTTTTCTGGCTGGCAATCAGCTTTTTTACGATGCTGTTTATTTTCAGCCGCTTTATCATTCCCAAAACCGGGGAGATGATTAATCTGCGCAAGGCCAAAATCGACGAGTATCTGGAAAAGGCCGCCGCCCTGAAAGTCAAAGTCGAGAAAACGCTGGACAAATATAATCAGGCTCTGAAAAAGGCGACGGACGAGGCCAATGCTTCTTTGGCCGAGACCAAAGAGGAAATGGACGCCATGATTGAACGGCGCCAGGCCGAGCTTGCCGCGGATTTGAAAAAACAGATTGCCGAAAGCGAAGCCAAAATCGGCGCCGGCAAAGAAAAAGCCCTCAAACAGCTGGAGCCTCTTGCCGCCGAACTGGCGCAGGAAGTCTTGCATAAGCTGGGGTTTAAGGACGTCAAAACGGCCGATATCGCTCAGGTTTTGCAGCAGACAAAGGAAGACTAAAATGGCAATGGAAGAGAATCTGCCCAATCAGGAAATTATCGACGCGACGCAGGATGCGGTCTTGAATGCGGTCGGCAGCGTGGTCAACGCCATTGAGACGACGGCGCACGGGCTTGGCGCGCACGAAGCCGAACCGTTTTATCAAAGCGCGGAATTTTGGGTGGCCGTGTCGTTTGTTGCGGCTGTTCTTGCCCTGATGCGACCGGTTATCCGCATCGGTTACAAAATGCTGCGCAAACGCCGCAACCTGATTGCCAAGCGAATTGAAGACGCTTCCAACGTTCATGCCGAAGCGCAGAAAATGCTGGCCGATTATGAGCGGAAATACCGCCAGGCCAAAAATGAAGCGGCGGAAATTTTGAATCGCGCCGAGCGCGAAATCGCCATTTTGAAAAAAGACCGGCTGACCAGGCTCGAGAATGATATGGCCAACAAGGAGCGCGAGGCGGTGTCGCGGATTGCCGCCGCTCAGGACGAGGCGGTGCGCGAAGTTACCGAAAAAACGGCCGAACTGACGATTCGGACGGTCAGAGAGGTTTTGGCGCGCAAATTGACGCCGGCCGGACAAGACAAGCTGATAGATGAATCTATCAGCCTGCTGGCCAAAATAAAATAAACCTTTTTCTTCTTTTTACAAAAAACGGTAGGGATGGGCGCGATAGCTGCCCAAAATATGCCAGTCTTCGGCATAAAACTTCAGTTCGTCCAGAGCGTTTTTGAAACTTTGGCGGGCCGGGTGCGATTCAATCTCGACATAAAACTGCGCCGAGACGAATTTTCCTTCAAGCAGGTAGCTTTCGAGCTTGGTGATGTTGATGCCGTTGGTGGCAAAACCGCCGAGCGCCTTATACAGTGCGGCGGGGATGTTGCGCGTTTTGAAGATAAACGAGGTGATGAAACGGCCGCCGTCGTCCTGCGGCGTTGCGGCATTGCGCGACATAATCAGGAAGCGGGTGGTGTTGTTGGCGGCGTTTTCGATATTCGGCGTCAGAATTTTCAGACCGTAGATTTCTGCCGCCAAAACCGAAGCAATGGCCGCCTGCGAGGGATCTTTGCCGCGCAGGACGTCCTGACAGGACAAAGCCGTGTCAATCCGCTGAACGGGCTGAATCCCGTGTTTTTTCAGAAACTGCGAGCATTGTGCCAGCGCCTGCGGGTGAGAAGACGCGGTTTTGACATCGTTCAGGCCGGCTTCGGGCAGGCCGAGCAGCTGATGCTCAATGCGCAGAAAAAACTCGTCGATGATATGCAGGCCGGTCTGCGGCAGCAAAAAGTGCACGTCGGAAACCCGGCCGGCATTGGAGTTTTCGACCGGAATGACGGCGTAGTCGGTTTCGCCGGCGGCGGTTTTGGCAAAGGCTTCGTCAAAACTCAGGCAGGAGACGTATTCCTGATCCGGATAAACGGTGCGGGCGGCAATATGCGAATAGGCGCCGGGCACGCCCTGATAGGCGATTTTAAGTTTCATGGCTATCCCTAAAGTTTCAGATTGACCTTATTCCAGCCGCCGCGGCGCGGAGAATTGTCATTTTCGTTCTGTTTGGTCATCCAGTTGCGGAGCGGTTCATTCTTCTGGTTGAGCAGGGCTTTTTGCTCGTCGGTCTGGGCAATGCCGATCGGCAGCAGCTGGTTAAACAGCGCCGGGGAGGCAAAGTCAACCTTGCTTTTTATCAGCGGATCCACCAACGCGTCAATAATCTGAGCGGCCGGTTTGGCGTTGAAAGCGTTGAGTCTGCCGCCGTAAAAAACGGCAAAGGCGTGGCACGGGCTTGAGAGCAAAACGTCGGTGTAGTCGACGCCGCGGACAAAACGCAGAATGATTTTGGGACGGATGATGCAGTTTTCGGTGACGTCAAAAATGATGTTGTCGGGATTCATGAACAGTTCGGAGACGATCATGGTTTTGAGCTCGTTGTTGATGATGCCGCAAAAACCGACGATTGCCATGCCGTCAAGCGTGTAGCCGGTGTAGTTCTCGGGTTTGTTGGCAACCTGATAGCAGAAAATCTGCTCGGCGTTGTTGATGTTGTTGACGGCGGTTGAGCCGATGGCCGAGCTGATTTCTTCCAAAATGACGTTATTGTTGGGATCGGGCTTGTATTCGGCGGTTTGGTTCGGGCTTTGGAAATCGGCGGCGTCTTGCGCGTAAGCGGCCGGAATAAACGTTAAAGATAAGGCAAAAGCGGATATTTTCAGCCAATTCATAAACAATCTCTCCTGATTAAACACTGTTTTCAAGTATATATGTCCCCGCCGGATTTTTCTATCATTTTTTTTGAGATAATGACAAAATAAGTGCGATTGCTTAATAATTAAATAAGAATTGTGCTGATATATTGACAGCAGTTAAAAAAAATAATAATTTGAGAACAAT
>JAFUQJ010000049.1 GCA_017480995.1 Alphaproteobacteria bacterium
TCGGCGGCGATTTGGTTGATGACCTCAGTGAAGTCTCGTTCGGCCTGCGTTTCTTGTTCTAGTCTTTTGTAAAAGGTAAACCAGATGAAAAAAATATTTGCTACCACAGTTCTCCTCGGATCGATAGCGGCGTCTTCCGTTTCGGCGCAGAGTTATAATCCGTATTATCCGAGCAATGTGCCGAATAACTATCACAGTTATAATACGGCTCGTCCGGCTCAGCGGAAAGCCGCTGATTTCAAAAAGTTCAGCCTGGGGTTTGATTATGTCATCGGCTCGGCGTCGATTGTCGAGCAGGACTTTACGCTGGACAATCCGCTGCCCGGCGGCGATCCCTATGCTGGCAATACCGACAAGTTTGAAGACAGCATCGATTCCCTGAACGTTAATATCGGCTGGCGCCCGTTCAGATATTTGGGGTTTGAGGCTTTTTATCAGCACTCGCTGTCCGACAATCAGGTCAAGTATCAGGAAAGCTATTCGCAGGATCCGCGCTTTGCGCTGGCTGAGTATAATCTCAAATATACGGCTTACGGATTGGACGCGATTGTTTATATCCCGGTCTTTTCTCGGCTTGACATTCTGGGCACGCTCGGCGTCGCCAATTATGATTTCTCCGCCGATGCCGACTTCAGTTCGTATCGCGAAGATTCCAACAACAAAATCAAAGGCAATTCCGTCAAATTTGACGAGAGCAAAGTCGGCTGGCGTTACGGTCTCGGCGCGCAGGTCTGGCTGAGCCAGCGGCTCGCCTTCCGCGCGATGTATCGTTACAGTTCGATCGGCGGAGATTTTATTGATGACATCTCCGAAGTCGCGCTTGGTCTGCGGTACAACTTTTAATTTGCAAAAACCTCATCATTGATGAGGTTTTTTATTGACTTATGTTCAACATCATCATAAGCTAACAAACAAGACGGGAATTTTTTCCGTTCAGCGCCTGCAGAAGGTGCGGAGCTGTCAGAAGCTCTTTGTTCACTCGGTGCATAGATATAGCATCGTCAATCGGTGTAGATATGGTGTTATATCTATCACTCGATAATATATCCCCGACTATAGCACGGCCGGGGAGCTTTGGGTGTATGTCCAGAAGCCTCGCTTTAAAGACTCAAAGAAGCATATAGTGAACGTGCTTTCTGAACTCTCCGACCACCTCTCCAACAGGTGGTTTTTTACTTTTGTCTGCCTCGGAGAGCTGTGGAATGTCTTATCTTAATCGCACTTTTGAACTATGGGACCACCTTATGCCGGGTGGTTTTTTATCGATTAATTTGTCGGAGGAAAAAATGAAAAAATTTCCGGACTGCGATAAAATTCTGGTTCATGCTCATGTCTTTTATGTCCGAATGTGGACGGAGCTTGAAGAGTGTCTGAAAAATATATCCCTTCCTTATGATCTTTATGTCACGCTGACCGGCGCCAATCCGGACCTCCGGCGGGACATACGGAAATTTAAGCCTGATGCCGATATCCGTATTGTCGAAAACCGCGGTTATGACGTCTGGCCGTTTATCGATACGCTCAATCGCGTAAATTTGGATGATTATGCCTATGTTGTCAAAATTCATACCAAACGCGATACCGGCGTTTATCCCGTCGGTAACGGCTACGTTTTTAAAGACGACGGATGGCGCAAGGCTTTGCTGAAGTTTTTGAAGACGCCGCGTAATTTCAAAAAATGTCTCGTCGCTTTTCGCAAAGATCGCGCTCTCGGGATGATAAGCTCGTTTGATTGTATTCACAGCGTCAAAACTTATCCCGACGCTTTTCGTTATGCCCGCAAAAATTATCCGCGTTATATTTTCGGCCTTCAGGATTTTTCCTTTGTGGCCGGAACCATGTTTATGGCGCGCGCGTCGCTTTTGAAGCCTGTTCGGGACATGAAGATAACCGCTTCGCTGTTTGCCGAACCGGATGACGGCCATTCCATGCAGTTTGCGCATATTATGGAGCGCACATTGGGCGAGGCCGTTTATAAAGCCGGCTGCCGGATAGACGATCCGATTTCGACCGGGCGGGAACGAAGGCAAAGACAGCGCGATTATAATTTTAAACTGAAACTTTTCTGTCTGACGCTGTTTCAGTTTAAATACTGCCGCGATTGCCGTTTGCTGCTCAAGTTTTTGGGAATTCCGCTTTGGAGTTACAAAAAAAGACAGGCCGACGGTTTGGCGGGGAGGAAATAAATATGGGCAAAATCTTAATAACGGGCGCCATGGGATTAATCGGTTCGGAATTCCGGGAGGCCCTGACGCCGGAGCAGGCTTATTTTGCCGGCCGGTCCGACTGTGACGTAACCAGCCTCGAAAATATACTTTCTTATACAAAAGGCAAAGATATTTCCGTCATCATAAACTGCGCCGCTTCCCGCGATGCCGAATATCTGCAGGACAATCCCGACAGCGGCCGGCTGATAAATATCGAGGCGCCGCGTAATCTGGCGCTGGCCGCCAATCAAATCGGCGCGGCCCTGATTCATATTTCGTCGGACTATGTTTTTGACGGCGGCCGCAACACGCCTTATCGCGAGACCGATGCGGTGCATGCGCTGTCCGTCTACGGCGAGCAGAAAATTGCCGGTGAAAACGCGGTGCTCGCCACGGCCGAAACGGGAATAGTCTTGCGCACCGCCTGGGTGTTTTCGAGCTACGGCAAGGACTTTGTCAAGACTATCGGCCGGCTTGCCCGGGAGCGCAAAGAGATTGACGTCATTTATGATCAGGCCGGTTCGCCGACCTATGCGGCGGATTTTGTTGCCGCGGTTTTGCAAATGCTGCCGCGGATTAAAACCGGCAGTCGCGAAATCTATCATCTGACCAACGAAGGCGTTTGCTCGTGGTACGACATGGCGGTGCAGATTGTCGACCTGTTCGGCTGCCGCTGCCGGGTTAATCCGATAGAAACGAAGGATTTTAAGCAACGCGCGCCGCGGCCGAAATATTCGGTTCTGTCCAAGGACAAAATCAAAAAAGATTTCGGAATAGAACTGCGTCATTATTCGGCCGGCCTTAGGGACTGCGTTCGCAAAATAGGGAGTTTGGCTCATGCGTCTTAAACTGAAAATCGGACGTTTCAAAATAAAACTGGGCTATCCGCAGGAACCGGCTGCGTTTCCGTGCGAGATTATGCTGCCGCAAAGCCTGACGGCGCGGCAGTATGATGAAAACAAAACGTTTGTCGAAACAATGCTGCAACGCAACGAGACGCTTGTTCCGCAAAGCTGCCTGTGCTTTCTGCCTTATTGTCCCAATCTGGAAGCCGGCGGCATCAAAACGATTTTTCTGATGTTGCAGGCCCTGCAAGACAATTTCGGAATCCGTCTGCTGATAAATGTTTTTCCGCCTCTGGACAAGGCCGAAAAATATGCGGAATACGCCGCCGCCATTCGCCGCAGGTTTCCCGAACTGGATTTTGAGTTTGCCGAGCCCGATAAGGTCGAATATGTCGACATCGGGCTTTGCACCTTATGGATAACGGCCTTTGAACTGGCCAAATTCAACCGCTGCCGCCAGAAGTATTATCTGGTTCAGGATTACGAAACGCTGTTTTATCCGTCCGGCTCGGTTGCGGCTTTGGTTGACGAAACCTACAAGTTCGGTTTTTATACGCTGACAAATTCTCAGCGCCTGGCGGAAATTGTCGGGAGTTTTTCCCAAACGGCGGTATTTCGTTATCTTCCGGGCGTTGACAAGACGTTATATTATCCGCCGGCCGCCAAAAGTTTTGCCAAAGACGGTTTTCAACTGGTCTTTTACGGCAGGCCGTCCAATCCGCGCAACTGCTTCGAGCTGACGGCGCTCATTTGTCGGCGCCTGAAAGAAGCCTTGGGAGAAAAGATAAAAATTGTTTCCGTCGGCGAGGATTATTCGCCGCGGCAGTACGGGCTGCACGGCATTGTGGAAAACCGGGGCCGCGTCGGCTCGATGCGGGAACTGGCGGAGCTGTATCGTCAGTCGGATCTCGGAATTTCTTTCATTACGACGCCGACGTTTTCTTATCAGCATCTCGAATATATGGCCTCGGGGCTGTGTCTGATTACCAACGAACAGCCGGGAATTTCCGACTTTATCCGAGACGGAGAAAACGCGGTCGTCTGTCCGATGATTGTTGACGTTGTCGCGCGGCGGATTGCCGAACTGCTCGCCTCGCCGCGGCAAATGGAAAAAATCAGCCGCGGCGCCGTTGAAACGACGCAGAATTTCGATTGGGAAAAATGCGCGGCTTCCGTCTGCCGATTTGTCGAGAGCAAAAAATAACCGCGTTGCCGCAGGCATAAACATAAGCAGAAGCGGTAAGGGTTTTTTATTGACTTATGGCAGACATCATACTAACCTTACAGGCAAGACAAGGCTGAGCCTTGTCCAGTGCCTGTGAAAAGGTGCGGAGCCGTCAGAAGCTCTTTATTGTATCCGGTGCATAGATATAGCATCGACAATTGGTGTAGATATGATGTTATATCTATAATCCGATAATATATCCCCGACTATACGCATGGTCGGGGAGCTTTGGGTGTATGTCCAAAAGCCTGGCTTTAAAGACCCAAAGGAGCATTTGATACAATATGCTTTCTGAACTCTCCGACCACCTTTCCGACAGGTGGTTCTTTTTTTACCTGAGGAGAGAAAAAAGCAGATGACGAAGCGCGTGGTTGTTTTTGCCGGATATAACCGAAAATCCGAAATCGAAGACTATGTTTTATATTATCTGAAAGGGCTGCGGGAGATTGCCGACGTTTTGATTTATGTCGCGGACAACGAAGCGGCGCCGCAATATCATCGGCAGCTCGAGGGACTGGCTGATTTTGCGGTTTTTGAAAGACACGGCGAATACGACTTCGGCTCATGGAAGCGCGGGCTGCGGCTTGCCCGGCAGAAGTCTTTGCTGAGCGATGCCGACGAATTGGTCTTGTGCAACGACAGCTGTTACGGTCCGGTGTTTCCGTTTGCGCAGATGTTTGCCGCTATGGGCAAAAGAGACGTCGACTTTTGGGGCGTTACCAAAAACTGCGAGGAAGATTGGGAGCATGTGCAGAGTTATTTTCTGGTTTTCGCAAGACAGGTTTTTACCTCGGCTTTGTTTGAGCGCTTTTTCGAATCGGTTGCCGGAGAAAAAACTTTTTGGGATGTGGTGAGCAAATACGAAGTCGGGTTGTCCCGGCTGCTGATAGAAAAAGGAAACTTTCGTTTTGACGTTTATTGTCCGATTGACAGCGGAAGGCATAACCCAAGTTATTTTGGCCGTTTATTGCTAAAAGCCAATTCCCCGCTTATCAAAAAAAAGATTTTTACTCTTGGTAATGCCTCTAAGCAGTCAAGGCTCAAATTAATTTATCAAATGCCCAATAAAGAAATTAAAAAATTTATGATGAAGGATTATTTTGTTTATTTTTTCAAAAGAATAATTTTTTCTTTGAAACGCTTTGCTTATCAGGACAAAACCACCAAGTCGGGGCACCGGATTATCAAAATCTGCAAAATTCCGGTTGCCGTTATTTCCAAAGAATATGATATTTAGCATAGGATATTTAGTTATGACAAAAACATATATCCTTTTTACTGCATATTATTGTAATTATTTTTCAGGAAGCCAAGTTTATATATTTGAAATGGCCGAATATTTACTGTCAAAATATGATAATATTTGTATCTATATAGCCTCTCCCAATGTTTCGGATCAAATTGCTTTGTCGGCAAAGCAAAAAGGGATTGAACTCTGTCTGTTAAACGATTTGCCCCATAATATAATTTGGGATGTCATTTTTGCATTACATGCTCCGATTCTAATATATTTACTCCGAAAGTCTTTAAAATATAAGAAAATCATAAATGTCGTTTTAAGTCCTTTTGCAGAACTCGAGAAACCTGCTCCGTTTCATGAACAATTGCCTGTCGTGGTTGTTAATTCTGAAGAAACTAAGCGAAAAATAGTCGGTGTTGAAAATGTTTCTCCGTCTAAAATTTTTATACTGCCTAATTTTATCCCAAATAATTTTATTCGTTCTTCCTCGGTTTCAAAACTAGAAAATATTGCGGTTATCTCCAATCACATTCCGAATGAATTGACGCTTTTGCCGCAATATCTTGATAATATTGTTGTCGATTTTATCGGCTCAGAATATGGGCAAAAAGAGATTACTCCCGATTTGTTGTCACAATATGATTTAATAATCAGTATTGGCAAAACGGTTCAATATGCTTTGGGAATGTGCATCCCTGTTTTTGAATATGATAAATTTGGCGGATGCGGATATATTAATCTTGAAAATTTAGATAAAGAGGCAGAAAAGAACTTCTCCGGTCGCACGACATGTAAAAAACTTTCTGCCAAAGAGATTGCCGAGGAAATAAAAAATGGTTTTGATAAAGCTGTTTCTCAACGGTTAGCTTTACAAAAAGTAGCACTCCGGTATTTCTCCGCGAATAATATTGATCGGTTAATGAGGATAATAGAAAAAGCTCCTGTTACTCCCGAAATCAAGATACCTGTTCCGCGGTTTCTTCCCGATTGGTTGATACGCATTGTTTGCTGTTTCATTCCATCCCCAAAATGGCGTCAGAATTTTCGGCATAAATATCGAAATAGGATTTTGCTTAAATGATTTATGCATACGTCCGAAATTCGGGAAAGAACGAGATTCAGCAGGTTGAAAACGAAAAAGAGCGCGCAGATTTGCTGAAATATGCTCAAATGTCCGGCCGGACAATTGATAAGTGGTGTGCCGGCAAATCTGTTACGGCTGTTTTGCGGAAAATGAAGCCGGGAGACGTTTTGCTGATTTCCGAGGTCTGCAATTTGGGAAATTCTCTGCAAAACATCCAAAAGTTAATCAACGAATGCGTTAACCGTCATTGGAAAATTATCGTGACGCGCGACGGTTACGTTTTTGACGATGGTTTGAGCTCCCGGCTGTTGGCCGCTTCCATGGAAACAACAATAAAA
>JAFUQJ010000050.1 GCA_017480995.1 Alphaproteobacteria bacterium
CGGAGAAATTTCTGCGGAAACGCCGTTTTCCGGCGAGACGGCCGCAGACGTTCTGCCGCAGGCGGACGGGACGGCTGCGGAGACAGAGGATGCAGCTGCTTTCGGGCCTGTCGGCGCTATGGAAGAAACGGCCGGCGGAGAGGATGCCGCAGAAGAGATTTCGGTTGAAGACACGGCCGCGGCGGAAACGGTTATTGAGGAACCGTCGTCCGGCGGCTGGCTGGCCGAAGAGAGTGTACCGGCGCCGGAAGAAACCGAACCGGTCGCAGCAGAGTCTGCCGCGGGCGGCGGCTGGCTGGCGGACAGCGAAACGCCGGAGGATACGCCTGTTTCCGAAAACGCCTGGCTGGCCGGAGGCGAGAATTCCGCAGAGGAAGTGTCTGAGGAAAACAGTTTTGCGCCCGAGGCTGTCGAAGCCGATTTGAATACGCCGGATGAACCGGCAATTTGGGAAACGGAAGAAGGCGGCGCGTTGCCGGCAGCGGAAGGCGAGGCTGACGGCGGGGCTTCCTGGCTTAATGCGGCCAATGAGGCGGAACAGCCGGCAGAGGAGGCCGATTTCAGCGAAGAGAACAGTCTTGCCGGCGAAAATCCGCTCTTTGAAGCGGAAACGCCGTCTTTTGCGGAAACCGCCGGCGCCGGAGAAAACGCTTTTTCTTTATCCGGGGCCGAAACGGCTGCGGCAGCAGCGGTTGTCGACGCTGCGGCAAACGGCGGCGCGGCTGCGGAAAGCAATGCCAATTTTGTAAAATGGTACAGCGGCTCGGTTCATGACGAGATGTTTGAGATTTCAAAAAACGATTTGCCCGAGACAATCAGCGGTGACGCCGCGCGGCGGATTATTCACGTCAATGCGGGATACGACAGTTACGGCTGGCTGGCCGAATTTGACAACGGGCTGACGATGAGTCTGGAAGACGTGCGCAAATATCAGATAAGAAACGGCGCCCTGCCCAGTTCAAGCGGCGCTATCCGCTACGGGCAGAACCGCTGCGCGTTCAGCGGGATTGAACGAATCCTGATTTACCGGAGCGTGCGGTATTTCAGTTACGGCGCATAAAAAAAAGACCTCTCGCCGAGAGGTCTTTTTTTATTCCTTGCTGATCGGAAAGACTTCGACGTTGCCAAGTCCGTGGCCCGACGTTTCGGCCTGCCCTTTGTATTCGGCAATGGCGCGGGGACCTTTGCCGGTTTTTTTCGGCGCCGGGTTTTGCAGCTGCGGCGTGAGCGGATAGGCGTTTTTGGGCAGGCGCAGAATCATGTATCCGTTGCCGCCGCCGTAAGCCGGGCCGGAAATACCGATGGAATAAAAGCCGCCGATATAACCGTAATCCAGGTCAATGTAGTCAATTGCCAGCACGGTCTTTACGGTGCTTTGGCCGATGGTGGTCATTTTGCAGGTATAGCCGGCGTCTTCGAGAAGGACATGGTCAATCGTTTTGGCAAAGACGATGCTCTTGGACGGCGTGCAGTCGGGAACCTGACCGCCGTATGTCAGGTTGTAATTTAGGATAAGGTTAACTCTGTTGGCTTTTTTGCCGATAATGACGTCGGTAATTTTTACGTGGTCGATATAAGCGTTGGTCGGCGTGATGCCGGCGGTAATCGGCAGTGTGATATAGTTTTCGAGGCAGACGTGCGATGCCGGATCTCCCTGACAGATGAGCGCCTTTTGATAATTGTTGTTGTCAAACAGATGCAGAAGGCTGTTGTAAATGTATTCCTTGGACATGGACAGTTTGGCCGGCGCGCATTGGTGCGAACGGCAGACGACAACGGAACTCGGCGCCTTGACGTAAGGCTGCATGCGGCGTCCCTGTTCGGCGTATTCGGAAGCGCTCGGCGCAAAAGGATCGCGAAGGATGTCCTGCGGCGTGCGGGTGCGAAAGTATTCGCAGCCGGCGAGGCAGGAAACCGCGCCTAAGAAAAGAATACTTTTGGAGATATTTTTCAGCATCATTAATCCTTGTTACAAAAATTATGTCTTATCTTATGACAAAGAACACGAAATACCAAAAGTTTTTTTAAGGTTATTCAATGTATTTTGGCCGCCCGGGACCGATTAAACTTGCATTTCGGCGCGAATGCGGTCAAAATGCCTCTCAAGAGGTATTCCGATGAAAAAGATAATGGCGTTATTGCCGGCGTTATGCTGGAGTATGGCGGTGCGGGCGGAAGTCATTGCCGTGGACGGCGACAGTCTGCTGATTGACGGGCGTGACATTCGTTTGGAAGGAATCGACGCGCCGGAGTATAACCAAAAGTGTTTTGACGCGCAAAACCGTCTTTATGACTGCGGCCGGAAATCCAAGGAGACTTTGGCGGCTCTGGTAAAGGACGGGGTTGAGTGCGTCAGGCGCAAGACCGATCGTTACAAGCGCGAAGTTTCGATTTGCCATGCCGGGGAGCTCAATGTCAACCGCGAGATGGTACGCCGCGGCCAGGCGGTGGCTTATACCAGATATCTGAAGGATTTTGCCGCCGACGAGGCCGAAGCCCAAAAAGCCAAAAGAGGGATTTGGAGCGGACGTTTCATGCGGCCGGAGCTGTTTCGGGTGCTCGAACGCGAACAAAAACGGGAAGAGCGCTAGGGCGGCCTTAGGTTGCGGCGTTTGCCGCGGACCGGGCGGGTATTTTAAAATTTTGTTGAGATTCTTATTGACAGCGCGAAAAACTTATGTATATTGCAAAGCAACGTTTTATGTTTAAAAATATAAAGGTGAATAAATATGTATGCAGTAATTAAAACCGGCGGAAAACAGTACAGAGTTACCTCTGGCGACGTTGTAAAAGTTGAAAAACTTGCCGGTGAAGAAGGTAAAGAAGTTGTTTTCAACGAAGTTTTGGCCATGGGCGACACCATCGGCAATCCTCTGGTTGCCGGCGCCAGCGTTAAGGCAACTATTCTGAAACAGGCCAGAGATGCCAAAATTATCGTCTTCAAAAAGAAAAGAAGGCAAAACTATCGTCGTAAAAACGGCCACAGACAGTCGATCACATTGGTAAAAATTACCGATGTCTGCGGTAAATAAGTTCAGGTTTAAGGAGATTTAATCATGGCACATAAGAAATCCGGCGGCAGTTCCAATAACGGACGTGATTCCATCGGTCGTCGTCTGGGCTTGAAAAAAGCCGGCGGCCAGGCCGTTATTCCGGGCAACATCATTGTTCGTCAGCGCGGTACCCAGTATCATCCGGGCGCCAATGTCGGTATGGGTAAAGACCACACTATCTTCGCGATTGCCGAAGGTAAGGTAGAATTTTCCAAAAAAGCCGGCAACAAAACGGTTGTTTCCGTTGTCTGCGAATAGTTGATTCTGCGCTAAAAGGAATTATAAGTTTAGAGGGGGTGTCAGTGCATCCCCTTTACTTTTCAAAAAAAGCTGATTGAGGCGGAAATGAAGTTTTTAGACCAGGCGAAAATATATATCCAATCGGGTGACGGCGGCGCAGGATGCGTCTCGTTCCGGCGCGAAAAATATATCGAATTCGGCGGTCCCAACGGCGGCGACGGCGGCAAGGGCGGCAGCGTTTATATCGAAGCGGTGGCGAATCTGAACACGCTGATCGACTTTCGGTATCACCAGCATTTTAAGGCCAAAAAGGGGCACAACGGCATGGGAGCGGACAAAACCGGCTCCAAAGGCGAAGACATTGTCATCAAGGTGCCGGTGGGAACGGAGATTTTGGCCGATGACCAAAAAACGCTGATTGTCGACATGACCGAACCCGGACAGCGCTTTTTGATTGCCAAAGGCGGTGACGGCGGCCGCGGCAACGCCCAGTTTAAAACCGCGGTCAATCAGGCGCCGCGATATGCCGAACCGGGCTGGCCGGGGGAAGAAAAATGGGTATGGCTGCGTCTGAAGGTGATTGCCGACGTCGGTCTGGTCGGAATGCCCAATGCCGGAAAATCGACTTTTTTGTCGGTGGTGACGGCGGCGCGGCCGAAGATTGCCGATTATCCGTTTACGACTCTGCATCCGAACCTCGGAGTAGCGTGGGTTGACAATTATGAAATGGTGATTGCCGATATTCCGGGGTTGATTGAAGGCGCGCACGAGGGCGTCGGTCTGGGCGACCGCTTTTTGAAGCATGTCGAGCGGTGTTCGGCCCTGCTGCATCTGATTGACGCGACGGAAGAAGACGTGGTGAGCGTTTATAAGGCTATCCGCCGCGAGCTTGATTTGTATAACGACATTTTGGCGCGCAAGCCCGAAGTCGTTGTTCTGAACAAGGCTGATGCGGTGGAGCCAGAAGATATGGGTAAAAAGCAAAAGGCGCTTGAAAAAGCGACCGGCAAAAAAGTTTTTGTGATTTCGGCAGTGGCAAAACAAGGACTTTTTGATTGCCTTCGCGAAGTGAATCAGTATATAACCAGAGACAGAAGCCGGAAAGAACCCGAAGAGGTCAAGATCGTGGTTGAGCCGGAAAACAAACCGTGGTCACCGGTATAAAACAAGGAGAGATTTTAGTGGTAAAAAAGACAACAACAGCGCAGTCTCAGGCCGAAGCCGAACAGATTTTGGACATTATTACCAAGATTCTGGAAGACGGCAAGGCGCAGGATATCGTGGTAATGGACTTGCAGGGCAAGACTTCGATTGCCAATTATATGGTAATTGCAAGCGGCGGTTCCAATCGTCAGGTGGCGGCTTTGGCCGACAATATTCAGCTTAAGCTCAAAGAAGCCAAGTTTAAGTCCGTTGCCGAGGGGAAGGAAAAGGCGGACTGGGTGCTGATTGACGCGTTTGACGTGATTGTTCATATTTTTCGCCCCGAGGTGAGAGAATTTTACAGTATTGAGAAGATGTGGTCTTCGGTTGGAAAAATCCGCTCTGCGGGCAACTGAATACGGAAATTGCGGATAAGCCGGCCGGTCATGCACCTTTTTGTACGTTGGGCGACCGGCTTTTCTTTATCTGCCGCACCTGTTGGATTTTTATTTTGCATTTTTCAACGAAAAAAGCCCGGCTGTGTTTGCAGCGGGGCTTTTTTGTCGTTTTTGCAATGCGGATTTATCCGAGGCTTTCGACAAATGCGGCGGCCTCTTCCAGACTGCAGGGAAGTTTTTTGCAGCGGACGAATCGTTCGCGGTCAGCGTCAGTCGGAGGCGTCAGCACTTCTTCGACAATTGCCGTGACGCGGATTTTCTCTTTTTTGTACTCGCAGACTGCGACGTAGCTGGTCTTGTCATCCTTTTGCCTGATGCGGATTCTGAAACTGCCGGCGGGGCGGTAGATGAAGGCTTCGGGCCTGGAAAAATTTACCTGGCGCGAGCCGACTTCAGCCCAGACATAGCCTTTTTCTTCTTTTATGGCAAATACCGTGCGGATGAAAGCGCTTGATTGCGGGTGAAAAAGGCTGACGGCCTTGACCATGGATATGTCTCCGCAGGCATAGCTTCGGTTTTCCACGGCCTTTTTCATCAGGTAGAAACTGAGCAGAGGCTGCGGGATGAACGCCGGGTATTCGAGTTCTCCGAAGGAATAAACCGTACAGGGCGGATCTTTGGGGCCGTCTTCGGTCTGCGGGTGTTCTACTGTCTGCGTTTCGGCAGATTGTTCTTGCGCAGTTGTTTTCTCGGAAAACAGATCTGCAAATTTTTTTAA
This sequence comes from Alphaproteobacteria bacterium, assembly GCA_017480995.1. Classification (GTDB taxonomy): domain Bacteria; phylum Pseudomonadota; class Alphaproteobacteria; order RF32; family CAG-239; genus CAZU01. The sequence goes on from JAFUQJ010000050.1 coordinate 5,613, forward strand.
GATTTTCATATCGGATAATTTAAAATGTATATTTGTCTGTGTACAAATATAGACAAAACATCGGTGCA
>JAFUQJ010000005.1 GCA_017480995.1 Alphaproteobacteria bacterium
CCGACAAACGGCGCGTGGCGGATTTCAATCGCAATGTTCAGAACCTTATACAGCGAGAAGAAGACCGGGATCTGAATCAGCATCGGCAGACAGCCCGACGCCGGATTGATTTTTTCCTTGCGGTAAAGTTCCATCATTTCCTGCTGCAGCTTCATCTTGTCGTCTTTGTATTTTTCCTGCAAAGACTGGATTTTCGGCTGAACCTTTTTCATCTTCGACATGCTCTCGTAAGACTTGTTGGCCACCGGGAACATTGCCAGCCGCAAAAGCGCCGCAAACAGCAAAATCGCCCAGCCCATGTTGCCGATGAGCTTGTATAAAAAGTCCAGAATATAGAAAAACGGTTTGGTCAGGAAGTAGTACCAGCCGAAGTCGACCGCCAAATCAAATTTGTCGATGTGCAGGTCTTTGGAATATTTGTCAAGCAGGGTAATTTCCTTGGCGCCGGCAAAAAACCGGTGCTCGGCGGTGCCGACGCTGCCGGGCTCAATGCTGAGCGGCGCGCCGACAAAATCGGTCTGGTATCTGTTCTCGCCGGTTTGCGAAAATTTGACGCTGCTTTTCTGGCCGTTGTTCAAAATCAGCGCGGAGAACCAGTAATGGTCGGAAAATCCGGCCCAGCCGCCTTTGCTTTTGAATTCTTCTTTTTTGTCGTCTTTAAGCGCGCTGTATTTGATTTCCTTGAGGGTGGAATCCAAAACGCCGCTCATTCCTTCGTGAACCACGCGGGTGGTGTTTTCGCCCTCGACATAGGTCTTGTTAATCAGTCCGTAGGGATAAAGGGTAACTTTGGCGCCGCCGTTGTTTTCGACCGATTGTTCGATTTTGAACATATAATTGTCGTCCAGACTGATTTTGCGGACAAATTTGAGGCCCTGACCGTTGTTCCATTCCAAAACGACCGGCGTCTGCGGCGTGAGCTTGCCGCCTTTGACGGTCCAGAGCGTTTCGCTGTCGGGGAGTTTGAGCTTGTTGTCCGCGTCGATAAAGCCGAATTCGGCATAATAGGGAGCTTTGGTCTGCGCCGGCGCCAGGAGTTCGACGTCTTCGCTGCCGGGCTCGAGCGTTTTTTTGTATTTGTTGAGATACAGTTCGTCAAAGCGCGCGCCTTTTACGCGAATGGAACCGCGCACCGCGGCGTTGTCAAAGCTGATGCGTTTGTCGGCTTTGAGCACGGCGGCAATGTCCGAAGAAACGGCGGCCGGGGTTTCTTCCGCCGCCGGCTTGGCCGTAAGCTCCGCTTTGACCGGCTCGGCAGCGTTCGACTGCGCGGCGTCTTTTTTGGGAAACAGCCAGTTGGTGGCAAAAATAACGGCCATCGACAGCAGAATGGCGGCGTAGAGTCCCTTCATATCTTCTTTCATTGACTAAAACTCCTCATAACTTAAACAGCTTTGTTATATTTATTATAATTTCCGGGGCAAAGCAAGCCTTTAAGGCAACTTATTATTTTGGGGATTTTTGTTTCGGCGGAACCGGATCATATCCCTGGCCGCCCCAGGGATGGCAGCGCAGGATTCGCCTTATGCCGAGATACGAGCCCTTCAAAACGCCGTGAATTGTCAGCGCCTGAACAAAATATTCCGAGCAGCTCGGTTTATAACGGCAGACATGCGGCAAAAAAGGGGAAATTCCTTTCTGATAAAACCTAATCAGCCAAATCATGAGCCGTTTTATCATTCTTTTTCTCTTTGGGCTTGTTAAACAGCCGGTTTATCTCGGCGAGCGCTTTTTCCATGTCGGCCTGAAGCCTGGCAAAATCGACGGACGCGGTGTTGTAGCGGCCGATAAGCACATAATCGGTCAGACCGCGGCCTTTTTGCTTGAACAATGGTGCCGCCGCGGCCCGCAGCCGGCGTTTGGTGCGGTTGCGCAGGTGCGCTTTGCCGATTTTTTTGGTGGCGGTATAGCCGAGGTAGCAGCAGTCTTTGTCGAGCCGCTTGCCTTCTCTGCATAAACTTTGAGCCGCCTGAAGGATTAACGACGGCATAACCACCTTTAATCCCTTGGCGACTCTGACAAATTCTTTTCTCTTTTTTAAGACAAGAACTTCCATTTGCTTAGGCAGAGAGTCTCTTGCGTCCTCTTGCGCGGCGCGCGGCCAGAACCTTGCGTCCGCCGGCGGTGGCCATGCGGGTGCGGAAGCCGTGACGACGAGCTCTTACCAGCTTGCTGGGTTGATATGTGCGTTTCATTTGTTTTCTCCGGTTAGTCAGGTTTTCAAACCTGTTATTATTAATTAAAGCTCCCGTACCGGGAACTCTCGGACACTCTGCTTATAAAAGGAAAATAATTATCTGTCAAGCCCTTATCTTCTGCAGAGCCGCCCGCCGCCAGGCCTTGCGGGGCAAAAGGCGGGAAAGGAGCTTCCAAAGACGTTTTTGCAGCAAAACGAGCTTGCGCCGACGCAGAGTGATGCGCAGTTTTCCGCAGTTGGCGGCAAAAAAAGCCGCCGCGTCGTCTTGCTGGGCCAAGCCGAGGCCGCGAAGCATTTTTCCGAAAGAATACATGTCGTCCCATTTGAATTTTCCCAGAGCGTATCTGCTGCCCAGCGCGCCGATGATGTAAGGCTTGTCTCTGATTGTTTTGCATTCGCGGTATTTGTCGGCGCTGACGGTAAACTGGTTGTCAATCAGGCAGAGGCGCCGGTCCGTCGTCCAGATAAAGTTTGCCGGCCGGATGTCGCGATGAACGCAGCGCGCTTCCAGCAGCGTCGCGGCGATGTCTTTCATCTGAGACGCCAGCTCCTTTTGCATCTCCGCGGTGACTTTGTTTTCGGCCAAAAGTTTTTCCAAAGACACGCCTTCGACATAATCCATGGCGACGAATTTGACGGCGCCGTCGCAGCGGTAAAAACGCGGCCGGACAAAATTGCGTGGGTTAAGACGATAAAACTTGTCGGCGTAAACAAATTCGTTTTTGCAGGTGTCGCCGATTCCGCCCCATTTGACAAACAGCGGCCTGCCGTTGTCCGAAGCGCGGAAATAAATATACTGCGAGCCGCCGTAATGGTTTATCATAATCGGCCGGACATCTGTCAGCGCAAATTTCCCGCGCAAAACGGCGGCGCATTTTTCAAATTCCGCAAGAACAGGATTATGCAGCACCGATTTGTCCCGCGGCGTCGAAAAACAGTAGTTTTTTTCGCGCATAAATTTTTGCAGCAGCGCAAAATAAGCGTCAAACGGGCAGGGGACGTCAATCGCGGCCGCGTCTTCCGTCAGACCGGCGTCGTCCAGCAGCCGCGCGGCTTTGTCGTAATAATCGCCGGCAATTTTGTTTTTGTGATAGAGCACGTGATATGCCAGCGAATAAAAAGCGTTTTCGACGTCGGGAATGTAAAAGCCTTTGTGCAGCCGGCGGTTGTCCAGAATTTCTTTCTCCCAGGCATGGCAATAATAATCGTCGCCCAAAAAGCGGATATCCCAGCGCACGGGCTGCCCGGCAACCGTTGTCTGATAATGGACGCGGTATTTTTCCTTGAATACTTTTTGCGCATTGAGCAGCAGCGCGGTATTGAACGGATTTACGGTCAGGATGTCGATGTCGCCGTGCTTTGAGGCGTCAAATTCCAGCGGCAGCGTTTCGTAATTGCGCAGGACGACATAAGGCGCCGTGTTGTTGAGAACATAAAAGGCCTCTTCGAGATTCTGCCAGCCGCCGGCTCCGGTCAGGTCTCTGTTCAGCATGATGATTTCCGTACTTCTCTGCTTCGGCAGGGCCGCCAGATAATCGGCGCTGTTTTTGCCGAGCAGCAGCGTAAGGTCATGATCCGTTTCCGTCGTTGAGTTGGTGGCATGGATTTTATGACCGCCGCCGGTCATTTTGCGGTATTTTTCCTTGAGGGCAAACATATTGACGTTGACGAGCTCGTGCCCGCGCGAAGTTTCGGTCAGCCGGTAGTCCGGCGCGTTGTCCAACACCGTAATCAGCAAAAACCGCCCGCCGCCGCAGTGCTTTTTCTTGGCCGCGATGCTGTCGAGCTTCTGGCCGTAAAAGCGGCTGAAGTTTTCGGTAACCTTGTTTTTGCTCCAGCGGACGTCGTAACATTCGAGAATTTGCAGGTGTTGTTTGATGTCGTTAAGGATTTCTGTTTGTCTGCCACGGGCTTTTTCCCATAAAATAAACAGATGCAGTTCTTTTGTCATAATCTTTGTTAAACTCCTGACCTTTTGGTAAAAGAAAAACCACCTTTGTCCAAAGGTGGTCGGAGAGTTCAACAATCATATAGCGTAAAATGACTCTTTTGGCCTTTGAAGTCCGAAAACTCCTGAACATACGCCAAAAGCTCCCCGACCGGTCAGGATCGGGGATATATTCATTGTTATCCGTGTTGAGCAGATAACAAATTGACGATGTTATATCCTAACACCGTACGCTATAAGAGCCGTTGAAAGCTCCGTACCGCTTCGGGTACCGGAACCAATATAACAAAAGCTGAAAAATAGTCAAATGCTAAACGAAGGAAGATATGCTTTGTCCGCCGCGCAGAAGCGCCTCGGCTTCGGGCGTGTGTCCGCCCCCGGGGGTATGAATCGTCAGCGGCGGGCACAAGATTGTCGGCGCTTTGCAGTCTTTGCGCGCCGTCACGATCACGCGCTTGGCGTTTTGTCCGCTTTTGGACGTCAGCGGCAAAATACGGATTCCGCCGAGTTTGCCGTGCAGGTGATACAAAATTTCGCTCAGCGCCTCGGCGCGGTTGATCATATAAAAATACCCCTGCGGCCGGATCATCTTGATGCAGAACTTTATCCATTCGCCGAGATTGGGCACGCTCGAAAAATTATGCGCGGCCGATTTGCTGCCGTTCGGCGAGGGCAGGTCTTTTTCGGCATAAGGCGGGTTGCTGACAACGTGAGAAAAAGAGCAAAACGGCAGCGGGCAGTCTTTGATGTCGGCATTGATAAACTTGACAAAGTCAAACCCGTTTGCCGCCGCGCTCAGGTTCGCCAGCTCGGCCAGCCGCGGCTGAATCTCGAGCCCGCAGACGGATATGTTCTTGTCTTTGAGCCTCTGCGCCAGACACAAAGACACGGCGCCCGTTCCCGAGCCGACGTCGAGAATGCTGTCATTCCGCTTGACATCGACAACGGCCGATGCTAACAAAACAGCATCGCTGGAGGCGTGGTATCCGTCGTCCGGCTGAAAAATTTTGACTTTGCGGTCAAGCAGATGGTCTTCGCTGTAATCTTTCATAAAAAACTCCGTGTTCAAAAGCATTATAGCCGGGACAATCCAAAAATCCAGCCCTAATCAACGGAGAGCAAAATGAATTTGGCAGATATTTTTTTACTGGCGCTGGCTTTGGCGGTGGACGCCTTTGTCGTTTCTTTTTCCTACGGCCTCATCATTCGGCAGAAGCGCCGGACGGCTGCGCTCAAAGTGGCGGGCGCCACGGCGTTCGGACAGTTTGTCATGCCGATTCTCGGCTGGTACGGCGCGCGCGGCGTCTATCGTCTGATTGAGCAGGTTGACCATTGGATAGCCTTTTTTGTTTTTCTGACGCTCGGTCTGAAGGTGATTGTCGATTCTCTGCGCGGCTGCGACTACAAGGAAAAGCTCAGCAAAAATCTGTCATTCAGGGTTTTGCTCGTTGTCGGCCTCGCCACGTCGATAGACGCCTCTGTCAGCGGTTCAATGCTTTACTTTGTCAAAGCGCCGGTTTTCTCTTCGGCGCTGATTATCGGCGCCACGACTTTTGTCTGTTCGCTGGCGGGCTTTAATCTCTGCCGCTTTTTCAAAAAGCTCAAAACCTGTTATCTGGAGCAGGCCGCCGGCGTTATTCTCATTTTGCTCGGCTGCAAGGTCTTGTACGAGCACCTGTCTTAGCGTTCGCGCCAGACCACGGTTGCCCGCGCCAGCTCGCGGTTGTTGTTGCTGTCGTATGTGTTGATGCTGAGCAGCGCGGTCAGGCCGTCGTATTCGGTGTTGACCATAATCTTTTCGCCGAGGTAACCTTCTTTTTTGTAGGCGATTTCAATATAGCGCGGCGTATGCTTGATTCTGAAGCCGGAATCCAC